>NZ_JAGSYI010000002.1:1271218-1589022 GCF_025685625.1 Acidicapsa acidisoli
TCCCATCAATCAGCGTGAAGACCGCAATATTTGCACCCAGCCCGAGCGCCAGCACCGTAATCGCCGTGAAGGTAAACCCCGGCGATTTGCGCAACTGGCGCAGTGCATAGCGAATGTCCTGCATGAGCGAAGCAAGCATGGCAACAACCTCGGGCTGAATTCAGAAGGGGGAGGGCTCTGAATTGGCGGTTAAACTTCCGCGAGCAACTGGTTCAACTCCCCTTCGGCGACAACCTTGCCGTCGAAGAGATGAATCTGGCGCTCGGCGTGCGCGGCAAATCGCGGATCGTGCGTCACCATGCAGATCGTCGCGCCTTCGGCGTGCAGCTCCTGCAACAGCTTCATCACCGCTTCGCCGTTCTTCGAGTCCAGGTTTCCGGTAGGCTCGTCCGCCAGCAGGATCGACGGCGAACCAGCCAGCGCGCGGGCTACAGCGACACGCTGCTGCTGACCGCCCGAGAGCTGCGCGGGATAATGCCGCATCCGATGCGCCATATTCACGCGCTCCAGCGACTCCTGCACCTTCTTCTTGCGCTCGGCTGAGGGCATTCCGGTGCGATAAGTCAGAGGTAACTCAACATTTTCCGCGACCGTAAGATCGCCGATAAGATTGAAGCTCTGAAAGATAAAGCCTATCTCCTGATTGCGAATGCGCGAACGGTCCGCAAAATTGAGATTCGCAACCGCTTTGCCGTTCAGCGTGTAGCTGCCAGCGGTAGGCGTATCGAGGAGTCCGATAATAGAGAGCAGCGTCGATTTGCCGCAGCCCGAGGGCCCCGACATGGCGACATATTCGCCGCGCGCGATGCTAAGGTGAACGCCGGACAGAGCATGGGTCTCAATCTCGTCCGTATAAAACACCTTCGTCAGGTGCTCGATTTCAATGATGGTCTGGCTCATGCTGTCAGTTCCTCTCTTTTCCGAATTTGCTCTAAATCAATTCCTTGGGGGTTACTCCAGGCGAATTCTGTCGACGGCGTCCTGCCTGCTCATATCCGAGAGGATGACGGTGTCGCCCGCCTGCAATCCCTCAATCACCTGGATCACATTGACCGAAGCCCGGCCCACCTTCACCGGGACTCGCACTGCTGTCTTACCGTCCTGACCGAGCTTGAAGAGGCTGATCGTACTGTTTTCGTTGCCGAAAGCGGGCCGCCCTACATAAAGCACGTCATTCAGCCGATCCAGATCCACCGTCCCATCCACGCTCAACTGCGGAACCGCTCCCGCGGGCAGCGGTCCTTCCAGCGTTACGTCAACGACGCGCGTTCCGTTCAATACCGAGGGATCGATTCTTGTTACGTGGCCCTTGACGATGCCGTTATGGGTATCGACCTCAGCCGGCTGGCCTATCGCGATATCGTGTGCCTGGGTCTCGGCGATGTTCAAAGCAGCCTTGAGCTTGGCCGGTTGCACAACCTCGGCGACGGAGGTTCCTGCTGTTACATGCTGGCCCACCGTCACCGGCGTCGCGAGCGTGGAAAGCACTCCGCTGATGCCGGCGCGCACCTGCAGCTCATCCTCCTGCTTCTTATAGAGATCGTAGAGAGCCTGGGCCTGGTCGACCTTAGCCTGAGACGAGGCCAGCTGAACTTCAATCGCCTTGGTATTCACGTCCAGCTGCTGCTCGCTGATCTCCCGCTGGGCCGTGAGTTGATCGGCCTTGTTCTTGGAGGCATTGGCAACCAAGCCGGAGACCACGCCCAGTTCAAACAGCTTCTTGTCCGTCTGCGCCTGCAACTGGTCTTGGGTAAAATCTGAATTCACCTGGGCCGCAGTCGCCTTTTTGTCCATCAAAGTGCTCTGCAGCGTCGCCTGCAAGGCCTTGTAGTCGGCCTTGGCGCCTTTCAATGCCTGCTCCGCACTCAGAAGCTGCTGTTGCAGCTGAGGATCAGCCAGATCCATGAGAATGGTGTCCGGCGTAACCTGCGTGCCAGGAAGCACGCGGATGTGGACCACCGTCGCGTCCGTCTGCGCGGGAATCAGCTGGATACTGTCTTCACGCGGAACCAGCGTACCCGGACCACGCACCTGGCGCTCGAATGAACCCCGCTTGACGGTGTCGGTCCAGACCGTCGCCCGGTCCACCGAGGGAGCGGCGGGCTTGAGGCGGTATACAAAAAATGCGATTGCGGCTACTACAACCACCGTCACTGCCGCCCAGATCCACTGTTGACGACGCTTCTTCTGCTTTATGTCAGGTCTTGAAATATCCATCGCGGCAACAGTAGATGCACGTCTGTGGCCATCTAATATCTCGTAATATCAATAACTTGCACCCCAAGGTGGGCGTCTCGATGTCCGTGTGCGGATTCAAGTGTCCATTTTCGGACAGACCCCGGCGCATCGCAGACACGCCCCCGAACCGGGCGGCCCGGTCACAGCCGCCCGTAAATTCCTCCCAAAAAACAAATCCTCCACCCCAGAAGCTCTTTCGCCTCTGGAATGGAGGATACTTTCCGCGTCAGGTCAGCAACCCAACGCCGCTTAACTTGGTTGCAGCCTAGCGGTTCACCTGAACAATCATGTTGAGGTCCACCGGAATTGCCTGATTGTCCAGCTTGGCGGGACGGAAGTGAGCCTGGCTTACACCCTCAACAACGCGGGCATCCAGATCCGGATCGGCCGACTTCACCACGCGAATATGCTCCGCGTTACCTTTCTCATCGACCCTGAGAGCAAGTACTACCTCGGCGCCATTGCCATCGTTTCGCAGCAATGTGCTGGGCGGGATATGAATGTCCCCTGAGCCGATGACTGCCGGTTCAATGACACCCGTTGAGACGCGCCGCCCCTGCGGTGCGTCGGTGGCGTCGGTCTTTGGCTGGCTGGCGACTGCCGATGCGCTGTACAGCATCGGGGAAAGCAAAAGAGTAGCTGCAAGAATAGAACGCATATGATTCCTCCCCAGGATCAAATATGACCGGATAAGTACCCGTCACCATTGTGTTACTAAAACAGAACAACTGTCAACAAAAAATAAAAATGCATATTATTTTCAACATTTTACGTATTTACAAGCCTATCGAAAACAAAAATCTCCTGATTTGGAAGAGGCTATCCCGAATCACCCCAGACTCCTGTCAGCAGACTGAAGTCGGCGACGCGTGACTCAGATGCTCGCCCCACGCCAGAATCACACCTGGAATTGTCATGAATTGAATTGCAGTGAATTGCCATGCGCGAACCGAAGACGGGAGTAATATTTATGCATGAGGCGCTTCCCTGCTGCCGTGATGTGGCTTTTTGCAGTCGCATTCCCCGTCTGCGCACTCGGCGCGAGTTCCCATGGCGGCTTTGGAGGACACGCAGGCGCGAGCCACGCCGCATCTGGATTTCGAGGATCGGGATTTTCCGGCCAGTCATTCCATGGCCCGGCATTCCGTGGTGGATCATTCCAGGGCAGATCTCAGGCTGGACCGCGGTATGCCGCTCCTTCCGGACCTTACCGGTTTACCACCGGGTCCCGCTTCTCGGGAAATAGACAGGGAGTCTATCCCGCCTCGCGCTTCGGCAACCGGGCTGGGATGAACGGCCGGTCAACATACGCATCCGGACAATATCGCCGCTCGCGTTACCGCGAGCCTTACCGCTCGGCCTTCGCATTTGGAGGTCTGCCGTGGTACGGCCCGTGGCTGAATCTCTGGGGACCGGATTTCCTCGATGATCCGGATGACTCCGCTTACGACAATGGGGCAATCACACCCTATGCGCCGGATTACGGCGGCCAGGGCTATGACTATCCGCCGTCCGATCAGGACCAGATGGCGCCGCCGACAAACTATCAGCCCTTCTACGGCACGCAGCAGCCAGATCCCCGATCAAACGCGCCAGTTAACGAAGAGGCTGTGACGCTCATATTCAAGGATCACCGGCCGAACCAGGTTATTCACAACTATCTACTCACCGGGACCACTCTCACCGTCTGGGACCGGAATCCCCGGAATATTCCAGTCAATGAAATCGACATCGCCGCGACAGAAAAAACAAATCGCGAAGCAGGAGTCGATTTCTATCTCCCCGGCGACTTTAAGCCGTAGCCGATTTCCCGACTATGGCTCGTCGCGGTAGATCCCGACCTGCGGCGTTCTGCCTTCCGAGAGCTTTGCGCGAAACATGCCCGGCGTGTTGAAGCTCCAGGCAAGCTGGCCATCCGGAGTGATCGCAATCACCCCGCCGTCCCCATGAACCGCAACCAACTGCTTCTGGACCACCTCATCCACCGCGGCCTGCAAGGGCATGTGTTCATACTGCACCAAGGCGCAAATGGTTCGTGCAACCGTGAGGCGAATGAAGTACTCTCCCACGCCCGTCCCTGAAACCGCGCAGGACTGATTCGAGGCATAGGTTCCAGCGCCGATAATCGGCGAATCTCCCACACGGTTCCAGCGCTTGGCTGTTGTTCCGCCAGTCGAAGTACCTGCCGCGACATTGCCGTTACGATCCAGCGCAACCACGCCGACCGTGCCATATTTGTGGTTATCGGGAGTCTCGATAAAAGCCACAGGCTTTGCCGGAGGCGCAGGCGCTCCTTCTGGCCGTTCCGGCACGGGCACGCCCTGCTTCTTCAACTCCTCCACAAGCTGTTGCCAGCGATGTTCGGTGAAGAAAAAGCTCGGCGGAACCTGTTCAAGATGGACCTGCGCGGCGAAATCATCCGCGCCTGCTCCCACCAGCATCACATGCGGCGATTTCTCCATGACAGCGCGAGCGAGCGAAATGGGATGGCGCGTGCGCCGCACGTCGGCGACCGCACCCGCCTGCATCGTTTTGCCGTCCATGATGGCAGCGTCAAGCTGGTTGGTGCCGTCCGCCGCAAAGACCGCCCCGCGCCCCGCATTGAAGAGCGGATTGTCTTCAAGCAGCTTGATCGCAGCCTCAACAGCATCGAGCGACGACCCACCCCGGTCGAGCACCGCGCCAGCAGCGTTGATAGCTTCCGTAATGCCCGCGCGGTAATTAGCCTCAGCCTCAGGCGTCATGGATGACCGTTCGATCACTCCAGCCCCGCCGTGCACCACCACCGCCCATTTGTGCTGGCCCGGCGCAGTCTGGCTCGGCCCAGACTGTCCTTGAACAGCAATGGAACAGCCAACCAGAGCCACGCAAGCCACCAAACCTCTCAGTACAAAACGCATTCGCCGCAACATAGAGACTCCATAGAACTCGCAGAAACCCTATCTTCGATAAACAACGCCGTCCTTCATCACAAACCGGACCGATTTGAGCACTGAGATATTCTCCAGCGGATTCCCCGGCACCGCGATCACGTCCGCAAAAAATCCTGCCTTGAGCTGGCCAATCTGGCCCTCCCAGTCGAGCAGCCGCGCGCCGTTGATCAGGTCGGCCTTCAGCACATCGGCAGCGGGCATCCCATCCTGCACCATCAGCTCCAACTCGCGAGCCTGCGTGCCATGTGGAAACGGCCCCACATCCGAACCCACAGCAAACGGCACGCCCGCAGCCATCTGCCGTTTGAACTGCTCCGCATGAAACTTCTGCAGCGACCCCTCAGCCCACTCCGCTGGACCACCCGCACCATGCTGCTGAAAGTATTCGCTGATCGTAAACGTAGGCACCGCGTAGATCTGCTTCTCCTTCATCATGCGCATCGTCTCGTCGCTCAGATAAAACGCATGATCGATCGACGCGACACCGGCTCTGGCCGCATACAACGCGCCCGGCTCGCCCGTGCAATGCACACCTACGCGCGTCCCCAGGCGAGCCGTCTCGGCAACCGCAGCCTCCAGTTCGGCTGCGTGTACTGATACGGCGTGGTGAACTTTCCCTCACTCAGCCGATCCGTTCCGGTCTCGTAAATCTTGGCAAAATCCGACCCCTCCTTGTGCTGCTCGCGAATCACCGCCACCAGTTGCGTGGCATTGTTCGCGTAGTCGGCGTTCGAGGAGACATGCTCCGCAGGATTGAAGTGATTCGCATCCTCATGGCCGCCGAGAATGTCGATCGCATTGCCGCTGACGCGCATCCGCGGCCCCGGAATGAGACCTGCATTGATGGCATTGCGCACAGCGGTATCGGCAGACCCAGCGCCCTCGGTGCCCATATCGCGCTCAGCCGTAAAGCCGGCCATCAGATCATCGCGCGCCGCCAGTTCCGCCAGAATTGTCCGCTCCGGAACAGATTCCTCCACCGTTTGCAGGTCTTCTGCGCCAGGATGGAGGAAGAGATGTACGTGCGCATCGATCAAACCAGGCATCAGCGTCGTGTCGCCCAGATCGAGCACCTCCGCGCCCGCCGGATGAGACACCGACGCCCCAGCTTCTGCAACCTTGTTGCCGCGAACCAGAACTTCCCCCGGAGTGATCAGCGAGCCATGTTCGACATCGAGCAGATGAGCCGCGTGTAGAACGATGGTCTTTTCCGGAGCAGCCTGGGCATTGGCCAGCGCCGTTAAGCCGCCAAAAAGCGCAAACAAAAACGCAAAAAAAGAGAATGCGCGTCGGACCTTGAACGTGGACATGCAAGCGATACTAGCACGCTTCCAATGAGCCTCCTGCACACCGGCTCACGGGCTACGTTTTGATCCCCGCCAGCTCCCGCGCGCGGGCAAATATCTTGAAAAACATCGGCGCTGTGAGCTTGCCGGTATTGGTGTTCTGCAACGAAGGATGATACGTCGCGAGCAGATGCACACCGTTGGGGAGCTTGTACTCAGCCCCGTGGCTGAACTCAATTCCCTTGCGCGACGCAAGCGCGCTGGTTCGGATGAGATGCGCAACGAAGGCATCGAAACCGATCTTGCCCAGGCAGACGACCACTCGCAAGCGAGTCAGCAGCGCGATCTCCTCATCCAGCCAGTGAGCGCAATTGCGCTGCTCCTCCGGCGTAGGCTTGTTATCCGGCGGAGCGCAGCGGACAGCCGCAGTAATCCACATATCCTTCAGCCTGAGCCCATCCTCGCGGCTATAGGCATTCGGTTGGGAGGCAAAGCCAGTCTCATACAGCACCGGAAACATGAAATCTCCTGAACCGTCGCCGGTAAACGGCCTTCCCGTTCGATTGGAGCCGTGCGCGCCCGGAGCAAGACCCAGCACCAGCACCCGCGCCTCCGGATCGCCAAAGGACGGCACCGGACGGCCCCAGTAGCTCCAATCGCGCCATTGCCGGCGGCGAACCCGGGCAATCTCCGTGCAGTACTCACGCAATCGCGGACAACTTTCGCAGGCGACGATCTGGGCATTCAGAACTTCAAGATTGGCAGCGGAAGACATCTGCACATTGTAGTTTCCGGCCCGGAAAAGCGAAGAAATGACTAGATAGAGGGGGAGGTTGGTGCCGATTTGTTGGCGGGACGGCGCGACCCGTTCCGTCTGCATCTTAATTCTTCAGGAGGATCAGCCAATGGAGAACCATATTCGTTTCAAGGGCGGAAAGAAGCCGCCGACCACCGGGTTCGCTACTCCGCACGTTCGTGGTGTCGCCGAGGATGAGCCTGACGAAGAGGTGAACGATTCCTTCGGCTCCATCCATCCTGCCGATACGATGGACACCGATCCGGACAAGGACCCGGAAGCCGGCGGCAAAGGGATTGGGGAGAAGGCGGCAGAATAGGAATCATCCTGTTTGGGCTGTTTTTGGTCGATTGCCTAGCTCTCATTGCTCGTTATCAAGCTCCGATGTGGACACCCCGCAATACCCACGCAACCTCGGACAGCTTCCACAACTATCTGGTGATTCAGGATTTCAAGACTCGCAGCGCCGGGAATTCGTCCATTTTGGTAGCCTGCCAATCCCAGAAAGCGCAATCGCCGTGATCTGTCGTAAAATGGCTCCGTTTTGAGAAAACCTTTCCCAGCAACTCCCAGCTATTCCTTGCTGCCCAGGGAGATTTCCATCCGCCCACGCCAGAATGCGCGAATTCGAACAGTACAGGGGACCAAAAACATGAAGCAAGCGACTCGCCCAGCAACCCGATCGGTTTTTGTAACCGGCCTCGCCCTCCTCGCCGGTATATTTGCTCCAGGCATTTCAGAGATGACCATGCAAGCCCAACAGGCAAAACTCCCCGAAGTCAACGGCATGGCTGCCGTCACCATCACCCGCAAGCCCACGCCGGGCGCAACCAAGCCGGAATTCACTTCCGTCACCCTTCTGCCTGGCCGTGGTCTTCTCGTTCAGCAGATTACCGCCTACTTCCCCGGCAAGGGCGAAGTGAACGTGCTGGCCGCACCCCTCGGCGATCTCGACCAGGCCGCCGCAATCTTGAACGACAAAGACACGCCCAACGGCGACCTCTCCTACCGCCTCGGTGCGGCATTCCTGTTCCCCTATCCCAATCGCATTCGCGGCAAGCTCTCAGCAGACGGCAAGACGATCACCACAGAGTGGCACGGCCACACGCTCACCTTGCCGGCCAACAGCAGCGGCACCCTGCCCGGAGCCGAGCGCCACGCCATGCATGGCCTGATCCTGAAGACCAAAGTCGAAGACCTCAAGGTAAATCAGACAGCGGACGGCGGCAGCGTCTCCGGCGTCATTCATGGAGGCGATTTCAACGGACACTGGCTCTCGAAGAGCGATCTGGTTATCAAGGTCACTCTCACCGCCGACGGTGTCGACGCCTCGATCGTCGCCCACAACGTCGGCAGCGAATCCGAACCGGTGGCCATCGCGTGGCATCCGTACTTCAACCTGCCCAGCAACGACCGCAAACAGGTCCACATTCAGATCCCGGCCAGCGCCATGGCCGCCGTCGACAATTACGACAATGTATTTCCCACCGGCAAAATCGTCCCGGTCGCCGGAACAGCCTATGACTTCCAGGCTGCTGGCGGAAAGGCGCTCGGCGGTCAGTTCCTCGACGACAACTTCAGCCATCTGGAAAACAATGGCGGCCCGGTCGTGGTCACCATCACCGACCCGGCAGCCCATTACGGGGTCAAGATTGAAGGGTTGACACCAAATATCAAGACGATTCAAGTCTACGCACCGCCAACCAAAAACTTTGTCGCCGTGGAACACCAGTTCAACTTCGGCGATCCTTTTGGCAAGGAGTGGGGAAACATGGACACCGGCATGGTGACCCTGGCTCCCGGCAAAAGCACGCAATGGCATGTTCGCCTGAAGGTCTTCGTACCGTAGAAAATACTGCGTCGAAGAGAATTCCGGCCAGTTTCTCGGTGCACTCCGGCCTTGACGAATCCCCCGTCGAGACCGGAGCAGCCTCCTGTCGTCCTGTCCTGAGTTTTTGCGTCTTTTCTATGCAGGATGATTACCGCTACATTTCGCTGTCTTTGCTGTGGCGCGCGTACGCTTTCGTTGCCTGACTCCATGGAACTTTGCCCGGTTTGCTGGTGGGAGGACGACGGCCAGGATTCCGACGACGCTTCTGAGGTCCGGTCCACCGTAAACGGCGAGTTGAGCCTGAGCGAAGCCCGCCAAAACTACAAGCTTTGCGGAGCTGCCCATCCACGCTTCGTCCGCTACGTCCGCCCTGCGCTGCCCGAGGAAGAATAGGCTATTTACGCTGACCGGGCCAATTCTCCGGTCGCCGGTTTGACCGTCCCGGCGAACCCTCTTACCATTATCTAGAACGCCCTCTGCCCGCAGCCGTCGTTTCGCGGACATGCAACAGTCGTCAGGATTCGCACCTGACTGATTGAATGCTGTTTCGTCCGGCAGTTCCCAGCAGGCAATGAGGCCCAAGTATCTGGAAGGCAAAATTTTGAGCTCCGCAGAGACAATCGAAAATACCCCCCAATCCGTCGCCGAAACCTCCCTCCTGTCCCCGGAAGGCGAAAACACCGAGCACACCCACCACGATCACGACGGTCATGATCACAGCCACGACGGACACACCCACGGCCCGGTCCTGAACCCTGAATGTGTCCGCGAAGTCAAGATCGAAGCCCCCGTCGAAGAAGTGGACAAAGCCTTTGCCCGCGTGTTGAAGGAGTATAAGAGACACGCCAGGATTCCCGGCTTCCGCGCTGGAAAAGTGCCGGAAAGCGTCGTGCGCCGCCGTTTCGCCGAACAGATCAAGAAGGACGTCGTCGAGTCCCTGCTGCCTGAACGCTTCCAGGCCGCCATCGCAGCCGCCGGAATCGTTCCAGTTTCGCAGCCCCAGTTGACCGGCCTGACCCTCGAAGAGGGCAAAGCCCTGGACGGAACTGCGGTCTTTGAGGTTGTTCCCGCATTCTCTCTCGATGGCTACCAGGACGTGACCGTTCCCAAACCAACCGTCGAAGCCACCGAAGAAGAATTCCAGCAGGAACTGAAGCAGCTCCGCGAATCCCGCGCCACGGTCGAACCGGTTGAAGAGGACCGTCCTCTGGTCGATGGAGACTGGGCCCAGATCAGCTACAACGGTCAGGTGCAGGTGGGCGAAGGCGAAACCGCTCCGCCGCTGGCAGGTCAGGATGCTCTGGTCGAAATCGGAGGCGCAGAGACGCTGACGGCGTTCACCGAAGCGCTGCGCGGCTCCAAGGTAGGCCAGGAGTTGCAGGTCGAAGTGACCTACCCCGCCGAATACACCGAAAACAACCTTGCCGGCAAGACCGTCGCCTACACCGTCGAAGTCAAGGCGATCAAAAAGCGGAATCTTCCCGAACTGAACGACGAGTTCGCCACCGAACTGGGCGATTACGAGAACCTGGCCGCCCTCGAAACGCGTATCCGCGAACACTTGCTGGCCGCCAAGCAACGCCGCTCCGAGCAGGAAGTCCGCGAAGCTCTCTTCGCGGCGCTGAATGAGAAGTTCGCCTTCCCCGTACCGGAATCCCTGGTCCAGCAGCAGGTGGATGCCCGCCTCGACCGCGGTCTGCGCGCCCTTGCCTCTCAAGGTATGGACACGGAGATGATGCGCAAGCTGGACTTTACCCGCCTTCGTGCCGCACAGCGGGATTCTGCGGTCAACGAAGTCAAGACTTCGCTAATTCTCGACCGAATCGCCGATACAGAAGATATAGCTGTGACCGACGAGGAGGTCGATCACGAGATCTACATGGCCGCATTGCAATCGCGCGAGCCGGTCGAGACGCTTCGTGCCCGTTTGACGGAAGATGGTGGCCTCGCTAGAATCCGGGAACAATTGCGGCGCGAAAAAACAGCAAGTCTGCTGTACAACCGGCTTCCCGCAGCTTAGTTCTGCGGGATTTCTTCCTCCCCCGGGAAATATGGGCGGGGCTTTTTGAAAGAACCGGCAAGTTACTGAATAATTAGCCGGGAAAGATAATCTTGAGCGGGGTAGCACCGCGCCCCGGCGCAAAAAGTGAGAGAATAGCGCAATGGCATTAGTCCCCATGGTGGTCGAGCAGACGAGCCGAGGCGAGCGCGCCTACGACATATACTCCCGTCTGCTCCGCGATAACATCATCTTTCTAGGAACACCGATTGACGATCAGATTGCCAACCTTATCGTTGCGCAAATGCTGTTTCTCTCCGGCGAAGACCCAGAAAAAGACATCCAGCTCTACATCAACTCTCCCGGCGGCTCCATCACAGCCGGTCTTGCCATCTATGACACGATGCAATTTATCCGCAATAACGTCGTGACTTATTGCATCGGCCAGGCTGCCAGCATGGGCGCTTTCCTGCTTCTGGCGGGAACCAAGGGCAAGCGGTTTGCCTTGCCTAACTCGCGTATCCTTATTCACCAGCCCTCGATGGGCGGGTTGAGCGGTCAGGCCACGGACATCGACATTCATGCCCGCGAGATTCTCCGCATTCGCGAAATCACCAACACGCTGATGGCCAAGCACACCGGCCAAAGCCTCGACCGGATCGAACGCGATGTTGAGCGCGATTTCATCATGACCGCGCATCAGGCCAAAGAATATGGCATCATTGACGAAATCATCGACCGGCCCCGCACTTGAAGCTTTAGAAAGACTCGCTCTGGAGGTAGTAGTCCAATGAAAACGCGCACGGGACCCGAAGATACACTGCGCTGCTCGTTCTGCCATAAGTCGCAGGACGCCGTGGCCAAGCTGATCTCATCACCGAGTGACTATCCGCGCGCCTATATCTGCGACGAGTGCGTAGGCGTCTGCAATTCGATCCTCGAGGATGACCGTGGCGAAGCTCATCCGACTACCTCTCCGGCACACCTGCCCAAGCCGCAGGATGTGAAGACCTTTCTCGACGAATACGTCATCGGGCAGGATCAAACCAAGAAGAAACTCGCCGTCGCTGTCTACAACCACTACAAGCGGATTCAAATGAATCACGCCCGCAACAACGAAATCGAGCTTTCTAAATCCAACATCCTGCTGATCGGGCCGACCGGCTCGGGCAAGACCCTCCTGGCGCACACCCTGGCCAAGATGCTCGATGTTCCCTTCGCCATCGTCGACGCCACCACCCTCACCGAGGCTGGCTATGTCGGCGAGGACGTTGAAAACATTATCCTGAAGCTGCTCCAGGCCGCTGACGGGGATGTGGCCCGCGCCCAGACCGGCATCATTTACATCGACGAAATCGACAAGATCGGCCGCAAAGACGAAAACCCCTCGATCACCCGCGATGTCTCCGGCGAAGGCGTCCAGCAGGCTCTGCTGAAGATTCTTGAAGGCACGGTAGCCAACGTTCCCCCGCAGGGAGGCCGTAAGCATCCCCACCAGGAATTTACCGCTGTTGATACCACCAACATTCTTTTCATCTGCGGCGGCGCGTTCGTCGGCATTGAACGCATCATCGGACGCCGCGTCGGCAAGAAGGCTCTCGGCTTCAAAGTCACCACTGACGCCGAGACCGAAGCTGCATTCGCCATCCGCTCCCAGCGCGATACCGAGTTGCTGCGCCAGACTGAACCACAGGACCTCATCAAATTCGGCCTCATTCCCGAGTTCGTCGGCCGCCTGCCAGTCATGGGCGTGCTCGATGAGTTGGACGAGTCCGCGCTGGTGGAGATTCTCACCAAGCCGCGTAACGCAATCCTCAAGCAGTACCAGCGGCTCTTCGAGTACGAAAACGTCCATCTGCACTTCACACCTGAGGCCACCAGCGCCGTAGCTCGCGAAGCTTTGCACCGCAAGGTGGGAGCGCGCGGCCTGCGCATGATCCTGGAAGAATTGATGCTCGACCTGATGTATCACCTTCCCAGCAACAAGCGTGTGCGAGACCTCGAAATCACCAAGGATATGGTCGAGCGCAGGGATCTTTCGCTGTCGCTGCTGGAAAAAGCCGGCTGATCCACTTATCACTAAGCTAGCTTTTGTTGAAGCTGCTGAATCTGAAAATCAAAAGAGGTTGCCACAAATCTGGTAACCTCTTTTGATTTTTCTGAAAGCTCCGGGGTTTCCCAACGTTTCGCAAGAAGATCAACAACCCGGGTCGCTGTACAATCGATTTGTGTTGGCAAACTCGGCGTGCGACCGTTCGCCAGTTCTGGCATCCGATCTACTAAGAGGTTTGAATGACTAATTCCCCGCGGGAAAAGCTCGAATCGCGCAAACTGCCCATGATGCCCATTCGGGACATGGTGATCTTCCCGTATATGGTGACTCCCTTCGTTGTGGGGCGCGAATCGAGCGTCCGTTCGTTGGAAGAGGCATTGAACGGTGACCGAAAGATCTTTCTGGCCACGCAGCACGACGCCAGCGTGGACGAACCCAAGGCGAAGGAAATCTACCAGGTCGGCACCATCTGCAACATTGTCCAGTCGGTGAAAATGCCCGACGGCAATATCAAGGTGCTGGTGGAAGGCGTAGAGCGCGCCAAATCCACCGATGTCACCGACGCTGATGGCTTCTTCGTCGCCACCGTGCGCAAGGGCAAGAGCAACTTCGAGATGACACCCGGCCTTGAGCAGCTCATGCAGCGCGTCACCACGCTCTTTGAGAGCTACGTCAAGCTTCAGCAATCGCTCAACTACGAAACCATGATCGCGAGCGTGCGCATGGATGAGCCGGCCAAGCTTTCCGACGTCATCGCCGCCAATCTGCAGCTCGGAATTGAAGAAAAGCAGGAACTCCTCGGCATTTTCGATCCAGCCGCCCGCCTGGCCCGCATCGCCGACGTGCTCGACGTCGAAATCGAGAAGCTCGACCTCGACCGCAACATCCAGTCCCGCGTCAAGCGCCAGATGGAGCGCGCCCAAAAAGAGTACTACCTCAACGAAAAGATCAAGGCCATCCAGAAAGAGCTTGGCCGCGGCGAAAAGAGCGAATTCGACGAACTGCGCAAGAAAATCGAAACATCGGGCATGCCCAAGGAAGTGATGGAAAAGGCCAACCAGGAGCTGGCGAAGCTGGAAGCCATGCCACCCATGTCCGCCGAATCCACCGTGAGCCGCAATTACCTCGACTGGCTGCTCGCGGTGCCGTGGAAGAAGAAATCCAAGGAGACTCGCAGCGTCGACAAGGCCGAAAAAGTGCTCAACGAAGACCACTACGGCCTCGAAAAGATCAAAGAGCGTATCCTCGAGTTCCTCGCCGTGCGCCAGCTCGTCAAAAATCCCAAAGGCTCGATCCTCTGTTTCGCCGGACCTCCAGGTGTCGGCAAGACCTCGCTCGGCATGTCGATCGCCAAGGCCACCGGTCGCAAATTCGTACGGCTTTCCCTCGGCGGCGTGCGCGACGAAGCCGAGATTCGCGGCCATCGCCGCACCTACATCGGAGCGCTGCCCGGGCAGATCATCCAGTCCATGAAGCGCGCCGGCACCAAAAACCCCGTCTTCCTGCTCGACGAAGTAGACAAGATGGCCAACGATTTCCGCGGCGACCCAGCCTCGGCCCTGCTCGAAGTCCTCGACCCGGAACAGAACACCACCTTCCAGGACCACTACCTAGACGTCGACTACGACCTCTCCGAAGTCCTCTTTGTGGCGACGGCCAACGTCCTCCACACCATTCCCGCGCCGCTCCAGGACCGCATGGAAATCCTGCGCCTGCACGGCTACACCGAGATGGAAAAGCTCGAAATCGCCCGCAATTACCTGCTCAAAAAGCAGCGCGAAGCCACCGGCCTGACCGAGCAGAACCTGACCTTCCACGACGACGCCATCGTTTCCATCATCCGCGACTATACCCGCGAAGCCGGCGTCCGCAACCTCGAGCGCGAAATCGGCAACGTCTGCCGCAAGGTCGCCCGCCGCGTCGTCAAAAATGGCCTCAAGCACAAGGAAGAAATCTCTGCGGCCAACATTTCGGAGTTCCTCGGCGTAGCGCGCTTCCGCGACTCCGAAGTGCACGACAGTCCCGAAGTCGGCCTAGTAACCGGCCTCGCCTGGACCGAAGTCGGCGGCAGCATTCTCACCACCGAAGTCCAGGTGCTCGACGGCAAAGGCAAGCTCACCATCACCGGCCAGCTCGGCGACGTCATGCAGGAGTCGGCGCAGGCCGCGCTCTCCTACATCCGCGGCAAATCCAACGCGCTCGGCCTGCCACGCGACTTCTATCGCAATCTCGACATTCACCTGCACGTTCCAGAAGGCGCAATTCCCAAGGACGGCCCATCCGCCGGCATCACCATCGGCACCGCCCTGGCCAGCGCCCTGGCCAAGATCCCGGTTCGCCGCGATATCGCCATGACAGGCGAAATCACCCTGCGCGGCAAGGTCCTGCCCATCGGCGGCCTCAAGGAAAAACTGCTCGCAGCACAGCGCGCAGGAGTCTTCGAAGTGATTCTGCCCAAGGCCAACGAAAAGGACATTCCCGATCTTCCGGAAGCTCTGAAGTCCGCCATGAAGCTCCACTTCGTCGATCAGATGGATGAAGTCCTGAAGATCGCGCTGCAATCTCCGCTCACCGCCTTGGTCGAGCCGGATGCGGCGGCCATGGCAGCCATTCCGCCCGGAGAATTGGCGACCGGACAGACCGCGCGCCAGTAAGGCAGTAAGAAACATCTCCTCCGCTTTTGCCAAACCAGATCCAGTAAGGCGAGGGCGGAGGAGATAATAGATATCGAATTGTTTCCCTGATTTCCGAAGTCTCCGAGACCGTCGAAATGCTTGACTTCCGCGCCTGGATCATCGCCGGCCTGATTCTTCTCTCGGCCGTCGGAGCGTACGTCATCTGGATAACCCGGCCCCGCGCCGTCTACAACGCACGCTCGCTCTCCGCCTCCGGACACAGCGCAAACTCCCCAAGCCAGCCCGCGACCACCAGCCTGCATGTCGAGGGCTGCAAGGAAGACTTCATCGTCAGCCCCGGTGAACTCGTCGAGCCGACAGTAATTCCCGGCGCGTCTCTCGACCAGTTCCGAACCGCCTACGGACCCGAAACCAAGCGGCAGGCCCAGGGCATCTGGTCATGGAAGCAGGAGGCTTTCTGGCTGACGGACGGCGACTTCGGCCCGCAGAATCCCTCGAATTTCGTGCAAATCTCCATGAATTCCAGCCACGTCGTCGAGACACTGGACGGAGTTGAACTGGGCCTGGACTCCTTCGGCACCATCTTTCGCAAAATGCAGGACAAAAAAGTTGAGATACACGAGCGAATCGCGCACGGCGATGGCAAATGGACCTTTATCGTGACGATTTATTCAGCCTGCGGCCACAACTTCCGAAGCGAGTACACCCGCACTATTTCCAGCGACCCCAGAGTAGACCGCCAGATCTCCCCACTCGCTCCCGTTACCGGAGCCAACGGACAAAGCGCACAACCCGGCCTCTGGCGATCCGATGTCTTCATGAACAAAGTGGTCTATGACTACGCAATGAAACCATCCGGCGGCACCGATAACTCCACCGAAGGCACCCCATCCGAACACGACTGAGCCGATTCCGTATGCGGAGAGCCGGGTCCTCGGTAGAATTGGTCCAATGCCCTACTGGTACCGGCGAGTTTTCCTTCTCGCCATTCCCCTGATCCTCTCGAATCTGACCCAGCCACTGCTCTCCACCGTGGATACCATCCTCTCCGGCCATCTACCGGGACCTGCCGCGCTAGGCGGAGTTGCCGTGGGCGGCATCTTTTTTAACTCCATCTTCTGGACCTTCGGCTTCCTCCGCATGGCGACGACGGGCCTCATCGCGCAATCCCACGGCGCAGGAGACGAAGACCGACTGCTGCATCACTTCGGGCGCGCCTTTCTTACGGCTCTCGCAATTGGAGCCTTGATTTTGCTGTTCCAGAGTCCGCTCATTTCGGTCTCGCTCAACCTGCTGGGAGCCAGTCCCGACGTACGCCAAAATGCCCAGATTTATTGCGCAATTCGCATCTGGTCTGCCCCCGCGTCACTCGCCAACTACACCATCCTCGGCTACCTCCTGGGCCGCCAGCGCGCCCGAACAGCATTGCTACTTCAGGCAGCTATCAACCTGGTCAACGTCGCCGTCGCGCTCCTGTTGGTCGTAGGCTGGCACTGGGGTATCGCCGGAATCGCAACGGCAACTCTGACCGCTGAGTGGACCGGCTGCCTGCTCGGCCTCGGCATCATGTTTGCGAGCGGCGTTCACCCCAAGCATCACCGCTGGAGCGAAATCATGCACGGCCCCAGCCTGCGTCACCTTTTTGCCCTCAACCGCGACATCCTGCTGCGTACCTTAAGTCTGGTGGCCGCTTATGTATGGTTCACTCGCACCGGCGCGCGTTCCGGTGACGCTATTTTGGCCGCCAACGCCGTCCTCTTGAACTTTCACATGATCGCAGCCTACGCGCTGGACGGCTTCGCCAATGCCACGGAAGCCCTGGTTGGCGAAGCCATCGGCGCAGGACGACGCGCGGATTATCGCGCCATTTTGAAGGCCTCATCCTCTTCAGCCTTCGTTGTCGCCGTGTTGATTTCCCTCGCATATCTTGTCTTCGGAAAGCAGATCATCGCCGTTTACACGAACCAGGAGCCGGTTCGCGTGCTGGCCGCGCAATTCCTGCCCTGGGCAATCATCCTTCCCATCATCGCCGTCTGGAGCTTTCTGCTGGACGGCGTCTTTATCGGCGCCACCCGCGCTCCCGAGTTGCGCGACAGTATGTTGATTTCATTCGCCGGGTTTCTGGTCCTGGCCATGGTGCTGAGTTCGCGCTTTGGCAATCACGGCTTGTGGTGCGCCATGCTGGCATTTATGGCGCTTCGGGCAATCACGCTCGGCCTGCGGCTGCCACGAATCGAACGAAAAGCCTTCGCTGCCGAAGAAGCCCCGGCTCGGGTATGAACAGCGCGCCTTCTCGCTTCAATGCGCGGCAATTGCCGCAACTCCTGTATTCTGAAGCAGGTTGACTGGACACTCTCCGGCTTCCCGGAGATGCTCAGTTCGCGATGCGCTACCAGACACAATTCCTTCTCTCGGCGATGGATGCCGCCCAGTTCCCCACCTCGACTACCCCGGAGATTGCTTTCCTGGGACGGTCGAATGTCGGCAAGTCCAGTCTGCTCAATGCTTTAGTGGGCGAAAAGGCGGCCAAAGTCTCGTCGACCCCGGGCCGAACGCGCGCCATCAACTTCTTCGCGCTTGGAGAAGAAGGCTCGGCAGGACGCCACAAGCTGGTCTTCGCTGATCTTCCCGGTTATGGCTACGCTAAGATATCTAAATCGATCTCGGCGGGATGGCCCGCGTTCATCGAGCCCTATCTTGCTCTGCGCGAACAACTTAAGCTGTGCATCTGCCTGGTGGATTCGAATATCCCGGCGCAGGAGAGCGATCTGCAACTGATCGAGTGGCTGCGTCATGCAGGGCGCAACTTTGCTGTTGTCGGCACCAAGGTCGATAAGCAAAGCGGCAACGAACGAACCCGGAATCTCGCAACTCTGAAGCGCGCCCTCGGCATAGATGAGTTGATTTTCCTGTCATCAAAGACAGGGTATGGGCTCAAAGATCTCTGGAAGAGGATCGAAGACGCTGCGGAAATCGGCGTCGCATAGGCGGGACCGCCTATGTAAGCCGACGGATTTCTTACGTAGAGTGCTTGATCTCCAGCATCAATCGTCAAACTTATTACATAGAACGCCGGTCTTTTTACGTTAAACCTGCTGCTCGCGCAATGCTCGTTGTCCAAAAGCTCTGAAGGCTCTCAGGAACCTCCGTCCGCGATCGTCACTTGCATCGTCTCGTCGCCTTGCATGGCGACCAACCGCTCAACCTCCACTTCAAACCGGACTTTTTCTTCGGCAGTGAAAACGACACCGTGCTGTTTCTGCATCCGTCTTCCCAGGTAGCGCGGCGCGAGCCGAAGCCATCGCCGGCGCAGCACGTCCTCGGCGGGCAATGCGGCCAGGGCGCAGGCGTCGATGCGCGGCAGCCAACGGGCGGCGTTATGCGGCGCGGAGGTTGAGGGAGTGATCGACCAGGTAACGAAGTTGCCCGAAAACTTGCCTGAATCAGTTCCGGTTTCCGGAAACGCGATTTCCGTTGATCCCTGGGCAACAAACCGCTCAGCCTGCGGACGATCGAGGGCGGCTCCGTCATCGCAGGACGGCCACGGAAGAAGATCGGGCAGAACTCCCCGTTCAAGCATCTGCTCTGCCAACAGGCTAGGTTCCACAGCAACTCCAACCGAAACCGTCTGACGTTTGCGGATTTCATTCTTAAGGATACGCAGCGCCTCGTCGAGGGAGGTCACCAGGAAGTCGATGACGCCATCGCGCATTGCCTGACGTAGCGCGGCAGGATCAGCCGACGCTCCGAGCGAAGCCGCACCGGCGATGTTTGCCGCGTACAGCAAGTTGCGGCCAGTCGAGTGATCGCCGATCTGATTGCCGAGTTGGCCCGCATAGAGGAGTTTTCCGCCCATACCGGACTGCGCCTCCAGCGGGAACGCGAAGGCAAGGATGGCGTAGAGACGAAAGACTTCTTTGACCTTGCTTTGCTCGCTGGTCAAAGTCGGCAGTGTCAAGTCTGGCGGTGTCAGGTCTGGCAGTCTGGAGATGTGAGAGGAATCCGGAGGCATTTCCCTAAGTCTATAGGCGCTATCACTTCGGAGGCACGGTCCTGTGCGATTCGGCTCGAAACCCCTTTTTACCAGGTTGAATAGGGCTGGCCGTCGCTGCCATTTTCCTGGTCGCCGGAGTGCACATCGTCAATTCCAGGATCGCTCTGGTCGATGGAATGCAGAGCGTCACTTTGATCCACTACCCAACTGTCGGTAGCCCGTGTCATCGGGTCCGTAGGAATCGATTTCAGGTAGCCGTTGTCCACCAGATCCTGCAGCGACTGCGGGGCCTTCTGCTTATCCATCGTGTAGGAATCGATGGCGTTCCGCATGATGTGCAAATCTTCCTTGAGCACCGCTTCCTTAGCGGCCTTGACCGCGGCGATGTAGTTGGGCACAGCAATGGCCATCAGCACGCCAATGATGAGCATCACCACCATCAGCTCGATCAGCGTAAATCCGGACTCCGTTGCCTTTCTTCTGCGCATCGCCCTTTGCCTCACCACTCGATACCTTACCAATCCGAGTATTTCGTCCCGTCGAGTGCCGTTCCGGTTGATTTCGAGTAGACATCGAAAACGCTCTGCCCGCCGTAGGAGTCGCTCTTCGGGTCGTCCTGCATGGAGTGCAATCCCCACTCCGCCTTGCCCGTCATGGGATCGACTGGAATTCTTCGTAGGAACTTTACTTTCTTGCCCTGAATATCCACGCCTTTGACCAGCTCTTCGAGATCAGGCGGGTAATTTTGGCTGTCCACCTTGGTCTGGAACGCGCCTTTGTCTGCGGCATCCTTGTAATGGTCAATTGCGTCCCGCATCTGCCAGAGATCGTAGCGCAATTCGCGTTCCTTATCCCGCTGCACTTTGAAGCGGGCGATGGGCACAGCCGCCGAAGCCAGAATCCCGAGAATCGCAACGGTCACGATCAGTTCGACGAGCGTCAGACCCCTCTCGCCGCTCCGGCTTGACTTCCCTGCACCGCGTTGGAAGAACCTCAACATTGGCTAAGACCACTTCTCTGTATGAGCCTCTGTTAGTGAATGACGATATGGGCGTTCTGAGCGCTCGTCGCAATTGGATGTTGGGCCGAATCCAGCGCTCCTGGCCGTGTGATGACCAGATCGCTCTGTCCCGCCTGCTTGGCCTGGAATGTCAGCACACAAACCGAGCCGGAGCCGCTGATTCCCGCCGCTCCCGGCGGTCGCGATGCAGCGATCGTGATCAGCCCTGGTCCGTCATCGCGATGCACCAGCGCCACGGCCTGGCCGTCCTTGCCCAGCAACTCTCCACTATCCACATTGATGAGGGTCAGTTGGGATGCATCGTATTGAATCTGAAGCGGAACGGAAGCAACATCCTTACCGCCGTTTAACATCACCGGGACCTGAAAATTTGTCCCAGCCGCAGGACTTGCAGGCGGCGTAATCACAAAGCTGACCGAGCCGGTTGGACTGACAGGGGTGGCTGGATTGCCCGCAGCCATGGGCGGACCGCCGGGAGCCAGCGGCAAGGTGGCCGCCTTTTGCATTGCTTGGTCGATGGTTGCGCCCGCTCCGGCCCTGGCTGGCGCGGAGCTGCCAGACAATGTGGGCACATCCGACGCATTCTGCTGGCGAAGCTGCGCCAGCGCCGACGGAATTGCTGCTTCCGCTGTCTGCCCCTTCAGCGGAGCGACATTGGACACCGAACGGCTCGGACGCATACCTGGGGTTTGTTGCGCTGCGGCATTGGAAGCGATGCCGCCGGCCCCAGGAGCCTGTCCGGGCCTGGGCGCGCCATCGTCGAGGTGTCGAAGCTCGATGGTCTGGCCGGCGCCGGTGTCAATACGCCGCAGATTGAGCGGCGAAAGCTCCTGGCCACGGACGACGTGCGGAATCAGCACGAAGACGATCTCATCGTCGATGACCTCGTGCTGCTTGGAGCCGAAGACGTACTTGAGAAGTGGCAGCTCGCCTATGCCGGGAATGGCGCTAATGCTAATGAGATCCTGCTTTTGAAGAATGCCGCCCAGAATGGTCGCTTCCCCCTCACGCATCCGTATCGTCTGCTCCGAGGTCTTTTGTGCGATGATCGGCTCGGTTACGCCGCTGATCGTCACATTGTTGGCCTCGGAGCTATCCTCGATCTTCAACTTCAAGGTGACGTCGTGATCGAAATGGACGGTGGGAGTCATCTCGATATTCACGCCTACGTCGATGTACTGGAACTGGGTGTTGACGAGCGAACTGGTGATGGCTGTGGTGGCGCCGGTCTGGTAGGAGCCGGTGGCTATCGGGATACGCTCGCCGATCTTCATCGTGGCCTTCTGCCCGTCGGTGGCGCGGATACGCGGATTCTGCAGAATTCTGCTATTGGAATCGGTCATGAGCAGGTTAGCAGTGGCCGCTCCGACCGTAATTCCGAAGCTGTTTGCATTGAGATTGGCCAGGTTATCCAACGTCAGCCCGGCGGTTGTGCCGCCCGTGGTATTGGTCGTTGTGGTTGTGGTGGTAGTAGTGGAGGTTGAGGAGGTCGGCGGCTGCAATGCGAAGCTGATGCTGCCCGGCCATGTCAGACCAATGTTGCGCAGCTTATCCTTGTCCACTTCCATGATTGCGACATCGACTACGACTTCGGGCCGCGCCTTGTCCAGATCGCTGATGATCTTCTGCGCCAGCGTCAGTTCATCCGGAGTGGCGCGCATCACGATCGCGTTCTGGCTGGGCACGCCATAGACCTTGGCGTTGGCCATTACGTTCCGCAGCGCTGTCTGGACATCGTTCAGATCGTTCTGCTGCCAGGCGTTCGAGAGGTAAAAGGTTTGAACGGCCTGCTCGTCGAGCTCCGTGTGCTTGGAGCGGTTGTTCTGGGCCACAAAAATGGTGTTGTCCGTGACGGGACGCCAAAATGTGTTCGAGAGAGTGCCCACTATGCGCAGCGCATCCATGAGCGAAACGTTCGTCAGGTCCACCTGAATGCGCTTGCCGTTGTAGTCCGGATCGAAAAGCACGTTGATGCCGGCTGCCTTGCCCACGGCCTGATAGACAACCTTGCTGTCTTCGGTCATGTGAAGCGTGAGCGGCTCATTGGAGACTGGTTTTAGCCGCGCCGGAGCTCCCGCGTCTTCGATCTCCTCCGCAGCCGGCTCGCTCAGGCTGGTTTCACTGCGAACCGGCAAGCCCGACTGCTTGGCACGAATCTTGGCGACCTCTTGAATGGCTGCTTCATTTCCCGGATCGATCTCCGCAGAGCGCAGAAACTCGGCGAGAGCACCCTGCTCGTCGCCCTTTTCGAAGAGCTTGCGGCCCTGGGTGACATGCACCGAAGAAGCGGACTGACGAAGCCGATAGTAAGCGGCGCGCATGCGCAGGTCATTAGGGGCCTTCGCATAGGCTTTGCGAAATGCTTCATACGCCGCGTCGTAGTCCTCGCGTGACTCGGCTGCCTGGCCCGCTGCATAGAGCTTCTTTGCCGATTCCTTGGCGAAAACCGGGCCGGGCACAGTGCTGCAGACCAGGGCTACACTGAGCCCGACAGCAATGACGTTTCTGCAAACTTTGAGCGGAATAGCGAGGCGATTCATCAAACTCCCATGCAACTTCACAGAACCTGATTCGCGGGGGTCGATCAGGAACGAAATCCGTTTTCCATGCTGGTCCCTATGGACTATACCGCATAAAAGGCTTGCGGTTCCCCGCTTCTCATCGTCAACCTGACCAGAACCATGAATCCCGATAGAACCCCAGAGACCTTCTCTGGCTTGGGCTCTGGCTAGAACCAGGGCTCGTTGCAGAACGCAGGTTGCCGAAAAAATCGGGTTAGTAAACGCGCTACTCCAGCGATGCCTCATTCTAGCAAAGCTCCGCTCGGCAAGGCGTTAAATCCAAGCCAGTGCTAGGATTAAGAGGCAACGAGTTGTATAACAGGAATTCCTCAGAATGTCGCGCCAGTCCAGCCACGTGATCGTTCCCGCAGCCAAGCCGGCCGCGAAGGCCGCCAAGCCTCGCGACCCGGTCGCCAGCGGGCAGCGGGACGCAGCTTTCAATCGCAGCGCGAGTTTCAACTACTTTCTGGTGGAAAAGATCGAGGCTGGCGTATCCCTGCGCGGGACTGAAGTGAAGTCCATCCGGGATGGTCAGGCCAACCTGAAGGACGCTTACGGCCTCATCAAGGACGGAGAGGCGTTTCTGCTCAACGTCCATATCGGCCCCTATTCCCACGGAAATATCGCAAATCACGACGCACTCCGGACCCGTAAATTGCTGATGCACAAAGAAGAGGTGCGCAAGCTACAGATCAAGACGCAGATCAAGGGACATACGCTCATCCCAGTGCGCCTCTATTTCCGCAATGGCCGGGTGAAGTGCGAACTGGCTGTCGCCAAGGGCAAGCAGGACTGGGACAAGCGAGAGACGGAGAAGCGCCGCGAGGCCGACCGCGAATCCCGGGCGGCGATCAATGAGAGCAAGCACAAGATGGGCCGGTAGACTCTGCCGGGCTGAAATGCACGCCGATTTTTCCTTCTGCCGTGCTTAAAACCTTGATCTCGATCATCCTCATCCCTCGTCCGGCAGTGGAATAATGTTGGTTATGAAGACACATCTGGTTTTTACGAATCCGGCTGCAATTGAGACTGAAGTGCTGGCTGTTGTGGCCGGCGACGCACAAACCGCAAAGGGACCTGATGCCAAGCCCGATCTGGCGCTGCTCACCGGCGACGCCGGCGTCAAGGCCGCGGCGGCAGCGGTGCTGGCATCGGGCGAATTCAAGGGCGGCGCGAACGAGACGCTGCTGATTCACGCGCCTGCGGGCCTCGCGGCAAAACGCCTGCTCCTTGTCGGCGTCGGCAAGCTGGGTAAGGCGAACGCGCATTCGGTACGCAGCGCCGCCGGAACGGCGATCCGTTTCGTCAAGCCGCGCGGCATTCGCGATGTGACCTTTGTTCTGCCCGAAGCTGCGGAGCTGGCGCCGGGGCCCTGCGCGCGAGCTACCGTCGAAGGAGCGCTGCTGGCCGACTACGATCCGGATACCTACCGTTCCGACCGTAAGGACCAGAGCGTTTCCACATTCACCGTCGCGGCCCATGCAGGCCATCCTGCGGATGATGTAGAACGGGGCTTCGCCGAAGGCAGGATCATCGCTGAAAGTCAGAATTTTGCCCGCGAACTGGTCAATGAGCCGGGCAACAAGCTGACGCCCACTATTCTCGGACAGCGCGCGGCGGCCATGGCGGCGGCCAATGGATTGAAGGCCGAGGTCTACTCGACCGAAAAGCTGCACGAGCTGAAGATGGGGGCTTTCTGGAGCGTTTCTCAAGGTTCGGAGGAGCCTCCTGCGCTGATTGTGCTGACTTATGAGCCCGAGGGCTACGATGCCAAAACCTACTCCGGGCCGGTGCTTGGGCTGGTAGGCAAGGGTATCACCTTCGATACGGGTGGTATCTCGATCAAGCCTGCGGACAAGATGGAACTGATGAAGTATGATATGGCCGGTTCGGCGGCGATGCTGGGCGCGATGGCCGCTATCGGACGGCTCAAGCCAGCGGTCAAGGTGATCAGCGTCGTCTGCTCGGCGGAAAACATGCCCGACGGCAAGGCGCAGAAGCCGGGCGATGTACAGACCGCGATGCCCTTCAAAGACGGCGAGCCGGGACACACGATCGAGATTATCAATACCGATGCCGAGGGTCGGCTCGTTCTGGCCGATGGACTCACGTATGCTCGCCAGCTTGGCTGCACGCACCTGATCGACGCGGCGACGCTGACCGGGGCCTGCGTGGTCGCTCTCGGGCCGGTCAATGCCGGTGGCTTCTCCAATGACGAGGAGACTTACGGGAAGTTTCACGCGGCGCTGGAGATCTCCGGCGAAAAGGTGTGGCGGCTGCCGCTGGGCGATGAGTACATGGAACAGATCAAGTCCGATATCGCCGACATCAAGAACACCGGTGGACGCTGGGGTGGGGCGATTACCGCGGCTGAGTTCCTGCATGTCTTCGCGGATGAGACGCCGTGGATTCACCTGGATATCGCAGGCATGGCCTGGTACGAGGACACCAAGCCGTATATTGCGAAAGGCCCGAGCGGCTTCGGCGTGCGCAGCATTCTGGAGTGGGTGCGGAGTTACGCGAAGTAACTACAACTTATAGTCACGAAACGCGGGGAGCTATCCGTTTTGGATAGCTCCTCGTGTTTTCGACCACGGATTGAAACTACTTCGCTCCGGTCCCCTTGTAAACTACGCCGGCTTTCATCACGAATTTCACATCCTGCAATAGCTTCACATCCGCTAGCGGGTTGCCATCCACCGCGATAATGTCGGCCCACTTTCCTGCGTCAAGCGAACCGGCGCGGTCTGTCCAGCCCATCAGATCCGCGCCGTTCAATGTTGCGGACTGGATCGCCGCGAGTGGAGTCATTCCCAGGTCGCGCACGTAGACTTCTACCTCATGCGCATTGAGTCCATGGGGATAGACGGCGGCATCGGTGCCGAGCGCGATCTTCACTCCTGCTTCGTAGGCGCGGCGGATGTTTGGCTTGGCTACGGCGATGGCGTCCTTCATCTTCTGCTGGTAGAAGACTGGCAGATGGCCGGATTCCATCATCCAGTCTTCGAGATAGAGGGTAGGCACGAGATACGTGCCGTCCTTCTTCATTTCGGCGATGCCTGCTGCGTCGATGAAGCTGCCGTGCTCGATGGAATCAATCCCGGCCTCGGAAGCCCAGAGAATGCCCTGTGCGCCGTGGGCATGGGCGGCGACTTTGAGGCCGAGACGATGCGCGTCCGCCGCGATGGCCTTCATCTCCTCCAGCGTGTACTGCGAGGCTTGCAGGCTGTCGCCCTTGGAGAGCACGCCGCCGGTGGCGCAGATCTTGATGACATCGACACCGTACTTGATGTTCTGGCGCACTTTTTGCTGTACGGCGGCGATGCCGTCGGCGACTCCGTCTCCGGTGAGGTGATAGCGGATCGGCAGCAGGTTTTCGTCGCAATGGCCGCCGGTAATGCCCAGCGGAGGCCCGCTGACCTGCATATGCGGTCCCGGCACCTGGCCTGCATTGATGGCGTCGCGCAGGTCCACGTCCACATATCCGCTTGCGCCTACGTTGCGAATGGTGGTGAAGCCCGCCATCAGCGTGGTACGCGCATTGACCACTCCATTGATGGCGTCCTTGGCGTCGGTCCCGGTGAGTTCTCTGTATGGATCAAAGTCAGGGTTTCCGGTGATGTGGGTATGCACGTCGATCAGTCCAGGCAAAACCGTGAGCGAACCGAGGTCGATGACCGTGTCGCCGGTGCTGGCCGGGGTGGAGGCTGTCGACGAAATTGCGGTAATCCGGTCGCCGGTGACAATGATCGTCTGCGAGTCCAGCAGCTTGCCGGTGTGAACATCGAGCAGATGACCGGCGCGAATGAGCGTCCGCCCGGCGGGGGCACTGGACGACTGTGCGAAAGCAGCCGATGTCAGGCCCAAAACAACAAGGCTCAGAACAGTCAGGCTCAAAATCAGAGATAGGGACGGGCGAATGCGCAAGCGGAACCCCCTTCGAATGGTGTGCAATGGAATGGGCAAAGTGTAGCAAGTCGAATGCGGGCTGGCTAGCTGCCCATTTCTTTGCTAATTCGAAAGGGTGGTCAGGTAGGCGGCGAGTTGGTCGAATGTTCCGTTCCAGCCCTCGGCCATTTCGTCGTGCATGGTATCGAAGACCCTCTGCTCGCGTGGAGTGGGATTGATCGGCAGCCACACGATCTTAACCAGCGTCTTACCATCCTGCTCGGCGAAGGTAATGGTGGTGAGCAGCTCCAGCGGCCAATCGGGAACGTAAGGATGGCGGGTGATGTTGCCATGCTTATTGGAAAAGGTGTTGATCAGAACGAGCCATTGCGGCGTCTCGATCTCCTTAAAGACCCACTTGCCCCACATCTCGGAGCCACCGGGCGCCCTCATGCAGTAGTGAAAGGCCCCGCCTGGAACCAGATTCAGGTAGCTGACCGGAATCTTAAAGCCGCTCGGCCCAAACCAGTGCTTCAGGTGTTCCGCCTCGGTCCACATGCGGAAGACCAGTTCGCGTGGCGCGTCGAAGATGCGAGAGATTACGAATTCGGTGCCATCCGCAGGCTGCTTCGTGCCAAAACGCGCGCTGGTGCTCTCATTGCTGGGGGACATGATCGCTCTCCTTGAGTTTGCATCCATCATAATCAACGGATGGCGCTTTGCGGCGTTCCAAACGGGTCAGCTATGCGGGGATTGGCACGACCCAGCCGACGGCCTGTAGCATCCAGAGAGTGTCAGCTCCTCCGTCCAAACTCGATACTCCCATAACCTACGTGCGCGGCGTTGGCCCGCGCGTGGCTAAGACGCTTGAAGAAAAGGGCATTCTGGTCGCGGAAGACCTGCTCTATCACCTGCCCTTCCGCTACGAGGACCGCCAGCATCCGCGCAGCCTGGACGAACTGAAGCCCGGCGAGATGGCCTCGGTGATTGCCGAGATTCGCGGCACGGCGCTGCTCCGGACCAAGCGGATGCCGATCTTCGAGATGACCGTGGGCCAGGGCAATCTGGCGATGAAGTGCATGTGGTTCAACGGAACCTATCTGCAAGGGCGCTTTCACGCCGGGCAGACCATCGCTCTCTTCGGCAAGGTCGAGCCTTCGCGCTCCACGCGAAATATGAAGATGATTCAGCCGCAGTTTGAGCTGCTGCCCGGCGCGGGCGAGGACGAAGAGACTCGGCTGCTCGAAGTGGGCCGCATTACGCCGGTTTATGAGTCGCTCGGCGGCAGCATTCTGGCTTCGCGCTGGCAGCGGAAGGTCATCTTCCGCCTGCTGGAGAGTATTCGCGGCGCGGTTCCTGAATGCCTGCCCCATGCCATACTCGACCGGCTGGGCCTGCCCGACCGCGGAACGGCGCTCGCCCACGCGCATTTCCCGCCCGACGGCACCACACAGACGGCCCTGATGGAAGCGCGTACCCCGGCGCAGCGGCGGCTCATCTTTGAGGAACTGTTCTACCTCGAACTGGGCCTTGAACTCAAGCGCCGCAAAGGCCACAAGCAGCCCGGAGTCGCCTTTGCCACCACCGATCAGGTCCGAGGAGCCATTCGCGAGGTGCTTCCTTTTCATCCCACAGCGGCGCAGAAACGGGCGCTGGGTGAGATTGTCGCCGACATGCGCGAGCCGCATCCGATGCGGCGTCTGCTGCAGGGCGATGTCGGCTCGGGCAAGACGATTGTGGCATTGCAGGCGATGCTCGTGGCAATCGAAAACGGCTATCAGGCGGCGATGATGGCTCCCACGGAAATCCTGGCCACGCAGCATTATCTGGCCGCGAGAAAGCTGCTCAGCCGCTCCTCGAAGGACTATAAAGTCGTGCTGCTGACTGGCTCGCTCGACCAGGATCGCAAGCGGCAAGTGCGGGGGCAGATCTATCGCGGCGAAGCGCAACTGGTGATCGGCACGCACGCGCTTATCGAAGAGAAGGTCGAGTTTGCCCGCCTCGGCCTCGTCGTTGTCGATGAACAGCACAGGTTCGGTGTTCTGCAGCGCTTCCGGCTGATGAAGAAGCCGAATGAGGCGGAGCCGGATGTGCTGGTTATGACGGCTACACCGATTCCGCGCACTCTGGCGCTGACCTTATATGGAGACCTCGACGCCAGCGTGCTGGACGAGCTGCCGCCGGGCCGGACGCCCATTGTCACGCGTCGCGTGGCCGGAGAGCGTCAGGAGGATGTCTGGGAGTTTGTGCGCAAGCAGGTTGCGCAGCAGCGACAGGCGTATATCGTCTACCCCATCATTGAGGGCGCGAAGGACGATCAGCCAGAGTTGGATTTTGCCGCCGCCGATGCCGATGCTGAAGTTGCATCCACGCCGCTCCCGGCGAAAAAGGCGCGCAAATCGGCGAAAGGTAAAAAGGCCCTCCTATTTCCCGGAGCCGAGGAGCCGGCAGCGGCGAAGCAGGATCTGCGTTCCGCCACGGAGATGTATGACCAGCTTCGCGGCGGCGCGCTACGCGACCTGCGCGTCGGTCTGCTGCATGGCCGCCTCGACGCGGATGAAAAGGATGTCGTGATGCGCCGATTCCAGCGCGGCGAGATTGATGTTTTGGTTGCTACCACGGTGATCGAGGTCGGGGTCGACGTGCCGAATGCAACCGTGATGGTTGTCGACCACGCCGAGCGATTCGGTCTGGCGCAGTTACATCAGTTGCGCGGGCGTGTAGGCCGTGGAGCGGCTAAAAGCTACTGCATTCTCATGACGGGAAAGCGAGTCTCGGAACAGGCCGAGGAACGGCTGGCTGCGATGGTGCGAACGCAGAATGGCTTTGAACTGGCCGAACTCGATCTGGCTATGCGCGGGCCGGGCGAGTTTTTTGGAACACGCCAGGCTGGATTGCCCGGGTTTCGCGTGGCGAATCTCGTTCGGGATCGCGATTTGCTAGAACTGGCCAAGCAGGAGGCTTCGCGGTTTGCCTCGGCTCCTGAAGACTCCATCACGGAAGCGGAACGTAAACGGGTCTGGGATCACCTGCGCAACGCATGGCAGCGTCGTTACGGGTTGATGGAAGCAGGCTAAGCGCATCGCGGGTCTGTTTGGAGAAAGCTAGCCCTCGGGGGCTAAAGCCCGCGTCGATTGTTTGGACTTTATGTACGGGCCGAAGCCCGTACCCTTCAAACTGACCTACAAGCCAAACTTACCTACAAGCGGTTCGGGCGTATCGTGTTGCAGCCCCGATCCGGCCCCCAGCCGGGTCTGGACCCGATGACACGCCTAGGCCGCTTCGGAAGCGCCGCGCCTTGCCGCGTTCGCTTCAACTGAATTGCTCTGAATCTCAAGGTCTACGCTGATGATCTCTTCGCCGCAGTCTTCAAAGTGGCTGCGGGTGCACTGGCAAAGCTCGGTAAAGCGCAAATGCGCCAGATGGCTGAGTTCTAACCCCACGGCGATGAGAATGGTGTACATCTCGACGCAGTGTTGCCGTTCAAATTCGAAGAGAATATTGATCGTGCCTGAGTCATCCGCCCCACGGCTGAGCACCCAGCCTCCGCAGCCGAGAATGGCTCCGGTGAGGGTCTGGATCAGCCGCGCCGGTTCTTCCATCGTCCTGGCCCGCATCATCATAGCCCAGGGCGAATTCGGTTTTGGTCCGGCTTTGGGTAGACGTATCGGATTCATCCCTGCGTTTATCGGATCACTCCCGCGAGTCTTGACCCTCTGTACTGGGTTGCGACGTTGATGGCCCGTTTTGGAACAAGTCACGATTGTGTTAGCCTCCAGGCAAGATGCTTGTCGGCACGGGAATTGACCTCACTGACATACACCGGATTCAGAAGTCGATCGATCGCTTCGGCAGCCGATTTCTGGATCGCATATTTACGACCCGCGAAAAGGCCTATTGCCTGCGCAAACGCAATCATGCAGAGAGTTTTGCCGCGCGCTTCGCAGCCAAGGAAGCCGCCGCCAAAGCCCTCGGCACCGGCATCAACTATGGCGTGAACTGGCTGGAGATTGAAGTGACCCGCGAGCCGAGCGGCCGTCCGGGCCTCGAATTTCATGGCCGCGCCGCCCAAATCGCAGCCCGCCTGGGAGTCACCAACGCGGTTCTCTCCCTGACCCATTCCGACGCACTTGCGATGGCTAGCGTCGCGCTGGAAGGCTCATCGGCGCGGCCTGCCGATCTCTTCAATTCATGATGTCTTCACAGATCTAATTTTTGTTCTGGTTTTTGCTCTGGGTTCTTGCTTCGGGTTCTTGCTCCGGGCGGCGAACTTGTTGAAGAACATAAGTATTTTAGGTATGCGGACTTCCGGTGCAGGTCTGGTATTCTCACTCAATTGAGGAACGATAGCGATGCCGAGCCAGAAAGAACTCCGTTGGTCGCAGCTGAAGGTGGGTATTCTGACCCTTTTCGCGCTGGCCGCCCTCACCGCCATCATATTCATCCTCTCTCGTTCGACCGGCGGGCTCTTTACGCGCAAGCTCAACCTGCGGGCGTACTTTGAAAACGCCAATGGGCTCAAGGTGGGGGCTCCCGTGACCCTGGACGGCGTCACCATTGGCAATGTGGTCGGCGTGCGCATCGTTCCCCACCATGACCCGGATGCCGTCGAAGTGGTCTGCCGGGTTGGAACGACTTACCTGCCGTCGCTGCATACCGACTCCACGGTAGCGATCAATCAGGCCGGGGTGCTGGGCGATGCGTTCATCGACATCTCCTCCGTGCACGCCACGGGTCCTGAGCCCAAAGACAACGCAACCCTGAGCACCAACCCCATTCCCGGTATTCAGGACGTGATTCGGACCAGCCAGGATTCAATTCAATCCATCAATAAAGTAGTCGCCAAGGTCGGCGTCCTGCTCGACACGCTCAATTCCGGAAAGGGAACCGCCGGGATGCTGCTGAACGATCCGGAAGTGGCCAAGAAGATCTCTCGCACAATCGATCAATTGCAGATTCTTTCGGCAAATATCTCCAGTGGAAAAGGCACTGTCGGCAAGCTCATCAACGACGACGATCTCTATAATCGTCTCGACTCCACCGTCGCCAAGCTGGATAACATCACGACCCGCCTCGACAACGGCGAGGGCTCGGCGGGCAAGCTGCTGAAAGACGAAGCTCTTTACAAGAACCTCAACTCCGCCATCGCCAATGCGAACGAACTGCTTGCCAACATCAACTCCGGCAAAGGCTCTCTGGGCAAACTGGCGAAGGACCCGGCGCTGGCCAATAAGGTTGAGGAGACGCTTACGCACCTCAACGGCGTCCTGCAGGGAATGCAAGAGGGCAAAGGCACCTTGGGTCAACTGGCGCAGAATCGTTCGCTCTATGACAATCTGGACAAGACGCTGAACGATACTGGCCAGTTGATCACAGCTATCCGCAAGGACCCGAAAACCTATCTGACGATCCACGTCAAGGTTTTCTAGAGAATCTTCATCAGCGGTTTTGAGCGTATCGGCTCATAGAAAAACAACACGAGCGACTACGTGTCTGCTCCGTGTTAATTTTCTATGGAGCAGTTCCTGCCAGATCGGCTGCCATATCTAACGCGGACGGCCCTGCCCGATTCGGCTGCTCCCACCTCTGAGGAATCCGATGAAACCTTCGTGCGTCTCCCGCTCCCGCCACGTTTTCGTTCTGCCTGCCTCAGCCTTGCTCGCAGCATTGTGTCTTTCGCCTGCCTCCGTCCACGCCCAGATCAGCCTGACCGATTTGAGCTTTGCTCCCGCAGATAACTCGGCTCCAACGCCGCCTCAGTCTGTGAAGAGCCTGGACCTCAGCGCCATCGACAAAACGGCCGATCCCTGCACCGACTTCTACCAATACGCCTGCGGCAACTGGGTCAAGAACAACCCGGTGCCCTCGGACCAGATACGCTGGGCGCGTTCCTTTTCTCTGCTTCAGGAGCGCAACCGCTATCTGCTCTGGCAAGAACTCGACAACGCCGCCAAATCTCCCAAGACTCCCTTGGAGAAGAAGTTTGGCGATTACTTTGCCGCGTGCATGAATACCGACCTTGTGGAAACAAAGGGTCTTGCGCCGTTGACGCCCGCTCTGGACAAGGTCGCCGCCTTCTCGAACGCCAAAGAGCTTGCGGCGCTGATGGGAGAACTGCTCGCCGCCGGCAGTCCTGCTCCGCTTTTCCAGTTCGGAGTAGCCCAGGACGAGAAGGACTCCAGCAAGCAGATCGCGCAAGCCTCGCAGGGCGGGCTCTCGCTTCCCGACCGCGATTACTACATCAAGGACGACCAACGCTTTGTCACGATCCGCGAACAGTATGTGGCCCATCTGAAGAAGATGTTCACCCTGGCTGGCGATTCGCCCGAGAAGGCCGCCGCGGAAGCCGCCGCTGTGCTGCGCATCGAAACAGCTCTCGCCAAAGGCTCGACCAGCAGAACCGAGATGCGGCAGCCCGAGAATCGTTATCACATCTACACCATCGCAAAACTGGAAGAACTGTCGCCCAGCTTCGATTGGCCGGTGTATTGGAAGTCGATCAGCATCGGCAAATTCGATACGCTCAATGTCGCTACGCCTGAATTCTTCAAAACCGTCAACCAGCTTATCGAAACCGAGCCTGCGGATGCCTGGCGGGCTTACTTCCGCTGGCAGGTCCTGCACGTAGCGGCTGCCAATCTTCCCAAAGCCTTCTTCGACGAGAATTTCGACTTCTTCGGCAAGACGCTTGCCGGACAAAAGGAGCCGACTCCGCGCTGGAAGCAGTGCACTGCGATGACCGACCAGGCTCTCGGCGAAGCGGTCGGCCAGGATTGGGTCAAGGAAAACTTTCCTCCCGCGGCCAAGGCCAGCATGGACAAGCTCGTCGCAGCTCTCGAGAAGTCGCTGGGCGACGACATCAAGACTCTGCCCTGGATGGGCGACGAAACCAAGAAGGCAGCCGAGGAAAAGCTCAGCCTCATCCGAAACAAGATCGGCTATCCGGAAAAATGGCGCGACTACTCCGCTCTGGAGGTTGAGCGCAACGACCTGCTTGGCAACCTGCGGCGAGAGGCGGTCTTCAACCGCAATTACCGTCTGGCCAAGCTGGGCAAGCCCGTCGATGAAAAGGAGTGGGGCATGACGCCGCCGACGGTCAACGCCTACTACTCTCCTTCGATGAACGACATCAACTTCCCTGCCGGTATTCTGCAGCCGCCCTTCTTCGACTTCACCATCGATCCGGCGGTGAACTTCGGCGGCATCGGCGTCGTTATCGGTCATGAGATGACGCACGGCTTCGACGACCAGGGCAGCAAATACGACGGCCATGGCAATCTGCGCGAGTGGCAGACCGCCGAAGACCGCAAGGCCTTTACCGAACGCACAGACTGCGAAGCCACTGAGTACAGCGGCTTCGATGCCTCGCCCGCACACGATGGCCTGCCCGCGCAAAAGCTCAACGGCAAGCTCACCCTCGGCGAAAACACCGCAGACAACGGTGGCCTGCGCATTGCCTATATGGCGCTGCTCGACACGCTGGCCTCGGAGGGCAAGAGCATCGACGACAAGATCGACGGATACACGGAGGCGCAACGCTACTTCCTCGGCTTCGCGCAGGTCTGGTGCCAGAATCAGACCGACCAGTCAGCCCGCCAATCGGCCCTCACCGACCCGCACTCGCCCGGCCAATGGCGAACCAACGGCTCCGTTCAGAACTTCGAAGAATTCGGCAAAGCCTTCGGCTGCAAGAAAGGCCAGCCCATGTATCCTGAACATTCCTGCCGCGTCTGGTAAGCCTTCCCGGACGCTGCGTTCGTTGATGCGGAGTTGTCCGTCCTGATTTCAAACAAGTCTCGCTCAGGTCTCGAAATCGAGACCTGAGCCGCATTCCAACACGACTTCAAACGCCTGCCGATTTTCGCGATACCGGATTTTTCTCTGAAACGTCCAAAGCACAAGTAACTCCATGGGGTGACCGTTTTCAGGGCTTTCGTATCACCCCGCAACTATGCACAATGGCCCCGCACCTTCTACAATGCAGCGAGGGACCCCATACCCACCCAGCTCTGCTGCGGAACATGAAACCTGACGGTACGGGCGGAAAAGCTTGGGCTGGATCAGGACGAAGGAATCGCATGACGTTCAGGAAATTCGGCAAGACAGTGCTGACCGCTGCCCTTAGCTCGGCCATCGTATTCAGCCTTAGCTCTTGCGTTCGTAGTTTTACAGTTGGCTATCTGTATGTAACGGGTACGAGCACAGCCCAACCCTCCAGCGCAGGAATCATCAGCGGCTTCAAAATCAATAACAATAATGGCAAATTGACTGCCTTGGATGGCCTGCCGGTCGCCAGCGGCGGAGCCAATCCCGTTCGCGCCGTCCTCCTGAGTGGCGGAAACTTCGTCTATGTCCTGAATCGCGGCACAAATTCGAGTGGTGGTTCGGTCTGCACAGCGACCGACCCATGCGGAAGCCCGAACATCACCGAATTCGCTGTCGGCGGCAACGGAATCCTGACTCCTCAAAACACCTTCTACACCCAGGGATTCAATCCCGTCCGTCTTATCTCGGATTCGACCGGAGCCTTTCTGCTGGCACTCGACCAGAACGCGCCCGGCACCAATCCGGCCGCTCCCAGCAGCGCTCTCAATCCGAATCCGTACTGCGTGTCGCAACTGGGAACCCCGACCTGCGGCGATATCACCATCTTCTCGATCAACTCGACCACGGGACGCCTTTCGCTGGTCACCAATGCGCAGCTGACCTCTTCAAGCGGCAGCCAGGTCACCTACTTCCCTGTTCCGGCGAATCCGATCGACTTCACCATGGCTTCGGGCTATGTGATGACGCTGGCCGGCGCGCCCAGCCCAAGTCCCACCTCTGTTGTCACCACTCCCACGCTCGGACAGACGGTTTACCCCTACACCTACAACTCCACCAACGGTCAGTTGTCGGAGAGCCAGAGCACGGTTCAATACATCACCAACGGCCTGGGTAACCCGGTTGGCCAGGGCACTGCGATTGTTTTTGCCGGCAGCAAAGTCTACGTTCTGGACAACGAAGTTCTCGCCAACGGCGTGCCCGGACAGATTCTTCCATACACAGTCGGCACCAACGGCGCTCTCCAGTCGCTGGTCGGCGGCGCGGTGGCAGACGACGCCAGCGAGACCAACCCCGTTTACCTGATGGTGGAATCCAAGGCCAAGTATCTCTATGTAGCCAACCAGCAGGGCGCCAATATCAACGACGGGGCCGGCATCGTTGCCTACGTTATCGACCCAACCTCCAGCCAGCTCAGCGAGGATTCCGGTTCTCCCTTCCTCGTTGAGCAAACAGGCGTCAGCTCACCGTCTGGCACTGGCGCTTCGCCTCAATGCATCTTGGAAGATCCTTCGAACCAGTACGTTTACACGGCAAACGCAGGCGACTCAACGGTCACGGGCAAGGTTCTGGACCCGAACTCGGGTGCATTGACTCAGATGCAGGGCTGGTCCGGTCAAATCGGTATCAACGGACCCGCCACCTGGTGCATCGTAACCGGCCGCACAAACTAGCCTGGTCCGTTTGTGCCTCACCTCACGGAAGGGCCCGCCCATACGCGGGCCTTTCTGCTAAACCTCAAACCTGGCAATCAGTCCGGACTCAGCAAAACGGGAACTGAAGTGCCAAAGTCTAACAACGAAGGAAACACATGAAGTTCGGCAAAGTCGGCCAGGTCGTACTGGTCTCCGCCATCGCACTCTCAGTGGCCACCTTATTTACCGCCTGCAGCACTCTGACCGTAGGTTTTTTGTATGTTCCCACTACCCTACAAAACCCGGGGCAGATCGAAGTGTACGAGGTCAACTCGGAGTCCGGCGTCCTGCGTACCATCCCTACTTCGCCTTTTCCTTCCGGCGGAAGAAATCCCCTTGCGGAAGCCGTATCGCCAGACTTCAACAATCTCTATGTTGCCAATAACGAAGACAACAATATCGTCCAGTTCGGAATCGGAAACGACGGCAAACTTTATCCGCAAAGCACCGTGAATACTCCGGGCACCTTCCCAGTCGCTTTGGGCGTCAACGGCACCTATGCTTACGTTGTGGACAACCTCGGTCCAACCGCCGGATGCAGCCTCACCAACCCCTGCCCCGGTTTGATCGCCGGCTATACCATCGCACCGCAGACCTCCACTGTGAACCCCGGCTCTCTGGGCCTTGCGCCGGCGAGTTGCGCTACCGTTCCGGCCCCGTCGCCGCTGCCTGACTGCACCGACGGCAATCCGATCACGAACAGCAACGGCCTGCCCTACGTGTCGTTGCAGCTAAGCGCCAACGATCAGACAGTGCTCACTCCAGCAGCGATCAACATCACGGCCAACGGCAACTACGTGTATGTGACAGCCTATAACCCCGCGACCAGCCCGTTTCAGGGATATCTCTTTGCGTTCTCCGTGGGTGCAGGCGGCAGCCTCACGCCGGTTCCGCTCGGCGCGAACTATCTGCTCAACGGGCAGTCCACGCAGATGATTCCCCTTCCGGTGGGGTCTGAGCCAATCACCCTCACGAGTGATTCCGCCAGCCAGTACCTCTATGTCGTCGACGAATTGAAGAACCAGATTGACACATTCTCCCTGCAATCCGGAGGTTCGCTGACGCTTCTCGGAACCACTCCGACGGGAAACAAGCCCTCCGCAGCCGCCATGTTCAAGGACAGCTTTCTGTATGTCACCAATTCGCTCGACTCCACCGTCTCCGCATACTCCATTGCTTCGGGGAGCCTGACGCAAATTGCGAATTATGCCTCGTCGCTCAATCCTGTGGCGATTACAGTCGATCCGAAGAACATCGGATTTCTCTACACGGTGAACTATCTCGGCAACTCATTGAGTGGATATCAGATCAACCCCGCTACCGGAGTACTCATCAATACCCAGGCAACTCCCTACCTGTCGTCAGCCCAGCCGTCTACCATCACCGGCATCCCTCACGGCGGAACTGCTACCAGCGGAACTGCCAAGTGATGCGCGCGAACCAAGCGGGTCCAACCTTTCATCGCGGAGATGACTCCTGCCGAAAGCGCGCGTCCAATCAGAGACTTATGGATTGGACCGCATTCGGCCAGCCGCCTGGTCGGGGGCCCGCGGGGACAGCAGGCAGCTAGCCCGGCAGGTCACTAGCCGAACGCCGTCTTGAGCTTTTACAATCGAGACGGACAACACCTAACCCAGTTTGCATACGGCCAGGCGACAAATGGCCCACGATGAAGGAAACAGATGAAGTTCAACAAAGTCGGCCAAGTATCACTGGTCTCAGCCATCGCACTTATACTGGCCAGCACATTTACAGCGTGCAATCCTGTCACGATTGATTACGTATTCGCTGCCGGCAACAAGGAGAATCCCGGGCAGATACAGACATTCCTTGTCGACCGCGTCTCCGGCGCCCTGAGCGTTCAGGGCTCTACGATCTCCTCCGGCGGCGTTGATCCGGTCTCCATGGCTGTTTCGACGGATTTCGCGAATCTCTACGTCGCCAACCAGGGCGACAGTTCCCTGGTGCAATTCAGCATCTCGAGCAGCGCTGCGCTCGCATCGGTAAGTACCATCACGCTAAGCAGCGAAGGAAATACTCCGGTTGCAATCTCCATGAATGCCGCTGGAACCCTGCTCTACGTTGTCAATAAGTACCAGCCGGGCTGCAGCACCGCTGTGACCGGCGCTACGACCTGCAACGGCGGCGCGCTAGCCGTATTCCCAGTGAGCACGACTGGGGCGCTGGGTACGCCAGTCACCAACGGCAGCCTCAACTACTGGCCTGTCGGCATCAATCCGACCGCCGTGAATCCCCTCGCCAGCGGAGCGGCGGTCTATGTCTCCACCTACGATCCGACAGCAGGCCTCGGATATCTCTACGGATTCACCTCGACCAGCGCCGGCGCTCTGGCATCCGTCGTTGGCAACGCCAAGATCAGCGGTACACCCTTCTTTGCAGGCGTAAAGCCGGTCGGCATCGCCAGCACCCCAACCAGCCGCTTCGTCTACGTCACTGACTTCGCTCAGAACGAACTCATTGCGTACAGTGTGCTCGGCAATGGTGTTCTCCAACCGCTGATCAATGGTCCGTTCAAGACAGGCAACCAGCCGTCGGCGATCACCGTCGATCCGCGGGGCATTTTCATCTACGTCTCCAACGAATTGGATAACTCCGTCTCGGCTTATGACATCGCCTTGCCCACAGGAACTCCCTCTGCGGCAGTGAACACCACAGGCAGCGCGACCAACGTCACGGGAACGCAGCCGGTAGCTATTCTCGTCGATCCCGGTTATGGACGCTATGTCTATACCGCCAACTTCCTCGATAACTCGGTCACCGGGTTTCAATTGAACGCCAGCACCGGAACGCTTGCCCCGGCACAGAGCGGTCCTTACCCGACAGTTGGACAACCCGCTGCACTCGCGGCCATACCGCACGGCAACCACTCCATCGAAGTCGACCAGCCGTAGGTCAGCTTCACTTCAAACGTAAGCTGGTTCGAAAACAGCAAGGGCAGTCTCCCCATCCGGAGACTGCCCTTTTGCTTTAGCTGCCCCTTGGTTCGGGAAGCCAACCTTACTGAATCGTTGCTTCACTTCCCCGGAGAAATTCCGCGAGTCATGCACCCATCCATTTGCGAAGCGCCTTCTGCGCGGGCTTCTCAATCAGATGCAATGCCAGCAGTCCGAGTCCGATCAGAATTGCATAGCTGATCCAGGGATCAAATCGATCCAATCCAAACCGCGGCAATAACCCGCTCTGATGCAACAGATTCCAAAGATTGAAGTGCATCAGGTAGAGGCAATAGCTCGACTCGCCAACAAAAACGAATACCGGAAAACCGAAGAGCTTCGACAGCGGATTAATGCCCGACAATCCTATGATCAAGCAACCGAATAGCGGCATCAGCAGGCCATCGTGGATCAGCGCATAGGGAACGAGCGAGCCCAGGCACAACACTCCGTAGATGCCTGCAAAGCCGAAGAGCCCGATCCATAGCCGAAGCTGTCCGGTGCGCTCGACGCACTCGTCCAACCCGGCAAGCATCACCCCAAAGGCGAAGCTTGGCAGATGAGGCAGAGGCGTGAACTTGAGTGCCTGCAACCAGGGAGCCGAGGAGAAGCGGTCGACGTGCGCGATGCCATCGGGATTGAACAGGACATAGAGCGTGCCGGGAATGAGCCCCAAACACCACAATGCCCCGAGCCGCCAATAATGCACGCCAGTCCGAACCGGCTTGCGCACACTCGCCAGCCAGGGAAAGAGCACGTAGTACGCGGCTTCCGCGGACATCGTCCACGCTGGCGTGTTGCCGAATGTCGCAATCTCCGGAATCCAACCCTGCAAGAGGATCGGCGTCAGGATCGCACCCAGCCAGAACATGAAGGGAGTGTGTGCCGCGGGCTCGGCGCGAAAGGTCTGCCAACCGATCACCAGGCTCAGCAAGTAAATCGGATAGAGCCGCGTCAGACGCGCCTTCCAGAAACGCACTTTGTCCAGTTTGCCCTCGCGCGCTCGTCCCGCGTAGTTATACGCGAGCACAAAACCGGAAAGCATGATGAAGAAGCTCACCGACAGATAGCCGGCATTGACCACGGGTGAAAGCGGGCCGAACCAGTCTGGATTGGAAAAATGGAAGAAGACGATATTCAGAGCCGCGAAACAGCGCAGACCTGTCAGTGCGTCCAGCCGGGCTGGTTTAGGGTTATCCACTAGCAATTAGACGACTATCTCTGAGGCCAGGAGTCGGAAAGAGATCACTATGAGGGAATCAGGAAGTCACAAGCGAGCCGACCTTTTCTCCCAACGCCACCCGGCGGATATTCCCAGGCTCATTCATGTTGAAGATGATCATCGGCAGATTGTTGTCCTTGCATAGACTTACCGCAGTCAGATCCATGACCTTCAGGCCCTGCCGCAGAATCTCCATGTAGGTGATCTCGTCGTATTTCACGGCGTCTTTGAAGAGCACGGGATCGGCGCTGAAAATCCCCTCGACCTTGGTGGCCTTCATCAACACATCCGCCTTGATCTCCATCGCTCGCAGCGAAGCGGCGGTATCCGTCGAAAAGAAGGGATTTCCGATTCCAGCCGCAAAGATCACGACGCGGCCCTTTTCGAGATGCCGCACCGCGCGACGGCGAATGTATGGCTCCGCGATCTGGTCCATGGCGACGGCGGTCATCACCCGGCACTGCACGTCATGCTTCTCGATCGCATCCTGAAGCGCGATGGCGTTGATCACGGTCGAGAGCATCCCCATGTTGTCGGCGGAAACGCGGTCCATCTCTTTGGCCTGCTCGGCCACGCCGCGAAAGAAATTGCCGCCGCCAACGACAATCGCAACCTCTACGCCGAGGGCGCGGACCTCTACGATTTCGTTGGTGATTTCAATAACGCGTTCCGCATCGAGGCCAAAACCTCTGCTGCCTGCCAATGCTTCCCCAGAGAGTTTGAGAACGATCCGCTTATACATGCTTTTTCGAGTATCGCATACCGGCTTTGGATTTCCGCAGACCGTTCCCTCTCAGGGTGGGTGACGCCATTACTTCCATGTATGGGCGACGATGGGCAGATTGGTTACTGGCCAGTGATCTACCTGGGCATTGATGTTCTGCGTCACTGGAACAGAGGAACCTGCGTCGGAAACCCCGATATTCCAGCCATCGATAACAATTCGCGGAGCTTCGCCTTTCAGATCGGACTCGGCCGCCTCGATGGTGATAGCACGGCTCTCGCCCGGCACCAGCGAGACGTAGTTATCACTGTAGTAGACAGGCAGAACGCGATCTGCGACGTTGGCCAGCGGGTCAGAAGGGTTTGGGGCTTTGCCGCGACGGAGCTGCAGGTGGGCCATCAGCGCTACTTCCGTTCCGGGGTTGCGCAGCGTCACGGTGATACGCACTTTGCCTTCCACATCGCGCCGTGCTGCTTTTGCTTCGAGCTTCACCGTCTTCATAGTCTCCAATGCCTGCAAGTCATCGGGGTGGTCAGGCACGCTACGCCAGTAGAAGTTTTCCGAGAGCAGTTTGCCATCGGCGTCTTTCAGCTCCAGCTTCACAAAATGGACTGCGGAGACCGACGAGGGCCACTCGACCGAACCCAGATCAATTGCCGTATACGCCGGTCCGGTCACCGGGTATTCATGCTCATACACACGCGAACCGTCGAGATTGTAAATGGCGATGTGCGCAGTCGCCTTGGCGATTCCAGTTGGCAGGTTGTTGATCACCTGCACGTCACCGTTGCTCTCGTTGAGCAGAATATGCACCATCTCCCCAGCCTTCTTAACCGCAAACAGCGCGGCATTCGGCTCCAGATCGTGGTGGTAAAGCTGCCAGACAAAGCTCGGCTGCGCCGGGTTGCTCATCCAGGTAATGACGGCCGTCGACGGGTTGAAGAGCTTCGCTTCCCGCCCTTCGTACATCGCCCGGTACGCCTCATAGTTAGCGAGCTGGCTCTTGCGGACGAAGTCGGCCAGATTGGCCACCTTGCCGTAACGATCCGCCAGCGTTTTGGGATAAGTATTGCCTGCCTGCGCGCCACGGGCGAGGTCATGCTCGGCCCAGTCGTCGTTGATCTCCTCCCAATCCTTCTGCGGCATCATGCCCTGGATCGACTCGATGGTCGGAATCGACGAGCTGCCGATCTCCGTCTTGAAGGCTTCGCCGAAGACGTAATACTCGCGTGGCGTACGCCAGCGGTACGGTCCACCGGAGTTCACGCCTTGTCCCGACGTCGAGCTCGGCTGATAGCGTCGTGTCGGCTCCAGCTCCGCCATCAACACCCGAAGCTGGTCGTCAATCTCCTTCGGCGGAAAGCCCTCGTTGCGCGCGCACCAGACTGCTATCGAAGGATGGTTGCGATAGCGCAGAATCTTGTCACGCACATTGGCCATGTACGTCGGCAGATCGTCGGGATTTGGCCCATCCGAGGGATTGGGCTGGAAGAACTCATCCCAAAGCAGAATGCCGTATTTGTCGCACAGTTCGTAGAAGTCTTCGCCGGTCGACTGCCCTACCCAGTTGCGGATGAGGTTCATATTCGCCAGCGCGTGCATCTTGATTTCCGCTTCAAGGCGTTCGCGCGGGATGCGCTTCATCGCTTCGTCGAGGCCCCAGTCACCGCCGCGAATGAAGACTCGGACGCCGTTGACGGAGATGGTCAGATTCTCCGAATCCGGCACGAAATAGGTGATCTGGCGAACGCCGAAGGAGATGTTCTGCGCGTCGGAGGTCTTGCCCGCTTCATCGAAGCTCAGGTGCAGCGCATACAGGTTCTGCGGTCCGTAGCCGTTGGGCCACCACAGCTTCGGATTCTCAACGTGCAGCGCCGGAAAAGCCTCCGCATCCAGCGAGACGATCTGCGATGCATGCGGAGCGAGTTCAACTTCCTTCTCAACAGAAACGTCGCCAAAATGGGCCTTCAGTACTCCCTTTTGCGGCTGATCCGTCACATTTTCGACCGTCGTTGAGATCGCCACATCTGCCGAGTCGGTCTTCGGAAGCGGAAGGGCCGTCGTCACCAGCGGGTCTTTCACCACCACTGGCCCGGTCGAAGAGAGAAAAACCTTCGCCCAGATGCCCGAATCCCGGTCGCGAATGCCAGGGAGCCAGTCCCATCCAATCGTCGAAAGAAATGTCGGACCGTCGAGCGCGGTGATGCCGCCATTGGTCACCATGCCGTCGGCGATGGTGTGCTCATGCGGGTCGCCGGGATGCGGCTGAGGCTTCACCAGCACGGCAATTGCGGCCTTTTCGCCCGGTTTTACAAACTCCGAGATATCGAAAATGCCGCGCTTGAATGCTCCGCGCATCGTGCCCAGGTACGTCCCGTTGACCCAAACCTCGGCTGAGAAGTTGATGCCGTCGAGATTGAGCCAGACATGACGGCCGCGGTACGCTGCCGGAATCTCAGTCACGGTTCGGTACCAGTACGAGGTCTTGTTCAGGCTTTCGGGAATTCGGTCTGGACGGTTGTTTTCGCCATACAGCGGCTCGGGATAGACGCCATTTTTGACGAGCGTCGTCAGCACCGTTCCAGGCACCACTGCCGGAAACCAACCCTGCGTCTTGTAGTTCAGCTTCGAAATCGCCGCGCCCGCTCCTGATCCCGCCTCTGCCACCTTCGCCGAATCCTGCAGCTCCCAGCCGGAGGAAACTTCCACCTTCGCCGGAACTGCCGCCTCGGAATGGGCCTGTTGGGAACGCACATCGGCGATAGCCGGCGAGCTCAACAGCGCGAGATTTGAACCGATCAGAACAGCGAGCGACATGACTCTCTTCAACAAAATGGGCAAAGAACTGGTCCCTTCTAGAGTTACTTCGTTTACCTCGTTATCTTAAATTGCACGCACCAGTTGGCGACAGATTCCGGGTTTCTCAATCTCGGGTCACGCCACAAAACAAAACGGCCCGAAGCTTTCGCCCCGGGCCGTTTCCCTGCAATTTATCGGCAGACTTACTCTGCTGAGCCTTCGACCAGCTTGGTCGTCGCGACGGTCCAGTTCGGGTCGCCCACCTTGAAGCGCGCAAAGCGCCGCACGGTGATGTTTTCGCCGAGCTTGCCGACCTTCTGCGCAATCAGTTCCTTGATCGAAACGGACTGATCCTTGATGAAGGGCTGCTCCAGCAAGCAGACTTCCTCGTAGAACTTGGCCATCTTGCCCACGACCATCTTTTCTGCAATGTTTTCCGGCTTGCCAGAGGCCATTGCCTGCGCCTTGTAGATTTCCTTCTCGCGCTCCAGATCCTCTGGCGTCACATCTTCGGGCCTGACGTAGCGCGGATCGCTGGCTGCGATGTGCATGGCGATGTCCTTGAGCAGGTCCTGGAAATCGTCGGTGCGGGCGACAAAATCGCTTTCGCAGTTCAGTTCGACCATCACACCGATCTTGCCGCCGGCGTGGATGTAGTTGCCGACCGCGCCTTCGTTGGTCGAGCGCGAAGACTTCTTCGCGGCGGACGCCATGCCGCGCTTACGCAGCACCACAAATGCCGCCTCGATATCGCCCTTGGACTCCTGCAGCGCCTTCAGACAATCGCCCATGGGCGCGCCGGACTTCTCGCGCAGTTCCTTTACCAGACCCGCACCAATTTTCTCACTCACCGTCGTCATCTCCACTCCGTTCGTTTCTTCAATACTCATTTGATTCGGCTTTTGTCCCAGAGCTTCCGGCACAAGAAAAGCGTGGCTCGGAATATTCGGCGGCCACGCTTCTATTGTGCGTGCTCGCAGCACGCAGAAGATTACAGTGCTGTTTCAGCCGTCTCAGCTTCTTCTTCCAGCGCCGAAACTACGCCGGGAGCCTTGCGAATTCCGCCGCCTAGTGCAGCTTCGAGGTCAACCACATCGCCGACTTCCTCGCCCTCGCCGCTGGCGTCGAGCGTAACCAGTTCCGCAGGCGCTTCCGTCTCGGCAACCTCGGCAAACTGCTTGTCGCCCACCAGGTTCACGCCCTCGATTGCCGAATCGGAGATCTTGGAGGTGAAGAGGCGGATGGCGCGCAGCGCGTCATCGTTGCCCGGGATCACGTAATCCACAACCGTCGGGTCGCAGTTCGTGTCCACAACGGCGACTACCGGGATGCCCAGCTTCTTGGCTTCCTTCACGGCGATCGCTTCGTTGTTCGAGTCGACGATGAAGATCGCGTCGGGCAGCCGCTTCATGTTCTTGATGCCGGCAAGGTTGGCCTGCAGGTGCTTGCGCTCCCGCTCCAGCTTGATGACTTCCTTCTTGGTCAGCAATTCGTAGCGGCCATCGGTAGCCATTTCGTCGAGTTCCTGAAGGCGCTTCACCGACTTCTGCACGGTCACCCAGTTGGTCAGCAGACCGCCGAGCCAGCGCTGATTGATGTACGGCATTCCGGCGCGGTTGGCTTCCTCTGCGATCGCATCCTGAGCCTGGCGCTTGGTGCCGACGAAAAGAACCGTCTTGCCGCTGGCGCACAGGTCGGTGACGTACTTCGACGCGTCTTTGAACATCTTGAGCGTCTTCTGCAGGTCAATGATGTAAATGCCGTTGCGCTCGCCAAAGATGTATTCCTTCATCTTCGGGTTCCAGCGCTTCGTCTGATGCCCGAAGTGAACACCCGCTTCGAGCAGCTCCTTCATGGTAATCGTGGCCAATTGAGCTCCTTATTGCCGTTGCATCCGGGCTGGCGTTCGCCTGGTCCGGATTGATCCTGCTTAAGCAGGAGATTGAACTGCGGAATGCCAAATGTGAAGCGTGAGTGTGTAAAACCGCCGCACCCACACTTCACACTCCACACTATCTCTTGCTGAACTGGAAGCGTGCGCGCGCACCCTTCTGACCGTACTTTTTGCGTTCCTTCTGGCGCGCATCGCGGGTCAGAAGGTTTTCCGATTTCAACAGCTTGCGCAGCTCGGGGTTGAAGACCACGAGAGCGCGAGCTGAACCCATTTTCACGGCATCGGCCTGGGCCGAAACGCCGCCGCCCTTGACCGTGGTGACCACGTCAAAGGTGGAGAGCAGTTCGGTGAGCACCAGAGAGCGCTTCGCTGCGGTACGCTGCTGCTCGGTCACGAAGTACTCCGTGTAGCCCTTGCCGTTTACCTTGAACTCACCCGTTCCGGGGCGCAGAAAAACACGGGCAATCGCCGACTTGCGGCGGCCCGTTCCGTAATACTGAACCAAATCTGCCATGTGCTCTCTTCCGCCCTATCCGGGCCTCAAACCTTTTTGGGGTGCCCGTCCTTGCCACCTTTTGCGTGGCAAGGACGGGATTCCATCAAACCTTACGCGATAACTTCCAAAACTTCCGGTGTCTGCGCCTCGTGGGGATGCTTATCGCCGCGATAGACCTTCAGTTTGGTGCCCATCTGGCGGCCCATCTTGTTCTTCGGCAGCATGCCCTTGACGGCTTCTTCAATGATCTTTTCGGGACGGCGATTCAACAGGCGCGTGAACGACTCTTCGCGCAGACCGCCGGGGAAACCGGTGTAGCGGCGATAGAGCTTCTGCTGCGACTTCAGGCCGGTCAGCACGATCTTCTCCGCATTGATGACGATGACGTGATCGCCGGTGTCAATGTACGGAACATACTGGGGGTTAAGTTTTCCGCTCAGCACATCGGCGGCCTTGGTGGCCAGGCGGCCCAGCGTCTTGCCGCTGGCGTCCACGACGAACCACTTGCGGTTGATCTCTTTCGCGCTCGGAATATAGGTTGACATCTCGCTCCCGCTTTCAAATCCCTAAAATCTTGCGTGCCAACACGACCCAGCACGTCTCAAAATCAGCAAAATCCGCCCACGCCAATTGGCTGGGCTGCATCGAAAACCCACGGCTAAACAAACCTGTTCGCGTGAGACCCTTCCGGGCTCTTGACCTTTTTGGAACCGGCCCGTTTCACGACAGCCGTATCCGAAAGGTGGGTGCGCTCTGCTCCAAATCTAATTTCTGAGGAAGTCCTTGATCCGGATGAACAACCGCAAGATCAATTGGACTCAAGCCCAGCAGACGCAACACCGCGCAAGGACTTCAGAATACCCGAATTTGAATGGGGAGTCAACGGATACGCCCGCAAAGTCCATCCGTCATTCAGATCTAGATGACCATCGCGAATCTTATTATTTCCGGGTGCCGATCCGGCTGAAGATTTCGTCGAGTTCGACATACAAGGGAGTGCCGGAAACTACCAGCCGCCGCGCTTCCGTCCACTCCGCGCCCGAGCACATTCGCCCGGTCCGGGTTTTCGGGTCGACGATCCACACAGTCTCCACGCCCATGTCCCGGTAATCCTGGGCGCGCTCCTGGGTGTCGGAATAGCTGTCATCCGGCGACAAAATCTCGATGACAAGCAACGGCGGATCGGTCAGGACGTCAGGCTGCGGACCTGATCTCAGGATAACCAAGTCCGGAACGCGGACGCGATCTCGCGAAACCTGCACCCGCTGTTCCGTGCTGACAAGAATGCCCCAGTCAGACTCGTGGTTACCAAACCAGATTGCCAATAGCGCCTGAATTCGTGCGTGCTCCCATTTACCCACGTTCCGCTCCCGAATCTCCCCGTCCACGTACTCGCGATCAGGGCGATAGCTGGTTCCGAGATAATCGCAGAGCGGAATGTGTATGGTGGCAGCCATAATTTCGGATCGTAGCATATTTTCTGACGCCATTCGATGACTCATGGCTCGATACTCCCCGTCTCCTGTTGACTCAAAAACTAAGGATCGATAGGTTCAATAGCTGGAGCTCCCTATCAAATTTCACCGACATGGGGAGGCCATGGACAGGGGAACGATAGTAAGGCTCGATAATCTATGATGATTGCACCAGCCACTGAAGTGAACCCACAGCATCGGAGCATTGACCGAATTGACTGGTACTTCTTTGCCTTGCACGATCGTAATTCCCTGTTATAACGAAGCTTCTCGGCTCAAAACGGAAGACTTTGCGCAATTCCTCCGGGACACCGAGGGGATTTCATTTCAGTTTGTGAATGACTGCAGCACCGACGCGACCCTGGCCATTCTGGAGCAGTTTCGCATCGGCCGGGAGGACTGCGTTCATGTCCTGAACAAGCTCGCCAACGGCGGCAAAGGCGAAGCGGTGCGGGATGGGATGCTGGAAGCGATCCGGCGCGGGGATGCAAGCGTTGTCGGATTCTGGGATGCCGATCTGGCGACTCCTCTGGACGCGATCTTCGACCTCCTCCACGAACTCGAAGTAAATTCCAATCTCCAAATGGTTCTTGGTTCTCGCGTCAGGCTGCTCGGCAGAGAAGTGCACCGTCAAGCGGTGCGCCATTACCTGGGCAGAATCTTCGCGACCATCGCGTCAAGTCTGCTTTCGTTGGCAATTTATGACACGCAGTGCGGGGCCAAGCTCTTTCGGGTAACACCGGAACTGGAGCAGTTGCTCTCTGAGCGATTCTGCTCGCGCTGGGTATTCGACGTTGAAATTCTTGCCCGGTATATCGTTCAAAACAAAAATCATCGGGAGCGATTGCATTCGTCGATCTACGAATACCCATTGAAGCGATGGGAAGATGTCGCCGGCTCGAAGGTGCATCCGTCGGACTTCGTCCGCTCTTTCTGGGATGTCCTTAGGATTTACAACAAATATCTGCGATAGCGAATCAGTGGCCTGCGCTTACCAGCATCAGCGGATCGGGCGTGATGCGGCATCCTCTGCCCGTTTCCGGAGTCCAGATCGAACCATCCGCATAAGTCAGCGAATCGAGCGTGATCGATTGGACTGAGGTGAATCCGGAAAGCACCATTTCGGACGATAGGCCCTCGTTCGCTTCCACGCTGGCGGTGGCGTCGGGATGGAACGTGATATCGAGCGTCCTCTTCAAATCCGACCCGTCCAGCTCCTGAGAAGCCGGTACCGTTCGCCATTTCGCGCCGGTTCCGTGCACCGTGACCCTCGCACGCGAAACCCCGACCGGTTCTTTCCCGCTGCCCAGGATGAGGCGAATTCGCTGGGCAACGCCAGGCTGTGGAGCGGGCGTTCGGCCACTTTGGGTGTACCGCATGCTGCCGCCGCCCTCGTGCCGTGCACGCATTGGAACCGGGCAATCGAGATCTGCCGGCGCTTGAAACACATAAACCGTCGGCAGTCCTGCCAAGGGAGCGGGTGCAGGGTTTGGCGTCGGAGATTGCGCCCCCGACGTCAACGTACCGAGCAGAACTGCGAACGAAAACGCTGCAAGTCGATTCATAACGGCTCCTTTCGGAGATGCGTTCGAGATTCGCTACCTTTTTGACGTTCGAAGCGTGCTGCCGCATCCTTCAAAGGACACCAAAAAGATACTCCGACGCTATCTGCGAATCAAATTCCAACCCGTCGCGTGCCCGTCCCTAAGTTCTGAGTCAGGTTCTGAGTCAAGTTCTGACCAATCGCCGCTGCAATGCCTCCAGCGTCTGCCCCTTGGTCTCGGGATAGAACAGGAACACCACGATAAATTGCACCACGGTCATGACGGCGAAGAAGACAAACGGCGCGCCGTGGAACCTGCCCGCCAGGATCGGGAAGATCAACGCAATGGCCGCGTTCATGATCCAGTGGGAGCTGTTGCCGACGCTCTGTCCTTTGTTGCGCACCACGTTCGGAAAGACTTCGCCGATATAAACCCAGATCACTGCTCCCTGCGACACGGCAAAGAATGCGATGTACACAACCAGCAGCCACAAGAGCATCGCCTGGTGCGAGTTGGTCAGGAAGACATAGGCAACTCCGGCCAGGCAGGATGCGCAACCCGCTGCGCCAATCAGCAGAAGCGTCTTGCGCCCGAGCCGGTCGATCAACGTCATGCCGATCAGGGTGAAGATCAGGTTCGTTGCACCAATGGCGATGGCCTGCAAATCTCCCGACATCTGTGTGAATCCGGCAGCGGCAAAGATGTTGTTGAGGTAATAGAGGATCGCGTTGATGCCCGCGAGCTGATTGAACGCGCCGATGGTAATGGCCAGAAACAGCGGGTAGCGATATTTCCACTGGAAGACCGGCTCATTGGCCACGGCATGGCTCTCGCGCAGCGCCTGCTGGATATCTGCAAGCTCCGCCTCGGGAGCTGGGTCGCCCATCAGCTTCAGCACTTCAAGCGCCTCGTCGATGCGGTTCTTCGAAACCGACCAGCGCGGGCTGCGCGGAATCCCGAAAAGCAGCGCCAGGAAGAGGATCGCAGGGACTGCGGCGACTCCTAACTGCACCCGCCACTCCCAGGAACCGAGATGCAACAGCCTAATTCCGAAGTTCGACGCGTAGGCAAGTAGAATCCCGATCACAACGTTGACCTGAAACGTGCCGACCATGCGGCCACGCCACTTTGCGGGAGCAAGCTCCGTAATATAGACCGGGCCAAGCACGGACGAAGCGCCGATTCCCAATCCTCCAAGGAAGCGGAACACCAGCAGCGCCGGCCAGTTCCACGCCAGCATGCAGCCCAGTGCTGAGATCACATAGAAGACGGCCGTAATACGAAGAGTCTCGCGACCGCCCAGCTTTTGCCCGACCGCGCCGGCAGACATCGCGCCCACCACGGTGCCCGCAACGGCTGTAAAGACGGTAACTCCCTGCGTCGTGTCCGAAAGGTGATAGAGCCGGGTAAGCGCGTCAATCGCGCCCGCGATCACCGCCGTGTCGAATCCAAAGAGCAGGCCGCCAAGCGCGCCGCTCACTGTCGCCTTCATTAAATAAAAATTGGGTCGCATCTATCTCCCGTTTCCGCAGCTCCCGTTTCCGTAGCTTCCGTTTTCCTGGCTCTTGCTTCGGATACCGTCGTACGAAGTCTGATGGACGGCCTTGGCCATGAACGTCCGTTGCTGGATCAACGGCCATCATACAGGCTGACCCGCTACGGTCGGCGAGGGATGCGAAGGATTCAATTACCGGGGCTCTCTTTGGCTTCCGGCTCGGCTTCCGATCCACTCGGGTGGCCGACAGCATGACTTCCCGGAGTCACCGCGAGCAGACGGCATCGCTGCTTGGCCGCCGCTCCCCAGGCCAACGGCAGATCGCTCTCCAGGTACGCGCAATCGCCCGCATCAAGGGTCTCGCTCAAGCCGCCAACTTGCAGCAGCAGGCGGCCATCGATCACATATACCAGCAACGCGCCTTCGGCATGGATCTCTGCCCCGGCCAAAGCAGAGCCAGCCGGCAAGTCTACGAGCCAGGCATCCATCTTGCGGTTCCGCACACCGGGATTAAGCGGAATTCGGACGGTAGGATCGTTGCCGCGGCCTCGCCCCTGGTTCGTAACCTTCCGCGTAATGGAGAGCGAATGCTCTCTTGAGTCGTGGAAGAAATGTCCAAGACCCACTCCATAGACCCGGCAAATGGCAGCCAGGGTAGTGAGCGTCGGCACCATGCGGTCGGTCTCCAGCTTGGAAAGCAGCGCCGTTGAGAGCCCGGTCTCTGCGGCGAGCCGCGCCAGCGTCAGCCGTTTTTCCACGCGCAGACTGCGCAGCTTCGCGCCGATGCAATACGGTGCAAGAAACCACTGTGCATGGGAAACAGTTTTCGTCATAATTCCCTATCCCGGCAGCCAGTGCCTGTTAACAGGCCCTAAGTCTTCCACGAGCGTCTCGTGAAATTCCGGAAGAATTTCTGAAATCTGCCCGACTTTGGCGATCCTCTAAGGTCAAATCTCGACAGGTATCTTCGACTTATGCAGTTAGAATGGCGGCAGGCAACCTTGTAGAGTGATCACCCCTTCCAGCCCCGAAAGGATGCGATTCCGTGAACGCTAGCTGCAATAACTCCCTATCGCTTTCTCTGCGTCTTCGCTCTCGACACTCTTCCGCGACGCGCGTGTTTCCGTCGATGATCGCTAGCTTGTTGGTTTCGGCTGCAGTGATCCTTCTGCCATCAGCAGTCCTGGCCGATTCTGTAACGCTTAAGAACGGAGATCACTTGACCGGCACCGTAACCCAGTTAGCAGGCGGCAAGCTCACCGTCAAGACCTCGTACGCCGGAGATGTGACGATCACCTGGGATGAAGTGACCAGCGTCCAGCTCGACAAGCCGCTGGTGATGCCAGTCGAGACCAAACACGGCAAACAGGTCGAAATCAACAAGGTAGACATTACAGGCATCGAGCGCACGCCCTCGGGCTTTGTCGTCACCACGGCAACCGGAATGCGGCCCGTTCCGCCCTCGGATCTCACCGCGCTCCGCACCGCCGCAGCGCAACAGGCTTATGAAGCCTCTCTGCGGCCCAACTTCCTCCATGGCTGGATAGGCTCCGCCAACCTCAGCCTTGCGGTTACAGGCGGCAACAGCGAAACAACTTCGATTGGCACCGGCGTCAATCTCTCGCGGCCCACAAAAACCGACAAGACAGCTCTCTACTTCAACACCGTCTATACCCATGACAACGTGCAGGGCATCACCATTGCCGACACCACAACCGCCGGGCTACGATACGACCATAACGTCAATCCAAAGCTTTTTGGATTCGGAACGCTGGACTTCGACAGAGACGCGCTACAGGATCTCGACTTGCGCACGGTCGTCGGTGGCGGATTTGGCTGGCACGCTATCGCCAAACCCAACCGGCAGCTGGATGTCCTTGGCGGCGCTGTCTGGACCCACGAGGATTACAACTCCAATCCTCTGATCGCAAGCCCCGCGATACATAACAGCTTCGCCGCGCTGGACTTCGGCCAGCAGTTCACCGAAAAGTTCGGCAAATCGACCGTCTTGACCGAACAAGCCTACTTCTTCCCGGACGTCCAGGACATCAGCCAGTATCGCGCCACGGTAAATGCCGGGTTGAGCACCCGCATCAACGGCTTCCTGAGCTGGCAAACCTCCTACAGCGATGTCTACGTCACCAATCCTCCGCCGGAGACCAAGAGCAACGACGTCATCCTCACCACCGGGATAGGATTCACCTTCACGAAGAAATAACAGCTTCGCGCCCTCGAAGGGCCGCACACGGAATCGTCTCCGCACCGGCCCTTCGCAGCTCCGGACCTTCTCTCTACTCACCCATCCCCGGCTTCTTCCCAAATATCCCTCAGGCAAGCCTCCAGAACTGTTGGGGATGGCGAATCATCTTCCAGTCAAAATGGAGATGGCATCTCGCAAGTATCCATCTTCCGTCGGTATTGTCGGATTTTTGCGTGGACAGCTCTCCATTTTGGGCTATGCTTATCTCCAATTATCCGAGCCGTTTATCCTGCGTCACTGATTTTTTGATTCCAGCTTCTCTGGACTTGCCCTCTCCTTGGTTTCCCACGTGGCTTGCCCTGCGTGGATGAACTCGCGCGCAAATTTGAGGCGCGGATCATCCTATGTCGACCTTGGCCTGTTTTCATGACAAAGGCTTGATTGGGGATCACCGAATGACCGTTCCCAAGCCAGAGATGGCGATCCATCCCGATAGCTTCCGTTACACTTTTGGCTCCTATTGTCTTCTTCCTGACGGAACACTTCTTCGAGGTGCGGAGGAAATCCACCTGCCTCCAAAGGAACTCGCAGTTCTGCGCGTTCTGATCTCGCACCCCGGACAGATCGTGCCTCCGGAAAAGTTGCGTCTCAGCGCCTGGGGCGATACTCATGTCTCAGCCGACAGCCTTCCTCGCTGCGTCTCATCTCTCCGCGCTCATCTGGATTCGGAACTTTGCATTCAGACCATCTACAAGCGAGGCTACCGTTTCACTCTGCCCGTGCATCGAATCGACCCGGCCTCCCATTCGGAACAGTTCCCCGCAAGGAGACACACAGACCGACCGGATTGGCCAGACCGACGAATCGCTCGCCCGACAAGCCTTCCACGGCTTGCAATTTTGCCCTTCACCACGGCAGAGGACGTCCCTGTTTTCCTGGGAACCGGCATTGCCGAAGAGACCATGATCCGGCTCGCTCGCACTCACAGCCCGGAGGTGGAGCTGATGGCGCGCGACTCTGTCTTCCATCTCGCCGCCCGCGGAGCGAGCGCACGGGAGGTCGGTGCGACTCTCGGCGCGGATCTGGTCCTCGCGGGATCGATCACGCCGCTTCCCTTGCACTTCCGCCTGCGCATCGAGATGATCCGCGTCGCCGATGCCATTCAGCTTTGGATTGAGGATTTTCTCGTTCCGCGCACCCTTCTCGCCTGTGCCGACACCCGCACGGCCGGGCGCATCTGCGCCAGAATCCGTGATACATTTGCGACGGCCATCGCTCCCGCAGTCGCGCCTTTTGCCGCCTCGAATGAGGCGACGCCACTATGGAAGCACCTGGGAGCATCGAGCGGCAATACTGCCCATGACTCTTCGAGTTGCTCGTCAACCCGAGTCTGCGGCAGCTCCACAGCGAACCCTGTCTCATAAATGGCCTCATAAACGGCGTCATAAACTCGGCGGCCACATCGCCAAAAGCGCAGGAAATTCCCTAGTAAAGCGATATATCTAGCCAAACGACCCCTCTGGGCTGTAAATTTCTTCGGGATGATCCGCAATCATTTTTTGGCGTCTTAAACCCGATCCGTGATTCCTGTTCCGTGCCGCGAAGCACGCCGGTTTTCGTCCTATCACCCCGTCGCACCAAGCTCGAAGGAGAAACACGCAATGAACCGCCGCCAACTTCCAATCTCCAGACTCCGCACGCATCTGGCCTGCCTTCCATGCCTTCTCGGAACCGCAGTGTTTACGCTTGCACTCTTCCTTGGGACTTCGCCCACATTGCTGCAAGCCCAGCAGCCGGATTATCTGAACACCCAGCTCACCGCGCAGGCACGCGCTCACGATCTCGTCTCACGCATGACGCTGGACGAAAAGGCCTCGCAGCTTGAAGACTGGGCTCCTGCAATCCCACGCCTCGGCATACCCGATTACCAGACTTGGAATGAAGCCCTCCATGGCGTCGCCCGCGCCGGTTACGCGACCGTCTTTCCGCAGGCCATCGGCATGGCGGCTACCTGGGACCCGAAGATCGTTCACTCCATGGGCGACATCGTCTCCACTGAGGCTCGCGCCAAGTACAACCAGGCGCAAAAGGAAGGCAACCACCGCATCTTTTACGGCCTCACCTTCTGGTCGCCCAACATCAACATCTTCCGCGATCCGCGCTGGGGACGCGGGCAGGAGACCTACGGCGAAGACCCATTCCTCACCAGCCGAATGGGCGTAGCCTTCATCACCGGCGTGCAGGGCGACGACCCTGACCATCCGAAAGCCGTGGCCACCAGCAAGCACTTCGCAGTGCACAGCGGCCCTGAATCCACGCGCCACACCGCCGACGTGCATCCCAGCCCGCGCGACCTGGAAGAGACTTATCTGGCCGCATTTCGTGCGACTGTTATCGATGGCCATGTTAAGTCCGTCATGTGCGCCTACAACGCCATCGACACCTACGCCGCCTGCGCCAACAAGAATCTCCTCGTGGATCACCTGCGCAAGGCTTGGGGCTTCAAAGGCTTCGTCGTTTCCGACTGCGCCGCCATCATGGACGTGACCAACGGCCACCACAACGCGCCGGACATCACCCACGCCGCCGCCATCTCGCTCGAAGCCGGAACGGACCTTTCGTGCAGCATCTGGGCTCCGGGCTTCGACACCCTTGGCGACGCCGTCCGCCAGAAGCTCGTCTCTGAAGACCTGGTTACGCAAGCCACCGAACGTCTCTACACCGCCCGCATCCAGCTCGGACTCTTCGACCCACAAGGCGCAAACCCGCTCGACAAGGTGCCATTCAGCGCCAACGACTCCGCCGCGAACCGCGCGGTTTCCCTCAAAGCCGCCGAAGAAGCGATGGTTCTGCTGAAAAACGACGGCACGCTGCCCCTGAAAGCAGCACCCGCCAGCATCGCCGTCGTCGGTCCTGAAGCCGACCTGATCTTTGCTCTCGAAGGCAACTACAACGGCATCCCGCATCACCCGGTCGAACCCGTAGACGGCATCGCCGCGCAGTTCAGCGGCTCGCAGATCCATTACGCGCAAGGCTCAACGCTCGCCGAGGGCGCCAAAGTCCCGGTTCCGCGCACCGCATTCGGCACCGGCCTCAAGACTGAATTCTTCGCCACGCCCGACTGGACCGGCCGCCCGGTCGCAACCATGACCGATCACGACATTCAGGCCGAATGGGGCGATTCGCTTCCCGTTCCCGAGCTGCATACACACACCTACTCCGTCCGCTGGAGCGGCAAGCTTTCTGTCCCAGCCGCCGGACACTACACCTTCTCCGTCGAACCAGCCGACGCCTTCCCGTATTCGCCCAAAGACAGCTTCCGCCTGACCCTCGACGGCAAAGTCCTCGCTGAAGGCGAACTGCGCAAGGCGCTGGATCTTTCCGCAATGGGCAACTTCAAATCCGCGCCGGGAGCAAGCCCGAGCGCGCCACCGATTATGAACGGGGGAACGCCGGTCGTCGTCTCCGTGGACTTCACCGACACCAACCCGCACGACTTCCAGCTCGAATACAGCCACTCACGCGATCAGTCCGGCGGCGGACTGTACCTCAAGTGGGCAGCGCCCGCGCAGGCCCAGCTCGACGAAGCCGTCGCCGCAGCGAAACAATCCGATGTCGTCGTAGCCTTTGTCGGCCTTTCGCCGCAACTTGAGGGCGAAGAGATGCCCATCAAGATCGACGGCTTTGCCGGAGGCGACCGCACCAAGATCAATCTGCCCGCCGCCCAGCAAAATCTGCTCGAAGCCATCGCCGCAACCGGCAAACCCGTCGTGGTGGTGCTGATGAGCGGCAGCGCCGTCGCCCTGCCCTGGGCGCAGGAGCACGCCGCAGCGATTCTCGAAGCCTGGTATCCCGGCGTCGAAGGCGGGACGGCAATCGCACGCACTCTGGCTGGTCTCAACAATCCAGCCGGACGCCTGCCCGTCACTTTCTACAACTCCGTCGACGACCTGCCCGCCTTCACCGAATACAGCATGAAGGGTCGCACCTATCGTTACTACACCGGCAAACCGGAATGGGGCTTCGGCTACGGCCTCAGCTACTCCAACTTCACCTACAGCCCGGTTACGCTGTCCTCAAGCAAACTGCAGGCTGGCGAACCACTAACTGCCACTGTCAGCGTCACCAACTCCAGCGCCCTCGCAGGAGACGAAGTCGTCGAGGCTTACCTGAAAACTCCAGAGAACGGCGGTCCAATCCACTCGCTTGAGGGCTTCGAGCGCGTTCATCTGCAAGCCGGAGAAACCCGCGACGTAACGCTCCACTTCGATCCCCGCGCGCTCTCCAGCGTGGACGAAAAAGGAGAGCGCAGCATCCTTCCCGGCAAGTATGAGCTGACTCTCGCAGGAGCCCAGCCCGGCGAAGCCAAAGCAAAGTCCGAAACCACCTTCACCATCACCGGAACCCAGCCGCTGCCACGCTAGCAGTTACGCGGCAGAACATACTAGATAAGACAGCCCCCGATCTCCTTGTCCGAGATCGGGGGCTGCCTCTCATATGTATAAATTTGAACTACTTACCTCGTCACATTGTCGTTTCGCCTGGCTCCGATTCGCGAATTTGTACAACCGCGCGATACCTCCAGGCATCGATTTAAGTAGAGCGGGGTTGCATTCAGAGACGCATGTCTCTCTTGAAGATGGTTCCGAGAGCTGCGCACGACAGCCCCCTTTCCTGAATTGAGGAGACCTGATGCTGCCTTCGAATCCAGCCACAAAAAAACGAGCCTTGAAACAAGCCTCGAACAGTCGAGCCTCGAAAAACCTGCTCCGAGCCATCATCTTCGTCCTTCTGCTATCTTCCATGCCGCGCCTGTATGCCCAGGCCGCGCTTCTGCTGGAGCAGCCATATGGAGTTTTCGGCACGCTCAATCCTACCGGCCACACCGCGATCTATCTGGAGCGCGTATGCGCGGATACGCCGGTTCATCTGCGAATGTGCAACGACGGCGAGACTGGCGTGGTAATCAGCCGTTACCACGGCATGGGCGGATACGACTGGGTGGCGATTCCCCTGATCCCGTATCTATACGCCGTGGACGATCCTGCAAAAGTGCCAACAAAGGTCGACCCGGAAATCGTCCGGCGCTTCAGAGATCACTATCGCGAAGCTCTGCTTGGCACATTCGGCGACGCTCTGCCGAAAGGCAACGCGTTCCGCGACGGCTGGGTGCAGTTGGTAGGCACGGCTTATGACCGCCGCACCTATGCCTTTCGCTTTGCGACTACACCGGAGCAGGACCGTCAACTCGTCGCTCGCGTCAATGCGCTCTCCAATGTTTCGCACTTCAACCTCGAATACAACAATTGCGCCGACTTCGATCGGTTCATTTTGAACAATTACTTCCCACATCAATTCAAGCGCACCATTTTTCCGGATGTTGGCATGACCACTCCGAAACACATCGCATACTCCCTGGTGAAGTACAGCAAGCGCCATCCCGAGACTCAGCTCACCATCCTGGAAATTCCCCAGGTTCCCGGTAACCGGCATGAAAGCCGCTCCATTCGCGGCGTGGATGAGTCCTTGGTCACGGATGGATATGTGATCCCGATTGCGGTCCTCAATCCCTACATAGGTGGAGGCTTGCTGGCCGACTACCTCGTAAAAGGCCGATACAATCTCGTCCCGAAGAATCCCGCTACGGTCGGTCCGGAGCATCTTGACGCGCTCACACAACCTTCCGATCCGGCCTCGACACCTGCATCGACCCCAGCTTCGTCTGAAACTGGTTCGCAGGAAGAGAATCCACCTGACTCCGTGCAGCCAGCGGCTAGCGTACCGAACGAGGATGCCTCTGCTCCGGCGCATTCAACCCGTCCGGCGCAGGCTCCATCCACGCCTGCGTCGCCTACAAAAGTTCAGCCCTGAGCCCAAAACCGCCGTGGCCGGAAACGGAAGGTTTCCAGCCACGCGATCCCACACCCTTTAGCCCTGCTAAGGACTACTTTTCAAGCTGCACTACTTTTCGAGTTCCTCCAGGACATCAGGCAGAATTTGCGTGCCCTCGGCTCTCACCGCATCCAGTTCGTTCGGATCCAGCCCCAGCGCCTTCAGGATCGTCGGCGCAACCTGGGTGGTCGCGGTCTCGGCCGATACCGTCTTTGCCCGGAAGTGTGGATTGGCAACCAGAAGCATGACATTGGTATCGTCATGCGCGAATCCGCCGTGGTCGCCGATCATCGCGGTGCTGCCCGAGTACGTGATTCCCAGATTCGGCGTTACGATGATGTCCGGGCTTCGCGGGTCTTGGCCAGGCTCGAGACCGCCGATGTGATAGTTCGGCGCCAGGGTCGGCCCATACAAAATCTCCCCCAGTCCGAGCGCTGTTGCGTTGGCTTCGAGCAAATCCACGGCTGCGGTGACGCTTTCGCCCTTTTTCAGCCACAGGACGGATACATCGTCTTCTGTTGCGCCGATGCCGGTTGGGTTGAGCGGCGACTCCGAGAAGGGAATGGCAGTGCCCAGCAGCGTTGCCGGTGTATTGGCTCCGTCGGCCACGTACCGCGTGGGGTCGATGGGCGACTCGCCATGCTTTGCCGTAACGATAACCAGCGTCTCGTCGTAGATGCCCCGGTCCTTGAGCGCGTTGACGATGTCGCCGATCGAGGCGTCTACAAACTCGATCTCGCTCAGCAACTCTTCGCTGGGCACGGCCGCCGCGTTCTTATATCCACCCGCGCCGACGCCCGGCTCATTTAACGATTGCCCATAGTAGACCGACTGGAAGTTCATGCCGAAGACGGCTGGCGTAACCGACGGCGCTCCGGTGTGCGTCTTGCCTTCGATCTCATTCAACAGCGCTTTCACGCGCAGCGCGTCATAACATTGCACGTTCAGGAAACTGCTCGTCCATCCGGACAGAGCTGACGTATCCCGAACCGTGGCGCAGGAAACGCCCAGCGCGGTCTTGACGCCGGGCAGCGGAACCACGTTCGACGCCACTTCGGGCACATACAGGTCGTCCACATTTTTGCCGTCGCCGGGCCCGTTCACGAACGCGTACGACGGACGCTTGTCGATCCACGCCGTGTACCCGCCTGCCTTGTGGACCACGCCAAAGATCGTGTTGGTCCGGATGAACTGCCAGGGCCACACTGGCAAGCAGCCTGTCTGCGGGTCTCGCACCAGCCTCTTGTAGTCAATGGAAGCAGCCGTGCCGTCGGTCAGGCTAGCGCCCGGCGCGCCGCCGTTCAACTTGGTCGCGTCGATATCGATGCCCTGGGTGTTGTCGGTCGTCGTCCCGGTGGGTATCCCGTAAGGCGTGCATGGACCTGCCGCCAGTCCGCTGGCCGTCGCTACTGCCGGCGCGTCGAGCGAGCGGTCATAAGCCACGTCGTAGTAGATGCCGGTTGTCTTGGGAGTTCCGCCGGTAATCAGCGCGGTCAATCCTGGGAAGGAGTCGGAGGGCTTCGACGACGTAGCACCCACATAGCTGATTCCTCGGCGACCAAGCTCCGCCAGATTGGGGCAGTACGGATCGCCGCCGTTCGCACCCGCGATACCGTGAGTGCAGTTATAGAAATCCACCTCGTGCATGCCGTCAATGCTGAGCAGCACCACATGCTTGATATTGCGTGAACCAATTCTGCCCTTTTCTTCCGCCATTCCCCATATAGACGAGGTCAACGTGACCGCCGCCACAACACCAGCCAGTACAAGCGTTTTTGCTCTCATATCAGTCCCCCGCGCGAGCTTAGCTGCGAGGACATTACTTTGGCGTCTCTTCTTTGTGAAAACTGGGTAAATCCTCGCCTGCAACTCGCGCAAGCTTCGTAAAATCAGAAACCGCTTCATTGGAGCCATGCGGAATCTACTAGAATCCTCCCGAGCTTCGCGCGGTACTCCCAATATTCCAAAGGAGTTTTCTTTTTTTGCACAGGAAAGAAAACAAAGTAACATGAATTCGTGAGCCGAAAAGGAAGCCGCACCACCGTTTCCAGCAAACCAGACATCCGAACCGTGGCCGCGCTCGCCAAGGTTTCGATCGCCACGGTCTCCCGCACCATCAACTCCTCTCCGGCTGTCAGCCAGAAGCTCTCCCAGCGAGTCTGGCAGGCCATCGAGGAGCTGAACTACTTCCCTAACACCCACGCACGGAGCCTGGTCTCAGGCCGCAGCCGCATCCTGGGCATTATTGTCGAAAACATTACCAATCCGTTCTTCCCGGAACTGATCTCCAGTTTCGAAGAAATCGCCGTCGCCCACGGCTACGAAATTCTGGTCAGCTCCACTAACATCAACAGCGCCAGCCAGCTCACAAGCTGCGTCCGCCGCATGCTGGAGCGCAAAGTCGAAGGCGTCGCCGTACTCACTTTCGGCAGCGAAGAGTCGGTCCTCGACCAGCTCTCGATCCACAACATGCCCATTGTCCTCGCCGAGTTCCACTTGGACGACCCCAAAGTCAGCACCATCCTGCTCGACTACTCGGCAGGCATTCATGCCGCAGTGGCTCACCTGGTTCAGCTCGGCCACACCCGCATCGGCTTCCTTGCTGGGCCGCATACGCTGCACTCCGCGATCACACGCCTCGAAGCCTTCCAGCAGACCATGCGGGAAGCTAATCTCAAGGTCCATAAGAGCTGGATCATCGAGTGCGACCATACGCTCAAAGGGGGCGTCGCCGGTTTCGGCAAACTGATGGCGCTCCACAGCCGTCCAACTGCCCTCATCTGCTCCAACGACATGACAGCCATCGGCGTCCTGCGCGCTGTCTACATGGCAGGCCTGCGCGTGCCGGAAGATCTTTCGGTGATCGGCCTAGACGACATCGACTTTGCCGAATTCACGCTGCCTCCGCTCACCACCATCCGCCTCTCGCGGCAGGAGCTGGCCAAAGCCGCATTCGACGCCTTGCGTCTGCAAGCTGAAAATGCAGCCAACTCCGCCAACGGTTCGGTGATCCAGCGCGAGTTCCTGGTTTCGACCAGCCTCGTCGTTCGCGGTTCGACGGCCCCGCCTGCTGCGGAAAACTCCAAAACACCCGCCAAGAACTAAACACAGGGAAGTTCAGTCGGGGACTTTTCCTCGCTGCGCATTGCCTCGACCGCATTATGGCTTCGCCATGCCGCCGCGCCCCGATCCGGAAAGATCTCCGGCGCGCCAAACCGGATTACCGCCATAAAATCATCCACTTCCAGCACGCGCAGCAGATGAGGAAGAAACGATTCGTCCCCAAACCAGCAGAGATCGCGCTCCGTTCCCGCGCCGCTCCGCTCGTAGAAGATCGCAGCGGGCGTCACCCGCACCCGACCCTCCACTGCCGGGGCAAACAGCGTTGAGTGAAATCGGATTACCTCGCTCCCATCCGTGCTCGTTCCCTCCGGAAACAGCACCACCGGCACACACTCGGCCAGCCGAAGCACCATCTCGTCCGCCGCGTCCCACGCGCTGGCCCGGCTGCTGCGATCGACAAAAATCGCCCCGCCCATCTTCGACAGCGGTCCAAAAAACGGCCAGCTGCCGATCTCTTCCTTGGCTACAAAGGCGCACGGGAGCGCGACGCTCGCAATCACAATATCCAGATAGCTCAGGTGGTTGGCAACGATGAGCGTGCTTCCGGCGGCCATATCGCCCTCCACCCGATAATGAATTCCCATCGCCGCCAGCACCAGGCGACCACAGAAATGCATCCACTCCGCGCGTTGTTGCGCAGTCACCCGCCTGCCCCGAAGGAAGGCAACGAGGCTCGTACCCTGAAACCGCAGGGCACAGAAGAGAAGAGATGCGACCAGTAGAAAGCCGCGCCGGGCGGCCCGCCAGCTCACTCCGCTAGCGGCGCCAGGAACCGGTTCCGCGCAGACGACGAAATCGTGCGCAGATCCAACAATGTCAGGAAGTCGATGGTCCCAAACTCCCGATCCCAGGCGGGCGCACTGCAGATGCGCGCCCCGATAGCAAGATAGGTCTTCAAAAGCTTCGGGACCTTGGCTGGCTCGGACGCTGGCGTCAGATCTGATTCTTTCGCAGAACCAGACTCCGAATCTTCATGCTCGCCCGGGCAGATAAATCCCTCGGCGGGCAGCGTCTGCAACTCTGCTGCCGCGCGGTAGTTGGTCAACTGGCGATACATCTGCCAGCCCTCGCGCGGGTCCACCGAGTTCAAAGACGAGCATCCGATCAGATAGCGCAACTGCATGTCCGTAGCATACTGCGCAATACCGCGCCACAGAAGCGTTAATACTTCCGGCGTCCGGTGTTCGCGATCAATCGACGCCCGCCCCAGTTCCAGAATCTCCCCGCGCATCGCCTCATACGGCGCAAACCCGAACTCCTGCTGCGAGTAATAGCCGAGATTCTGCTCCGCCGTAATGCCCGACTGCATGCGGTAGGTGCCGACGATCCTGCGGTCGACTTTGTCCTCGACCAGGAGATGTTCACAAAAAAGGTCAAACTGGTCCGTGTCCAGCCCAGTTTCATACGAGGCGTCGAGTCCCTTGCCCAGTTCGATATTGAAGACCTTGAAGCGCAACCGACATGCCGCGTCCCGATCCTCTATCGACTGCGCCAGACGCAGCCTGTACCGTCCCACCTCGGCATGAACACGAGGAAACGCGGGACAGGGCGGAGCGAGCAGTGGAACCGAGAATTCCGGCGCGGACGCGATACCAACTCCGGAAGTGGCACCGGAGACGGAAACCTCCCACAGGGGCGAAGCAGAAGCCGCCAGCCCGGAAGGATCTTTCAACCCTGTCTGAGTGTTCACGGCAACAGTATGGCCCGGATATTGCGAAAGGATGGTGAACGCAGTGCGAACACAATGCAAATTCTGACCAAAGATGTAAGCAGAAGCAACACAGCTCCAGCGCTATTCCATGCTTTTCCGATAAACGATAAACCCGGAAAGGTCAGCCACCCGATCATAGAGTTTTCTGGCAGTGCTATTGGTTTCGTGAGTCAGCCAGTACACCCTCGTCGAACCGGCAAGTTTTGCCTGCCCATAGACCGCATGGATCAGTTTTTGACCAACTCCCTTGCCTCGCAGCGACGGGACAGTGAAAAGATCGTGCAGATAACACGTCGGAGCGATCGAAAGCGTGGTGCGATGAAAAAGATAATGAACAAGACCGACCAGCTTGTCTTCTTGTTCCGCCACAAGTGCATGAACCGGCTCATAGGCGTCGAAAAAACGCGCCCATGTCATCTGCGTGATTTCTTCCGGCAGAGCCGTCGAACCCGAGCGGCCATAAAACTCGTTATAGCCCTCCCAGAGAGCACGCCACTGAGAATAATCCGTGCGAAGAACGGCGCGGATCGTTACATCTTCTGCCACTTGCTCTCCAAAGATGACCAATTTAACCACGCAACGTTTCGGATTCAAACCCAAAGGAAAAGCCGAACCGCATTCAGCGATTCGGCCTCATCCCTCATCAATCCAACTCAACCACCGGCGATCGAAGGAATCACCAGCACCTCATCCCCGTCCTGAAAGGCGTACTTCTCATTGCCCAGGAAGCGAATGTCTTCTTCATTCACATAGAAGTTAATGAACTTGCGCACCTGTCCGTCTTCGCCGCGCAAATGCTGGCGCAGCGCCGGAAAACGCCCTTCCAGATCCTTGACGAGTTCCGGCAGATTGGCAGCAGCCGTATCGATCTCCCGCACGTTGTTGGTGTGCTTCTGAAATGCATTGGGCAACAAAACCTTAACCGACATACACCGCTCCCGCCAAGCCAGCCGCCCGGCCTTCCTGTTCTTCTAAATAGGCCGCAAAGTCCGACATGCGCGGACGAACCGCAGCATCCTGTGCATATGCTCCCTGCAATACATCGGTCGTCTTCAGCCCGTTGCCGGTGATGCAGCTCACTGTCAGCTCATCGGGCTTGATGCGCCCATGCGCATAGAGCCGCGCTGTGACCGCCGTCGTCACGCCGCCTGCAGTCTCCGTAAACACGCCCTCGGTCTCGGCCAGTTCCTGGATCGCCGAGACAATCTCCACATCCGAAACATCCTCGGCCCAGCCGCCAGAATCCCGAATCACGCGAATCGCATATGGCCCATCCGCCGGGTTGCCGATCGCCAGCGAGCGAGCAATCGTATTCGGCCTCTGCGGCTCGATGTTGTCTGCGCCGCCTTTTACCGCCGTCGAAATCGGCGAGCATCCGGTCGCCTGAGCGCCGAAGAACTTCACCGGCTTGTCTTCGACCAGCCCAAGAGTGACGAGTTCCTTGAAAGCCTTGCGAATCTTGGTAATCAGCGACCCGCCCGCCATGGGAACAACGACGTTATCCGGCAACCGCCAGCCAAGCTGCTCGGCAATCTCGAACCCAACCGACTTCGAGCCCTCGGCGTAATACGGTCGCAGATTCACGTTGACAAAGCCCCAGTTGTACTTCTCCGCGATCTGCGAACAGAGCCGGTTGCAATGGTCATAATTGCCATCAATCCGGATTAAAGTAGCGCCATAGACCTGGGTATTCAAGATCTTCGCCGGTTCCAGATCGGAAGGCACGAGGATGTACGTCTTCAACCCCAACCGCGCCGCGCCGGCAGCGACCGCGTTGGCCAGGTTGCCCGTCGAAGAGCAGCCGACCGTATCGAATCCAAAGGCCTGCGCATTGGCCAGCGCCACGGCCACCACGCGATCCTTGAAGCTCAGGGTCGGCAGGCAGACAGCGTCATTCTTGATGTAGAGATTCGTTGCCCCGATCCGCTTCGCGAGCCTTGGAGCGGCCATCAGCGGAGTCATGCCCGCAGGCGTGGTTGGAATATAAGTATCAGAAACCGGCAGCAGCGCCCGATAGCGCCACATATTCAACGGACCGGCGGCAATCGCATCGCGCGTGAACCGGCTGCGCGCGTAATCCAGGTCAAAATCGACTTCCAGTGGAGAAAAACACTCATCGCAGATAGAGAGCGGCTGATTCCCGTAGCTCTTGCCGCACTCCCGACATCGCAGTTCGTAGGCCGTAGTCAAAGTTCCCTCGCGTATGCGAGAGCGGTTGGAAACGAGTACAGCGACTCTTCCACGACTAACGGCGACGTTTCACGGCTCTTGGCCTGAGCGAACCTGAGAGGGTGCAGTTGCGAAAATGCCTTTGACCCGAAGGCCAGTCCATTTTCCGAATCTCATGTCCCCCGTTACCGGGCGAGAGTTGACACCGTGATCCAGAATTGCTCCGGCCGGTTGTCGTGGCGTCGCAGGGCTCGTCCCTCAACCACTCTTCATGAAATCCAGGTTCATTCCCGATAGGAACGAACCAGAATATGTATATGGTATAGCAGAGCTTGCGCCGCAACGCAACTCGCCTTGCAGCGAATGGTGCCCACAGCTTCTTCAACTGCCTGAATCAGGAATCAAAACTGCAGATCAGTTCGTGTAGAACCGCACATAATCCACCAGCAGCGAAGCAGGAAAAGTAGTCGAAGCATTTGGATTTTTCGGCCAGTCTCCACCCACGGCCAGATTCACAAGCAGGAAGGCGCTATCGCCCGAATCAAACGGCCAAACTGCCCCGCTCAAGCGACTCAAACTCGCTGGATTCGTGTAGGTCACATACGGGCTGGCCGGATCATCGATGTAATACGCCACTGAACCGGGCTTCCAGATCATGCCGTATGTGTGCCAGCCCGCCGCCGTCTGTCCCGCCGGAAAGTGATACAACGTGCCAAGTCCCACATCCCCGGTAAAGCCTGTCCCGTGCACGGAGCCCTCGTTCCAATCCGGCGTCAACGCAGCGTTGACCCGCTCCATGATGTCCATCTCGCCGCAGGCAGGCCAGTCCACCGTGGCGATGTTATTGCCAAGCGTCCAGAACGCCGGCCAGTATCCCTGCCCCTCGGGGACCCAGATCTTCGCTTCCAGCCGCCCATACTGCAGGCTGAACAATCCCTGCGTCTTCATCCGCGCCGAAGTGAAAACACCCGGCGCAGGCTGCCGCGCCACAACATGCAGATATCCGTCCGTGCCCACGTACGCGTTCGGATTCGCCGGATCACAGGGCGCAGCGGTCGAGCCCCATGCACAGTAGTTCTCCAACTCGTGGTTGCCGAATCCGCTGTTCCCTGTGTCATACGTCCAGACCGCCGGGTCCGGCTGCTGATTCGAGCCCGTTGCATTCGTGAACTCATCGCTCCACACCAGTGTTCCCGAAGCAATGTCAGGCGCAAAAACCTTCGTCGCGACCGCGCTGGGCTTGTCTCCCGTAAGCGTCGCATAGGCGTTGAGCGTCAGATTCGAAGCCACCAGAAACGGAGCCTCGTATACCGTAGAAGACGGAGTTGGCGCGCCGCCATCCACCGTGTAATGGATCGTCGCACCCGGCGTAGTACTGGCCAGGGAAACGATCTGCGCGCCCGCCTGCGCGGCCTTCGTCGTAATCGCCGGAGTCGCTACCTGAGCCTGCGCCGGAGTTACCGGCCCGGTCGAGTTCGAACCATCCAAACCACCCGATCCGCTTCCGCCTGCCCAAATCAATGCAGTCAGGAAAAGAGAAAGTCCACCCAAAAATCCGCCCAAGAGACCACCCGATCGTTCGCCCGTACCCATGCACAAGCGTTAGTATGCACCGAAAGGACTCTCGCGGCGCACCCTCAGCCCTTGTAGCATCGGCCAGCGACGCCAGTCAAACGATTGATCTAAATCTACCCAGACCAGCCCTGATCTGTCCGGACCTACCCGGCCAATGAGGAATCTCCCTCAGTCTCAGGGAAATACTGCCGAAAGGCCAGTTGCACCCGTTCACTCTTCGACCGAGCGACTGCCTGCTCCACCCGCGCCCGCACAGTTGGCGAAGTATGCACCCGGCTGATCGCCTCCAGCGCCGAAGCAGCCTGCCGAACATCCTTTTCAATGACGCCGAGCAGGAAATCCATCGCTTCCGGCAGGCGGGTCAGCACAATTGCCTGATCCAGAACCGATCCAAACCACGTGTCCGCTCCCATGCGCCGACGATCGATCAGCGCTGTCAAAGCCGCCGATTCGTGAGTCTCCGCCAAGGCGTACGCCGCTTCTGCTGCCGCTTCTTCCGCGTCGTCAAGGAAGTCCGCAACCAGTGAGATCGTGCCCAGTTTGTCGTTGTGTTCCATGCCCAGCAACGCCGAAAAACATGCCCCTAACACTTCCGGTTCTTCCTTGCGCATCAGAACCCTAAGTTTCAGGAGCAGCGCGGCAGTCGACCCGCCAACCTGCCCTATGGCGCGTGCAGCTTCCATACGGACGGTCTTGTCCTGATCGAGCAAAGGCTCCAGCAGAATATTCAACAAGGCAATTTCGCTCAGATCATGGCACCCTACGAGCGCCTGTGCGCAGGTTGAGCGCAGCGCGCCAGCCGTATCGGAGTGGCCACCCCAGACCGGCTCCTCCTGCGTGTGCCGCAACCCTTGTAAATACACCGTTGCATCGCAACACTTCAACTTGACCAGCGCCTTGACGAGCGCATTCTTTGCCCAGCACTGAGGATCGCTTTTCACCGCGTCGGAAAAGAAGCGCTCGAAGGCCGACAGCACATCCGGCAGTAAATCCACCAGTTCGTGATCGGCGACGATCTTGGCCGCCTTCGCTACAAGGTAGTTATTCTCACTTGTGAGGGCATGTTTAACTCTTGCGACTCCCTCTCGATCCGGAACCCGCCCGCTCATCGCTTCGAGCTGGGCGAGCTCGCGCTCAAATGACCGGTTGACAGGCATGCGAGCCCCGGTGCGGCTGATTGCTGCCTTTAGCATGATCGATCTTTACCCCTTTTCTTCCGAACACCCTATCCCCGGCTCCGGAACTTCACGCCCCGAGTACTTTGCCTGCAAATGAATCACTTATATTGCGTTCTTACTTCTTACTCTGTTCCGGTCCGAAGGATAACTCTCCGGTCAATCCGGCCAATCGCGCGCCCAATTTACCTCTCGGCTCCAGCATACTGAGCTTGATTTTCCAAATCGGTACACTCCGGATATCAAAAGAGTAACCCTAACCAGGGTACTTATGGTGAAAAAGATTAGTTACCCCGTCCGAATCGTTTTCTCAATTCCCAAAAGTAACCGCGCCCATTTGTGAACTTACTCGGACTATGCCGTCACCGCCCCGACGAAGAGCCCATGCAATCAATGGCATCAAGTGCAATCCACGCCTCAAAGAGCTTCTGCGTGTTTCGATGCATATTTGGGGGCTGGACGTCTAGCCAATAGATAACGTACTTAGGTTAAACTCCGGGGTCGTAGTTCAGGTTGGGTCCGAGCCATCGTTCGACTTCCGCCACGGTCATTCCCTTGCGCTGGTGATAGTCGGCCACCTGGTCCCGATCTATCTTGCCAAGCGAGAAATATCGCGACTCCCGATGCGCGAAATAGAGTCCGCTGACGCTCGAACCGGGCCACATCGCGAAGGACTCCGTAATCAGCATCCCGGTCTTCGCCTCGACGTCGAGTAACTTCCAGAGCGTCCCCTTCTCGGTGTGGTCCGGGCATGCCGGATAGCCTGCGGCCGGTCTGATGCCCCGATACTTCTCCTGAATCAGCTCCGCAGGGCTAAGGTTCTCTTCGCGGCCGTAACCCCATTCATCCCGCACCCGCTTGTGCAGACATTCGGCAAAGGCTTCCGCCAGACGGTCGGCGATGGCTTCCGCCATGATCGCGTTGTAGTCGTCGTTCTCGGCTTTGAATCGGTCGCACAACTCCTTGAGTCCGATGCCGCTTGTAACTGCGAACGCTCCAATGTGATCGGGTAGATCGGTCTCCCTGGGCGCGATGAAGTCGGCCAGCGAACGGCAGGGCTCACCACCTTCTCGATCGTTCTGCTGGCGCAGAAAGTGAAATCGCGTCAACGTCTTTGTGCGGGTGCCATCGGTGTAGACTTCCACATCGTCGCCAACTGCACTCGCCGGAAAGAGGCCATAGACGCCGCGCGCCACGATCAACTGCTCCTTCACGATGCGATCCAGGAGCGCGTTGCCTTCGGTGAAGATCTGTCGCGCCTGCGCGCCTTGCTCCTCGTGGTCGAGAATGCGCGGGTAAACGCCCTTCAGCCCCCAGGTGTGGAAGAACGGCGTCCAGTCGATGTATTCGCGCAGCGTTGCCAGAGGAAAGTTGTCGAGCACGCGCACACCGGTAAACTCAGGCACGGGGAGGTCTTCCACGCGCCACTCGATTGGCGTCCTGCGTGCTCGCGCGGTCTCAAGGGAGACGAGCTTCGGGCGCGGCGAGGCGTGAGCCTTGCGCAGCGCTTCGTAGCCTGCACGATGCTCCGCTACGAACGCGGCCTTGCCATCCTCGCTCAGTAAGCTGGTCGTCACCGGCACCGCACGGCTGGCATCCAGCACATGGATCACCGGTTCGCTGTAGTGTGGCGCAATCTTCACGGCGGTGTGCGCCCGGCTGGTTGTCGCGCCGCCGATGAGCAGCGGCAACTTGAATCCCTGGCGCTCCATCTCCTTGGCCACATGCACCATCTCGTCCAGAGATGGCGTAATCAGCCCGCTCAGGCCGATCAGGTCCGCTTTCTCGGCTTTAGCGCGTTCCAATATCTTCTCGCATGGGACCATCACCCCCATGTCGATGACCTCATAGTTATTGCATGCCAGCACGACGCCAACGATGTTCTTGCCGATGTCATGCACATCGCCCTTTACCGTCGCCAGCACAATCTTTCCCTGCGCCTTAACCACGTGACCAGCCGCTTCCATCTCCAGCTTTTCGGCCTCCATGAACGGCGTCAGGTATGCCACGGCCTTCTTCATCACGCGCGCGGATTTGACCACCTGCGGCAGGAACATCTTTCCCGCTCCGAAGAGATCCCCCACCACGCTCATGCCGTCCATCAGCGGGCCTTCAATCACCAGCAGCGGGCGGCCCAGCTTGGCGCGTGCTTCCTCAGTGTCGATCTCGATGTACGCGTCGATCCCCTTGACCAGCGCATGCGAAAGACGCTCCTCCACCGTGCCGCCGCGCCATTCTTCGGCCTTCTTTTCACTCGCAACAGCGCCGACGTGCTTCAATGATTCGCCGAACTCTACCAGCCGCTCCGTCGCGTCAGGACGGCGGTTCAGCAGCACGTCTTCGACCAGCACCTTCAGTTCAGGCTCGATCTCCTCATACACTTCGAGCATCCCGGCATTCACGATGCCCATATCCATGCCGGCCGCGATGGCATGATACAGAAACGCGGAGTGCATCGCCTCGCGGACCTTGTTATTCCCGCGAAAGCTGAACGAGATATTCGAGACGCCACCCGAAACCTTCGCATGGGGCAGATTCGCCTTGATCCAGCGAGTAGCGTTGATAAAGTCGACCGCGTAGTTGTTGTGCTCCTCCATACCGGTGGCAACGGTGAGGATATTCGGATCGAAGATGATGTCTTCCGGCGGAAATCCAACCTCAAGCAGAATTTCGTAGGCTCGTTTGCAGATGCGGATCTTGTCCTCGTACGTCGCCGCCTGGCCCTGCTCGTCGAAGGCCATCACCACCGCCGCCGCGCCATACTTCAGCACCGTCGCGGCATTGTGGCGAAACTTCTCCTCGCCTTCCTTGAGAGAGATCGAGTTTACGATGCCTTTACCTTGCAGACACTTGAGCCCTGCCTTGATGACCTCCCACTTCGAAGAATCCACCATGAAGGGAACTTTGGCGACCTCAGGCTCGCTGGCCAGCAACTGCAAGAAGCGCGTCATCGCGGTAACGCCGTCGATCATGCCCTCATCCATGCAGATGTCGAGAACATTCGCCCCATTCTCGACCTGCTGCCGGGCAACGCTGACCGCTTCTTCGTACTTGCCCTCTTTGATGAGTCGCGCAAACTTCGGCGAACCGGCCACATTGGTCCGCTCGCCGATCATGATGTAGACACCGGCCTGTTGCGTGAATGGCTGCGATCCCGACAAACGGAGCGGCTTCGGTACTGAGACTACGGCTCCGTTCAAGCGGCAACCTCATTCCGGCTCAACTGCCGCGGAGGCTGGCCCTCAAGCGCCCTGGCGATAGCCGCGATATGCTCAGGCGTGTTGCCGCAGCAGCCGCCGGCGATATTGATCAGCCCTCCCCGCGCAAACTCTCCGAGATAACGAGCCATGTCCTTCGGCCCAAGATCGAACCCAGTCTCCGATAGCGGATTCGGCAGACCGGCATTCGGGTAGCACGAAATCGCCACATCCGCCTTCTCCGAAAGCTCCTCCAGAAACGGATACATCAGATCCGGCCCAAGCGAGCAGTTGAGTCCCACCGAGAGCGGCTTCACATGCTGCACCGCGTTCCAGAAGGCCTCCGTGGTCTGCGCCGAGATCAGCGTCTCGCCGCCGCGCCCCACCGCCGCCGAAATCATCACCGGCAGATCCCTGCCGTTCGCCGCGTGACCATCCTCATCGAACACCTCGCGGATAGCCACAAGCGCCGCCTTGGCATTCAGCGAGTCGAAGATCGTCTCCACCAGCAGCAGGTCGACGCCACCGGCAATAAGCGCCCGCACCTGCTGAGCGTAGGCAGTCTTCACCTGATCGAAGGTCACCACCCGGAAGCCTGCATCTTCAGCATCCGGCGAATTCGAGAGGGACACAGTCATTGGCCCAATCGCCCCAGCCACGAACCGTTGCACCCCGGTCGCGCTCCCGACACGATCCGCCCACTCCCGGCACTGCCGCGCCGACTGCTCATTGATCTCCCAGGCCAGATCGTCGAGAAACCGATCCTCGATGATCTTCTGGTAGAACGCAGGGTCTTTCCGGCCGCCATGCTCGCGCGGATCGTCCACAAAGAATTCGCTCTGGGTAATGCTTGTCGCGCCAAAGGTATTCGTCTCGATAATGTCCGCCCCAGCCTCCAGAAACCGGCGATGGATGTCGCAGATCATCGCCGGCTGCGTCAGCGAGAATAGGTCGCCGTTGTTCTTGAGATCCTTGGTCGAGTCCTTGAAACGCTCTCCCCGGATATCCGATTCCGTCATGCCATAGGTGCGGATCGTCGTGCCCATCGCACCATCAATGATGGCGATACGGCTCTCCATGATTTTCTGAAGCGGATGTTTATGCACTGTTTTCATATTCTTCCTGATGACTCTTCCCTTTGACAGGTCGCAAGCAACGCTAATCGACCCGATTTCGCGTCTTCCTGACCGGCAAAAAAGTAAGTGGCTAACCTTCCAGAATATACGGCTCGTCAATTTCCCTGTACACGAGGTCACTGCGACACGGGGTCAAGGTTGCAATTTCCGCTCGAATAATATAACTGTTATATCAATGCGGTTCGACTTCGACCCGACAAAGAGCCAGAAGTTAAGGTCAAATCCACAGCGCGGGATTGGCTTCGAAGAAGCGCAGGAGGTCTTCGTGCGTCCGTACTATCAGGATCAGCGGTCGGACGATCCGAGTCGCCGCAGTGCAAAATGCAGTGACATACCGTTCATTTCGTGCTTATCTACTTGGGCAGGAGGTAAAGAGAAGATGCGAAAACCCAATCATCGTATGGCAAGGACCGCAGCTCAGATGCTGCGTAGAGGGACATCAAAATGCCAAAGGCTTGCTGGTCGAGTTCTAGGTGAGCGTCGCACACGGCGTAGCTGAGTTCAACAAGCCAGCATTTGGACTGAAAAATACGAGAGGGAAAAACGTGGCTTGTGGATGCGGAGAGCGATTTCAGCGAGTATTCCCGGCAGTGAACAACTTTTCAGTGTATTTCGACGCAAGGCGCACAACCTTCCCCACGAGTTGGCGGTCGGACGAGTTAGCTGTGTGCCTCTCTTGCGGTGAAATTGTCGCTCATGTGCCAGACGCAGAATTGGAAGAACTCCGCCGTGATGCCGCTGGAGCCCGGTGAATAAGAGCGTCGGCCTTTCTAGACCGAGGCTTCGCATACCGCGCTATCGGATGGGTAGGACAGCGCTCGTGTTCGTTGGTTTTCGAAGTACGCGGGGACGGTGAAGGCGAGTTTTAGCACCTGGTAACGCTTTGGAAATCAACTCGGGAAGAACAGGAACTTTATGTCGAAAACACTTGATTCCCCAAAAACGATGACTGCCGACGAGATCGCGGAGACGGCTGATAGAGGAGAGGACATCTCTCGCTTCTTCAAGGAACCAGGAAGGACGATGTCGCCAATTCAGCGCGTCAATGTGGACTTTGCCTTGCCCATGCTTCAGGAGTTAGATCAGCAGGCGCAGGAGTTGAACATCAGCCGGCAGGCGGTTATCAAATCGCTGCTGCGGCAGGCGCTGGATCAGCACTATTTGGCGCGCAAGGCAGGGTAAGTCAATCTCTACTGAGAGGAAGGCAATAATTACGTTGACTAACCCAACTTTGGCCGCTTGAAGACTGTGTGGAGTATCAGTGGATTGACTGGATTTTCCGCTGATTCCTCCGTCCACGCACTAGGAAGAAATCCAACCAACTCCCAGCCCTGTTCACCCACCCCATTCAAATATGCATGGATGATTTCGATTGCATCTGGAGGACGGGCAGCGCTTTGCGTCTCCCACGTTGGCCTAATGGTCCTTATTTCGTAAACCCATTCGGTCATCTGATTCCCCAAGAGTTGCTGCGCTTCCCGATGGAGCGCACATTAGTCATAATGAAGAAATCCCGCTGGGGGCGGGGTCCTCTATTCGCTGCTAAGATACCACAAATTCAATCCAACGTGTTAACCGTAGACCTTCGTTGGGAAACTGAATGGTTTAGTCCAGCGTTATACCTGTCGATGCGCGCATTTCTAAGAGCACAGAGTAAAGCAATGACATCGTTATAGCGATGTTTATGGTCATGCTCCACACCAGGCAGCCGGTGCGGAGGGTGCTTACCATCAAGGCAATCTTCGCCTGAAGGTCCCAAAGCGGCGCTCCTTTTCAATTCATCAGCCGCCCACGGAAGATCGTTTGCTAAATTAATGGCTCGCTGCCGAAGACTGGTTAATTCGTCCTCTGCCTTTTGGAGTTCTTCATCGGGATTCGTCATGCACAGGCTTATACAGCCGCGCCTACCTAATGTCCAGCGATTCTGTGGCACCTTTTCCTTCAATCGAACCGGCGTGGTGCGCTAAATATATTTATGCTGACTCAATCGCTGATGCTTGGGCGAGTCAACGTAATTATTGCCGGGAGGAACGCAAGGATTAAACGAGCTAGGGCTACTTCGCCGTCAGCGCCGCCACCGGCACCAGCATTTCTTCCTTGCGCATCACCAGGTTGGTCGCGTTCAGGCTGGCCAGTTCAAAGCCGTGTCCATGCGTAATCGCATCCGTCGGGCAGGCCTCCACGCAGTAGCCGCAGAAGATGCACCGGTTGTAGTCGATATTGTAGGTCTTCGCGTAGCGCTCGCTGGACGAGATGCGCACTTCCTTCGTATTGTCCGCTGCCTCGATAAAGATGCAGTTCGAAGGGCACGCCGCCGCGCACAGGAAGCAGGCCACGCACTTTTCCAGGCCATTTTCATCCCGCTGCAACTCATGGGCGCCGCGGAAGCGCTGCTCGAACTTCGCTCCACGCAAGGGTCCTGGCCCGTCTGGATAATTCTCTACCTGCGTCGGCTCCAGCATCTCCTTGAAGGTGATGCTCATACCCTTGGCAATAGCTCCGATGTTGCGCACAATCGACATACGCCCAGTATACGATGGAACCCGAGAGGGATTCATTATGCGCAAGTTGATTTGGACCTCGGCTCTTTTCCCGGCTTTGGCCGTTCTGGCAATTCTGAGCCCGTCAGATTTACGCAGCCAGGCACCCGCACAGCCCGCGGGCGAAATGAAGATGGACGCGCACTCCACCCCATCCACCTCACTCAAGATCACCTACGCTGGAAAATCCGAAGATTTCACTCCCGCGACCCTCGCCGCGCTGCCCCACACCACCATCACCGTCTACAACGAGCACGCCAAAGCCTCCCAGACGTACTCCGGCGTGCCGCTGAGCACACTGCTCGCCCGTCTCGGCGTCCCCGAAAAGCCCCGCGGCAAAGACTTCCGCCTCTACCTGCTCGCCGAGGGCACCGACGGCTATGGCGTGGTCTATTCCGTGGGCGAAGTTACACCGGACGTCCATGACGGCACTACCCTGGTCGCCGATACGCTGGATGGCAAACCCCTCGCCGACAACGGCCAGTTTCAGTTAGTGACCACCGGCGAAAAGCGCCCCGCGCGCTGGGTCCGCAACCTAGCTTCGATTCACGTACTCACCGCGCAGGAATAAGCAACTACTTCTTCGCCGGAGGCGGCAAAGACTGCCCACGGTTATTCGCCGGAGGAGTCGTCGTCGGCCGCCGCACCGGCCTCGTCTTCGCAGTCATCCCGATCAGCTCCCGGCAAATCGCCGAATCCTGCCCCCGCGCCAGCTCCGCCAACGCCGGATCAGCCTGTCCGGGATTCGCCTTGCACAATCGCTGCTCCATCTCCTCGGCATGGGGCGAACTCAGCCGCTGCGTCTGCTCCAGCCCGCTCCCGACGTCCACGCTGTACTCAAAGACATAATCCTCCGCCGGCTTGGTCTTCCCGTAGTCGTAATGGTTCCAGGTGGCCAGCACATCCCGCCCCGGGGGCTCCGTCAGCAGTCCGTACACCTGCGTCCGGACCACGCCGTCCACTGTTCCGCCGCTCCAGAGCGCCGCCGCCTGGTCGCCTCGCAGCCAGCGCGCCCGCCACGCATGATCCACGTAGTTGTAATACAGCGTCGTGAAAAAGGTTGAAGGCGCATCGCATCCCCAGCAGTCGTCATACACCAGCCCCAATTCGGGCACCAACTGGCTCGCGCCGCCAAAAGTCGTCCAGTTCAAAATTCGCGGATTGACCCCATGCAGCAGTGGCTGCACCGCATGTTTCGACAGCGCAATGCTCCAGACCGTAAACGTGTCGCCCGGCGGAGCCGACTGTGGCGTCGCCCGCAGCGAAGTCACCACCACCGCCGAATCCCACTGCACGCCAATCTCGCGGATCGCCGTCCACTTCTCCGCCGTCAGCTCCCGCGTCACCCACTGCACCATTGGAGCATCCTTGGAATCGTGAAAATCTACCCAGTGAAAAGCCTCTGCCCCGGTCTGCGCCATAACCGGACCGGCTGCAAATGCCAGAGCGCCAAATACAACCGCAGGCCATCGCAAAGGTCTCCAGGAAGCTGAGAGGCGCGCAATGAAATATCGAGGGAATGTCATCGGCCTCTGCTGACTTGCGGATCGAGAGGCTCTACGCAGGAATTGGCGCAACCGAAACAATCGCATGAGTCTAGTATGCCCTGCCGCACGGCGTAGACACTACGCCAGGCCTTATCAAACCAGTATCGTCCCAGTATCCTCCGTACCGCTTCCAGCCGCCTCGCAAGCCAGTCTTCAAAACAAAATGCACGCAGCTTTCTGAATTTCTTTGACAGTTTTACCCAGGCTGGAGTACTTTCCCCCATAAGATGCTTAGGGAAGAACAAACCGACTCCGGCGACCTGATCCAGGGCACCCTCGAAATGCTTGTCCTCAAAGCGCTGACACGCGGCCCGCTGCACGGCTACGCGGTCGCTGAGTGGATTCACCAGACCTCGCAGCAGCTTCTTAAAGTCGAAGAAGGCGCGCTCTATCCCGCGCTGCATCGGCTTGAACTACGCGGCCTGCTCAAAGCTGAATGGGGAGCATCCGAGAACAATCGCCGCGCCAAGTTCTACCAGCTTACCGCCGAAGGCAAGAAGAAACTGAATGCCGAATCGCAACGTTGGGCGCGGCTTTCCGCAGCAGTAGCTTTTGTGATGCAAGCGTCTTAGTTACATTGCCCTGACCGCATTTCAAGGAGACACCGCATGGCTCCCAACCTGCATGAATTCCTGGGACGGCTCAAATCCCTCTTCCGCAAACAGCGCCTCGACCGCGAGATGGCCGAAGAGTTGGAGTTTCATCAGACGCTGCTGCGCGAAAAGCTTCTCCGTCAGGGCGTCCCGCAATCTCAGGTTGATCGAGCCACGCGACAGACCTTCGGCAATCCAAATCGCTGGCAGGAGCGCCTGCGTGAACTCTGGCAATTCCGCACCGCCGAAAACCTCCTGCGCGATGTCAGCTTTTCCCTTCGCCTCTTGAAGAAATCCCCAGGATTTACCGCAATCGCAGTGCTAACTTTGGCCCTGGGAGTAGGCGCAAACACTGCGGTATTTTCCCTCATCAACGGGCTGTTATTACGCCCACTTCCAGTGCCGCACGCGGAGCAACTGGCCGTCCTTAGCTTTGAAGAGGGAGGGCCGCAGCCGGAATACGAATTCTGCACACCTTTCTTCCGCAGCCTTGAGACCAGGCACGACGTTTTCTCGGACATCTTCGCCTACAATACCGACACTCTCCAGGTCAGAGGACAATCCGGCAATGAGAACATTCATGGCATGCTTGTCAGCGGACAGTTCTTCACCGCGCTGCAAACACCGCCGCTCCTGGGGCGCTATCTCACCCCTGAGGATGACCAGCCCGGCGGCAGTGTCACAGGACTGGCCGTCGTCCTCAGCGAGAGTTTCTGGGAAAGGTGGTTCAATCGCGCTCTCGACGTCGTTGGCCGCAAGCTGATCATCGCGAACGTCCCCTTCACCGTGGTGGGAGTCATGCCTAAGCGTTTTATAGGAGCCGACCCCACCCAGAGGCCGCAGATTTTTGCTCCGCTCTCCGCCGACCCGATCATCGATGCGCCAAGGAATCATATTGACGATGGAATCCATGCATGGTGGCTGACCGTTTTAGCACGCCGCCAGCCCGGCGCAAGCCTCGAACAGGCCAACGCAGCCTTGCAGACAATATCGATTCCGATTCTTCATGAATCATCCTCTGATCCGCAATTCATCTCGGAAAAAGAAAAGGGGCATTTTCATTTCGCCGCCGAATCGGGCTCGCGCGGATTCACATTTATCCGTACCCTGTTCCGCAAACCCCTCACTATCATGTTCTGGATGTGCGGAGGGATTCTGTTGCTGGCATGTTTGAACCTCGCCAGCCTGTTGATGGCGCGCAGCGCAGCGCGCGAACGGGAGCTGGCGACCCGGCTCGCAATGGGCGCGACACGACGCAGGCTCGTACAACAACTCATCGTCGAAAGCATGTTGATAGCTGTAATTGGCACGGCTGTCGGAATTGCCGCCGCACCGACCGTCAGCCATTTCCTCGCCGCAATGCTTTCCAGCGGCGAGAGCGCAATCCAACTGGATGCCTCGCTGGACTTCCGCGTGCTCGCATTTGCCGCTCTGATCGCCGTAATCTCGACCCTGCTCATCGGTCTTGTTCCAGCGTTGCAATCGACTCGCCGCGATCTCAATGACCACATCAAGGAAGGCCAGCACGCCAGCCATTTGCAGGAACGGCGCAGCATCCTGCCGCGAATACTGCTCGCCTGTGAGGTAGCTCTGGCATTGGTGCTCGTCGTCGGCGCGGGACTCCTTGCAACCAGCGTGGTGAAGTTATATGAGTCCGGCACAGGATTCGACCCCAAGGGCCTCGTCAATATCGCCTTCAGCATGGATAAACAGGGGCTTCAAGGCGACCAGTTGATGCAGCTCTATCAGCAACTTGGTGACAACCTAAGCCATCAACCGGGCGTAAGGAATGCCAGCTTCGAGTTCATCGTGCCGCTGTCTCACCGAGGCTGGAACGGAAGATACGCAGCACCCGGCCAGAGCGCTCACATGATCTGGCTGAACAGCGTTGCGCCACGGTACTTCGAGACGATGCGCATCCCGCTCTACCAAGGACGCGACTTTACGTGGGGTGACACCAAAGCCTCGGGGCTGAAAATCATTCTGAACGAAGCCGCCGCTAAGCAGTTCTTTCCCGGACGCAACGCTGTCGGGCAACAGGTCATCTATTCGCGCACCAAGACTTCCTTTGAAGTTGTCGCGATCGTAGGAGACGCGAAGTATCGAGATATTCGCACGCCTGCGCCTCCTGCTGGCTATGTACCCATCATGCAGGACGAACAGCCCAAGCCATCGTTGAATGCCGTGGTGCGCATCGATGGACCGCAGACTCCGCTGGTTGCGGCAGCCCGTTCCATAACAGCGCGGCTCGCTCCGTCGATCCCGGCTCCAACCATGACAACGATGGACGATGTAGTGGATAACTCCATGAGCGCGGAGCGGATGATGGCGCTGCTCACAGTATTCTTCGCCGCCTGCGCGCTGCTTGTCACAGCCATCGGCCTCTACGGCACACTCGCATACTCGACCGCTCGCCGCACCAGCGAAATCGGCATCCGCATGGCGCTCGGCGCGCAGCGCGCCAGAGTCGTCGCGTTAGTCTTCCGCGAAAACGCCGTGGTTGCCTTTGGCGGCTGCGGCGCCGGGCTCATCGCGGCGATCCTCGCTTCGCGCGCGTTGGCCAGCTTCCTCTACGAAACTTCGCCGCGTGATCCCTGGATTCTCTTCGGCTCTGTCGCTGCTTTGACCGCCATCGCCAGTGCAGCTTCCCTGTTGCCCGCGCTCCGGGCAGCGAGGATCGAGCCAATCAGCGCCATCCGCTGTGAATAACCCATCGGAGACCGATTACCGAATAGTAACTATTTCTAACCTATTCATTGACAGAACCATTAACTGTGCTACTCTTAGATTGCGCTCAGTTGTTTGGTTGTGAGCCATTCTCGCTCTCCGGCAGATTCCACGATTCGGAGAACTTGGCCCCGATACCTGGAAAAGGATATTCGCAGGGCCATAAAAGCAAGACTGCCCCGCAAGTTTTATTTCTCCAAGCCCCTACAGCGTAACCGCTCTGTTCTTAGCAAGTTGAGCGGACAGCAGATTGCAGGAACAGATAAGTTCCCAATCAGAGGCAGCGTGCGGCAGGGCCGGATTGAGTCATCGCAGTATTTACTTCCACTCAATCACCAGGATTTATTCCTACCCGGTACTACGCATCATTTCAGGTTTCTCTTCCGGCGCTTGAAGCCGCCGCAGAGCATAGAGCAAGGCCCACAGCAGAGCTGTATGCGGCCGCATATAAGGACTAAGTGACTCAGTTTTCAGACTTTCAAATCTCCGACGCGCTCAAGAAGCGCATCGCTGCTCTTAATTTCATTACCCCGACTCCAGTTCAGGCCGGCGCAATTCCGCCCGCCTTGGAAGGCAAGGACGTCCTCGCCACAGCCCAGACCGGCACTGGCAAGACCCTCAGCTTCATCGTTCCGATCCTCGAGAAGCTCGCCAAGACCGAATCCCGCTCCGCGACAGCATTGATTCTGCTGCCCACCCGCGAACTGGCTATGCAGGTTGAGACGCATTTCCGCAATCTCAACACCAACCCGGCCAATAACGTCGCGCTCGTCTGCGGCGGCATGGCAGAGGGTCCGCAACTCCAGCTTATCCGCCGCGGAGCACGCCTCATCGTCGCCACTCCCGGCCGCCTCGAAGACTATCTCAAGCGCAAGCTCGTTAAGCTCGACCAGGTACAGATTCTTGTCCTCGACGAAGTCGATCGCATGTTAGACATGGGCTTCAAGCCGGCCATTCAGCGCATCGCCGCCTGCCTGCCCCAGGGCCGCCAGACTCTCTGCTACTCGGCAACGCTTGATGCTAATATTCGCGAAATCGTCCGCGAGTATCTGAAAGATCCGGCCCGCATTGAAATAGGTTCCGTACTGAAACCATCCGAGAATGTCGAGTTACAGACATTTGAAGTAGAACAGGATAAGAAGCACGAGCTACTTGAGCATCTGCTTGAAACCGGCGAAGGCAGCTTCCTCGTCTTTGTTCGCACCAAGCACGGCGCCGACCGCGTAGCCAGCCGTCTGGTTCGCTCCGGACATTCAGCGACGCAGATACACGGCGATCGCTCTCAGGCGCAGCGCAACTCGGCACTTAAGAGCTTTTCCGAAGGCCGCCATCGCGTCCTCGTCGCTACCGACGTGGCGGCGCGAGGAATCGACGTGAAGCACGTTGCGCACGTTGTCAATTACGATATCCCGAAAGTTGCCGAAGACTTTGTCCATCGCATTGGTCGTACCGGCAGAGCTTCCAGCAAAGGTATCGCTTCTACGTTTGCATCTGCCTCAGAACGCAGCGATTTGCGCAAAATCGAGCGTTCGCTTTCAATTTCCATGAAACGATTTCGAGTCACCGCGCCACAAAGCGCGTAGACTATTCGTACCCGCGTAGTCTACGGGGTTTTAACAAACTGAAAAAGGGGAACACTAATGGCTGGAGATCTGCAACTTACCTGTAGCGACTGCGGACGGGAATTCACATTTACTGCTGCTGACCAGACGTTCTTCCAGGAACGGGGATATTCGACGCCGAAGCGCTGCAAGCCTTGCAGACAGGCCAAGAAAGCCGACCAAGCCGGCGGCGGAGGCTTTGGCGGAGGTGGCGGAAGCAGCTACGGCGGCGGGGGCGGTGGTTATAGCTCGCGTGCATCTACCGGAACGGCAGTTATCTGCTCTGGCTGCGGCCAGCAGACGACAGTTCCTTTTGAGCCTCGCGGAGATCGTCCGGTATTCTGCCGCGACTGCTTCCAGGCGCAAAAGGGTGGTTCAGGCGGCGGTGGCGGACGTGGACGCGGCGGCAATGATCGCGGCGGACGCGGCGGCGGACGTTACTAAGCTGCTCAAGTAGTTACAACACGAAGGAAAACAAAAGGCCGGTGTGCATTCAGCAGACCGGCCTTTTTGTTTTTGCCGCACGGTGATCTTCTTAAGATGCCGCGCCCGCTTTCGCTGCGCCCTCAACCTCGATCAGCTTACCGCTCTTCACGTCATAGATATAGCCGTAGATCGGAATCGACTTAGGAACCAGAGGGTGGGTGCGAATGCGAAGTACGTCATCGATCACTGCCTGCTTCTGATCGGGAATCGTCAGCCATTCGATAAATTCGCCCGCACGTGAACCAGGACCCTTCCCTATGTCGCGGAATCCGCTCGCGCCAAGTTCAGCGGTTTCGAGACTGTTACTGAGAAGTCCTCGCATAACTTCGTTGGTGAAGAACTCCATCCCGCAATTTGTGTGATGAATCACGAAGAATTCCCGGGTGCCCAGCAGCTTGTAACTGATTACGAGCGAGCGAATGGCGTCATCGCTGGCGCGTCCGCCTGCGTTTCGAATCACATGCGCATCTCCCTCGCGCAGGCCTGCGAACTTAGCCGGATCGAGACGAGCATCCATACAGGTAAGTACCGCGAATCGCCGGGCCGGTGGAAGGGCAAGATTCGCCTTTTCACCGAAAGAGGTGCTGTATTCCTGGTTGGCTGCGATCACTTCGTTGAGAACCGTACTCATAGGTGCACTCCTGTCTGTCGTGGTGTTCATCTGCGTTCACGTCGAGCATCTGGATGCAAAGAGGAAGACTGGGCGGAAGATATCGACTCAGCGCCTGCATGGATCGACGCGAGAGGATGTAACCTCAGGGAGAATTTGGATGAGCGATGGATTGTGCCGAATGACGTTGCAGGCTGGCTTGCCGCTCACCCAACTACTGGATGTGGGAGCAACAACAACGAAGAGCTGAGATCTTCATGCAGCGAAGGTATACGACGCGCGCGAAGCCGTCAATCTCCCGATTCACTTACCCTTGTAATCCTTGAATAACTCAGGAAACTGAGCCTTGAGCGCTTCCACCTTCGGCTTGTCGCAGACCAGGATATAAGGATTCTCCTGATGATAGAGCGCATAGTCCTGGTGATAGGACTCTGCGTCATAGAATCCCTTCAGTGGCGTAACCTCCGTCACAATCGGCTTCGGAAATACCTTCGCTCCGTCGAGCTGCGCAATATAAGCCGCGCTGATCCGGTGCTGCTCTTCGCTGGTATAGAAGATCACCGAGCGGTAAGACGTGCCCACATCCGGCCCCTGCCGGTTCAGTTGCGTCGGATCATGCACGACGGAAAAGAAGATCTGCAACAACCGCCCATAAGTGATCTTCGACGGATCGTAAACCACCTTCACCGATTCGGCGTGCCCCGTATTCTCCTGGCCTACCTGCTCATAAGTGGCCGTCGAAGCCGAACCGCCTGAATATCCGGCAGTCGTATCGAGCACCCCCTTGACCCGCTCAAAAACTGATTGCGTGCCCCAGAAACAACCGCCCGCGAAGACGGCAGTCTGCTTGCCCGGCTTAGCTGCCAGCGCAGCGTCGCTTGCCGGAGCCGGAATGGAGACGCCGGTCGCAGCATTGCATCCCACACAGGCCAAAGAAGCAATCAAAACCCACCAGATAGCGCGGCTAAGTGTACTAAAACCAGACATACCAATCTCCTTCAGAAATCCTCTGCCCTATCAGATGGACACTTTCCTTGAAATGTTACGCCCGGCAGCCAATTAGTCCCCCGTCTGTCTTTCGCCGAGAGTGCCCTAGTTCCATTTCAAGTCCCATCTCAAGTTCCATCTCCCCGTTCGCCGACGCCTGAACCGGACCCGTGGCAAAGAATGATACGGACCGCAAATCGACCCTCAACTCTCTGCTACCATTAGTACGATTGTCGCCACCCCCTCGGTTCTGTCGTGAGGAGATGGCGCACACCAGAAGGAGAATTCATATGCCTTTAGTCTCGATGCGCCAGCTACTCGACGAAGCCGCCAAAGGCGGATACGGCGTCGGTGCCTTCAACGTAAACAATATGGAGCAGATCCAGGCGATCATGGCTGCCGCGACCGCGACCAACTCTCCTGTCATCATCCAGGCCAGCCGCGGAGCTCGCCAGTACTCGCAGGACAATTACCTCTATCACCTCATCCTGGCCGCGGCGGAACTGAACCCGACGATTCCGATCGCCATGCACCAGGACCACGGCAACAGCTTCGAAACCTGCAAGAGCGCCATCGAGCTGGGTTTTACCTCGGTCATGATGGATGGCTCCCTGAAGGCTGACGGCAAGACCCCGACCGAGTTCGAAGAGAACATCGAAGTCACCCGCCGCGTCGTCGAATTCGCCCATGAGCGCGGTGTCACCGTGGAAGGCGAAATCGGCGTCCTTGGCGGCATCGAAGACGGCCACGGCGCAGGCGGCTCCGGCCTCGATCACGTCACCGATCCCGACCAGGCTGTCGAGTTCGCGGAGCGCACCGGCGTCGACGCGCTGGCCATCGCCATCGGCACCAGCCACGGCGCTTACAAGTTCAGCAAGAAGCCGGATGGCTCGGTGCTCAAGATGAACCTGCTCATCGAGATCCACAACCGTCTGCCCCGCACCCATCTCGTCATGCACGGCAGCTCGTCGGTTCCCAAGGATCTGCAGGACATCGTCAACCAGTACGGCGGACACCTCAAGGAAACCTGGGGAGTGCCGGTCGAAGAGATCCAGCTCGGCATCAAGCACGGCGTGCGCAAGATCAATGTCGACACCGACAACCGTCTGGCGATGACCGGCGCAATCCGCAAAGTGCTCTGGGAGACCCCGGAGAAGTTCGACCCGCGCGACTACAACGGCGCCGCTCGCGCCGCAATGCAGAAGGTCGTTGCCGCGCGCATGACCGAGTTCGGCCAAGCCGGTCACGCGGGCGACTACGCTCCCAAGACCATCGCCGAGATGCGCGAAGGCTACGCCAACGGAACGCTGGAAACCCGGCCCTCCCTGGCTGCGCACTAAGCAGCAGACGGTTTACAAACGATAGAACGGCCACTCCTCATCCTCGGAGTGGCCGTTTTCCTTTCCCTTCCATCCGCCAGCCTCAATGGCGCCGAAGGTCCATCGCATCGATTCCAGCTTTTCCTGCGCCAAAGCTGCAGTTTTTGGTACGCTTCCGGTAATGAAACTCCCCCGGCTTCGCATCTTCCCCATCCTATGGCTGTTATGTTGTGGGGTCTCCGGCGCAGCTCAGTCGTTTGCGTTCAAGACGATTCATTTCGAGGGAGCCAGCCAGTACACTGATGCTGAACTGGCCACCGCCGCCGGTCTCCAGTCAGGCGTCCCCGTCACCGCAGCCGCCTTGAACGAACACACCACGCAGTTGCTCGATACCGGCCTCTTCGAGAACATCAGATTCGCCTACAACGATCGGGAGTTGACCTTCCAGATCACTCCCACATCCACGCTGTATCCCATCCGCCTCGAGAACTTCCCAGTCAACTTCGCCAACAATCTGGACAACCGGCTCCGTGCGCGCGTGCTTCTCTATCGAGGGAAGGTTCCCGGCTCCGGCACCCTGCTGACCGGAGTTACTGAAGCATTGCAAGAGGAACTGGGAGCCATGAGCATCTCCGCCGCTGTAATTCCGAAGCTGTATACCGATCCGAATCTCGACAAGATCACAGCCATGAGCTTCACAATCGTCGACCCTCTAATCCTCGTGGGAAAGATCAGGACTGGCATCCTCTCAGCCAAACTCGCGGACGAGGTGCGATCGGTCCTCGCAAAGTCCACCGGCTCAGCCTACAGAACAGAAGACAGCACACTCCAGTTGGAAACAGACCTTTTCAACTTGTATGAGGGTCAGGGCTATCTCGACATAAAGGTCCACGCAACGGCTATGCCGAATCCAGTGATCGATAAGAACGGGGTGCATATCCCGCTTACCGTATCCATCGACGAAGGCCCTCAATACAGACTGGCCGGCGCGCAGCTCGCAGAAAACTCCTTTCTGTCGCAAGCGGAATTCGACCAACAGCTTGGGCTCCGTCCCGGAGATGTCGTCGATCTCGCAAAGCTACACCGGAGTTGCGATTTCTTCAAACGGCAACTGCACAACTATGGACATATGAGGGCCAAGGTCACCGTTACACCCACGGTCGATCGCGCGCATGGCACAATTGGCTATCAAATCTCCGCCGACCTCGGCCCGATCTACACCATGGGCAACCTCAACGTCGCAAACGTAAGCGACGACCAGCGCGCGATCATCATCGGTGCTATACGTTTGCCCCAGGGCGAAGTCTTCAACGAGGGAGCGCTTCTCAGCATGACAAGCACACAAGGCCTCAATCCCGCCTTCGAGCACGCCTTTGTGTCCCAGAGGCTGCTTTACACGCTCAACCTCAACGACGATACGCATACCGTGGACGTTGAACTCACTCCTGAGAGAAAAAACTGAGGACGATCATGCTCCCGGTCATCGTCTATCTCGTGCTGGTAATCCTCCTGCGCGCCTCTGGTCATTAGAATTTTCCAAAATATTACCGTTGCGGATATATCCATAACGGATGTATATTCGCAACATGATTGTTTCGACCCCTCTCACGCCCGCCGTCTTCGCAATCCTCCTGTCGCTTGCAGGGGGCGACCGGCACGGCTACGCCATGATGAAGGACGCGCGCGCTCCCGAAGGCGGCGGCATCGCAATGGGTCCCGGCACGCTATACGGAACGCTCGAACGACTGATGCGAGACAACCTCGTTGTCGAAACCGACACCTCCGACAACGAGCGCCGCCGCTACTACCGCTTAACCGACGCCGGACGTCTCGCCCTCGAAGCCGAACTCAACCGCATGGACTCCGCCCTTGCCGCCGCACGGCAACGCGGTTTGCTTCCGCAAGGAGGCCGTTCATGACGCTCCCTTCTGCGCACAGACCCAACCAAATCGAATCAGCCTATCAACGCGCCATCAGCCTCTATCCCCTGCAATTCCGCCAATCCTACGAAACCGCCATGATGCAATCGCTGCGCGATGCGCTCGCCGACCCCGTTCTGTCCAGGCCCGCATTTCTGCGCACGCTCCTAAAGGACCTGATCCAATCCCTGATCAAGGAGAATCTCGCCATGCTGCGTGAAACTGTCTCGCGTCCAGTGGTGCTCTACAACGCGCTCATTCTGATCGCCCTCTTCAGCGCACTGACCCTGGGCTTCGTAATCATTGAACAGAACTCTCTGCGCCAGTCTGCCAACGACCCTCAGTTAGGCATGGCCACCGACCTCGCCAGCCGTCTCGCTCGCGGAGTCTCCATCGCCGCAGCCGTTCCAAACGACCAGACTGATATGGATGCCAGCCTGTCCGCATTCGTCATTGCCTACGACGAGCAGGGGCAGGTGCTCGCGTCCTCCGCGCAATTGAATGGAGCCGTGCCGCAATTGCCGCGCGGCGTTCTCGATTTTGTGCGCAGGAATGGGGAAGAACGCGTGACCTGGGCGCCACGGCGCGATGTCCGCATTGCCTCAGTTGTTCGCCATGTGTCCGGCGCGCAAGGTGGCTTCGTGCTCGCCGGCCGCAATCTCCGCGAAATCGAGTCCCGCAAGGACCTCGTCCTAGAGCAGGCTGCTCTTATCTGGCTCGGTCTGCTCGGCATCATCGTCGTTGGAACTTTTCTCTTCGGCTGGCTGACGCGTGCGCCCAGGCCCGCAGCGGCCTGAGTCAGCGCTAGTAAGTCACAGAACTCCGAGCACGTCGCGCACAGCACGCACCACACGTTGCTTGTATCCCTGCCAGCCCAGCTCCGCCGCACGCTCCTGCGCGGATTCGCTCATCTGCTGTAACAGTTCTCTATGTCCATGTAACTGAAGCAATCGGGCAGTTATCGCCTCGGCGTCGCGAATTGGAACGACAAACCCATCTATTCCGTCCCGCATAATATCCGTTCCTCCCGAGTTAGGCGTCGTGATCACCGGAAGCCCCTGCGAAAGCGCCTCGCCTTGCACCAGCGCCAGCCCCTCAAAGAGTGACGGGAAGACAAACACATCATGGCGGCGCATCTCGGCAAGTATCTCCGAGTGCGGCAAAGATGGCACCCAGCGATGATTCTCGCAATTCTTATCCAGCAGCGCCGATTGTCCCACCTTGCGCCCGACTACCGTTAACGTAACAGCCTTGCCGGCCTTCTCGACGGCCTCAAAAAGATAGGCAATTCCCTTCCTCTGCGTAAGTGAACCAACATACAGCACTCGCAAAGGCTGATCGGATTTTGTAACTTTTTTCACGGCGGAGATACTCGCCGGAACCCCGAATGGGTTCACAAGAATCTTCTTTGTATCCGGAAACAGTTCGAGCGTGTTTTTTACAAACGTGCTGGGAACAATCACCGTGTCGGCCAGGCTCAGTTCCTCATCCTTCAGCGCGCATTTGGCGTCGCTGTCGGCCAGCGCATTGAGCGTTCCCCTCCATTCAGGCTGCAATTCAGCCTCTTCCGCCGAGATATTCCGGTTCGCGCGCCAGTACCCGATCGGTAAGTCGTAGATGCACTGCACGCCTAACTCATGCGCCTGCCGAAACTGCCTCAGCGCTCCGTCCTCATACGCATACACTGCGCGAATTCCCGGAATCTTATCCATGCTTCGCGCGACATAACCATCCAGGTCGCGATATACCCCATCGATCGAGTAGGGATGGCGCGAATCGGCGATCAGATGCCTCTTCCCTGTCCGTATATACAGATTGCGCACTAACTCGCGAAAAGGCCTCGTGCGAACAAACTCTGTCGGAATCTGTATCCGCGCACGCCGTTCAAACGCCGCCCGCACAGCCTTCGGCGCGGCCTTTGCCAATCGGCTATCCGGCCGCCAATCCACGCATGTAAAGAAAGCCGCGAGTAACTCGTCCTCGTGCAGCGCACTTACCACGGCAGCCGCATTGGCATTGCCGGTAGGGTGGCTGACGACAACCGTCCGTGCGCTTGCTCGACTTACTCCCATTCAATGGTTCCCGGAGGTTTGGAAGTAATGTCATACACCACGCGATTGATCCCGCGCACCTCATTCACGATCCGGCTGGAGATGCGTTTCAGCACTTCATACGGCAGCGGAACCCAATCCGCCGTCATGCCATCCTCCGAGTGAACCGCGCGAATGGCGCAGGTATTCGCATATGTCCGCTGATCGCCCATCACACCCACGCTGCGCACTGGCAGCAACACGGCAAAGCTCTGCCAAACCTGCGAATACAGCCCCGCAGCCTTGATCTCGCTAACGACTATATCGTCCGCTTCCTGCAAGATTGCTACGCGTTCAGCGGTAACTTCCCCCAATATGCGCACCGCCAGCCCCGGTCCCGGAAAGGGCTGCCGCCCGAGAATGTCTTCCGGCATGCCGAGATCGCGCCCGATCCGTCGGACTTCATCCTTGAAGAGATCGCGCAGCGGCTCAATCAGCTTCATCTTCATCTGTTCCGGCAAGCCGCCGACATTGTGATGGCTCTTGATCGTCTGCGAAGGCCCGCGCACGCTCGAAGACTCAATCACATCCGGATACAGCGTCCCCTGCACCAGCCACTCTACGCCGCCCGACTTACTGGAACTAAGTTGGTCGGCGATGCGGTGGGCCTCGTCGTCGAAAACCGCAATGAACTCCCGACCGATGACCTTCCGCTTCGTCTCCGGATCGGTAATCCCAGCCAGCTTCTCTAGAAACCGCTCGCTGGCATCCACCGGAACCAGGTTCAACCCCAGCTTGTCGCGTAGATTCTTCGTTACCTGCGCAAATTCGTTCTTCCGCAACACCCCGTTATTCACGAAAACACAGGTAAGCTGGTCGCCGATCGCCCGATGCACGAGCACCGCCGCCACCGACGAATCCACTCCGCCCGACAGGGCGCAAAGCACATGGCCCGACCCCACTCTCTGGCGAATCGAGGCCACCGTCGTCTCAATGAAGTGATGCGGCGTCCAGTCGCCGCGCGCGCCGCAGATTCCAAAGACAAAATTACGCAAAAGCTGCGACCCGAGCGGCGTGTGGTGCACTTCGGGGTGAAACTGCACAGCCCAGATCCTGCGATCTTCATTGGCAATCCCCGCCAGTGCATTCGACGTAACGGCTGTGCGATGGAAGCCGGCCGGCAGTTCCAGCGCTTCATCGCCATGACTCATCCACACCTGAATCTTCGCCGGCAGTCCAGCAAAAAGCGGCGTCTCCGCATCCTCAACCGTGACCTCGGCGTGTCCGTACTCGCGCTTGTCCGCCGAACGAACCTTCCCGCCCAGGTGATGCACAATAAACTGCAATCCATAGCAGATGCCGAGCACCGGCAACTCCAGCGCCAGAATCGCCGGATCGGCGTCCGGAGCATCCGCGTCATAGACCGAAGACGGCCCGCCCGACAGGATGATCCCAATCGGCGAATACGCCTGAATCTCGGCAATCGAAGCCGTGCAGGGCAGCACGGCGGAAAAAACATTCAGCTCGCGAATACGGCGCGCAATCAACTGCGTGTACTGCGAGCCGAAATCCAGGATAACGATACTTTGGGTGTCCACTCCCTAGTGTGTCAGGGACCGCACACCCTTTGCAAGCAGTTCCCTGCTCCCAAAGCCGGCGCTCCTAAACCTCAATCGCCACCACCTCATGATCGAGCACCGAAGGGACAGTGAGAGTCAGCGTCAACCCGGAACGTTCCACCGGAACGCTCGCCCCGGCCACCAGCAGTCGCGCCTCTTTCGCAGGAATATCCCCCAGCAGCCGGAGCCGAATCCTCTGCGCACCCACCGGGAAAAAATCCCGATACGGACCCTTCATCGCCATGGGATTCGTCAGGTTCACCAGATGAATCGTAATCGACCCAGGATTCCGCCATGCTGTCACATCCACAAGCCCGGGACCAGCAACCTCGACCATCGGCGCTTCATCATGCGCCCAAAGCAGAGCATTCCGCATCATTTTCAAGTGGTCTTCGCTCAAGACCTCCCAGAAAGTCCGGTCAATATCGAATGGGAAATAAGCCACCCGCCCGGCAGGCTTGTGAATATATAAGCAGGAAATATCCGTGCTAGCCACGCGTGGATAAACCTTCTCCATCGGCAGATCCGGATAGCTCGGAATCAGCGTAAACGGCGTCTCGGCAAAGGCTGCGCGCGGCGTTACCTCCAGCCGATTCACCCCGTTCACAATCCTCGGAGCATCCTCCAGCCCGGCAAATAAAGCATTCCCCGGCAGCCGCTCGTGTTCCAGCCGAATATACGAGTTCTGCATCGGCCCCTCAGCCTTGCCGGTCCAATCCACCCCAAAGATGTCTGCGAGGCCAAAGTTCTTTCGCCGCACGCCCAGTTCATCGTAAAGACTGGTCTCATGCGTTGCCACCACGCTCCCGCCACTGCGCACAAAGCTGCGGATCTGCTCGCACTGCGCATCGCTCAGCGCCGCAATATTCGGCAGAATCAGCGTCTTGAACCCGGCCAGCCGGTCCTCATCCAGCAATCGGTCATGCACCATCTCAAAGGGAATGCGCGACTCGATCAGCGCCTGATACCACCCCAGCGCATAGTTCTCTACCCTTGCATCAACGTGTTGGTCTCCGTAATACCAAGCCGTCTGCTGCGAATACACCAGTCCTACCCGTGCCAGCGGCTTCTCATGTGTCAGGTAGCGCTGATTCTCCTCCGTCCACACGTACAGTTCTTCAACACCCTTGAGCCAGCGCTCATCATGCAGAGTCGCAGAAAACTTGCTGCACCACGGCCGCATCCCATTGGCCACAGCATCCAGCACCCAGATCCGAATCTCGGCCTTGCTCGTAACGCTGTCCTTCCAGCGATACGGCTCCTCCAGCCCCACGCCAAAGAGCCCGATCACCGGCTTCGCGCCCATCGTCGCGCGAAACTCCTTCGCCGTCTTGCCAATCAGCCACGGAGCAGCCAGCCCATGCCGCGATTGCCTGTCGGCAGCCAGCATCGGCGCTCTCCGGCTCGTCTCAACCGCATCCAGCGGAATGAGCGCTCCGCTCCCGTTATTCGGAATCATCGCCGCCTCGGGATTGATCTTCCGGATCTCTGAGTTCCAAAGATCCAGCAGACTCACCAGCCGCTCCCGGCTCCACGTCAGATACGCCCGCCGCACAGGATCAGTCCCCAGACCACTTGCACCCGCGCCACGCGGAAGATCGAACCCCGTCGCCGCCTTGAAATTCGCAGCGCAGTGCTGGCAGTAACACTGCCCCGACCCATCCCAGCGATTGAGAAAAATCCCATCCGGGCGATACCGCGTCATGATCTCGCGATGCACCGCCGTCATGAACTCGAAGTTGTACGGCCCCCACGCGCACGTCACCCACATCTCGGGCGTTGCCCAGTGCCTGCGCGGCTTGTCCTCCGCATCCACAGCAATCCAGTCCGGATGCGCGGCCTGCAGGTCGTCATACGTTGCATGCGGATCGGTCCGCACCAGCACCGACATGCCCATCTTGCGGCAACCCGAGATCAACTCTCCAAGCACATCGCGATCGCCAAGCCACTTGCTCCGATGATGAAACGGAATCTCGGTAGGATAATAAGCCACACACCCGCCGCCGCTGAGACAAACCGCATCCGAGCGCGTGCGCTTGAAGTAATCCAGCCAGAATGCAAGATCAAAATGCGCAGGATCGTCTTCGACCAGCGTCAACTGAAACCAGCGCATCGGCTTCGAGGCCCACGCAGGCACAGTCTCAACCCCGGCCGCCAGAGCAGCCTCACCCCACAAAGTGCGCGGCGCAACCTGAGTAAACGCAACCCCAGTTCCCGCAACAGCCGAAGATTGCAGAAACTCCCGACGAGTCAGAGCTAGTGACTTCATGCGTCCAATGTTACCCGATTGCTTTCGGCGAGCGTCAAGAAGTGAGACTCACGTTCCATCGCATCCTGTCTGGCCAAAGGCCCGTTGCATGCTTATCGGTACGAATGTATTTACCATGAGCGAATCAGACAGCGTACGATTCCGAATCCGAGACTCAAGCCGATTACTGTACCTAACTTTGTCCTGCGTGTTCCAAGCAGGAAGATCGACAGGCCGACCACCGCAACGGCGATCCAATCGAGATCCGCAAAGGCGTACGTTTTTGCGTGAAACAGAACGCCACGGGCGAGAAACAAGGCGAGATCGACCATAGCAGCGAACACAACTGCGATGACGAGATTCAGCACAGCTTTCATACTTCGATTGTGTTGCGTCCATCTGACAAGAGGAGTGCCCGCGAATACGAACAGAAAGCATGGCAGAAAGGTGTATAGAGTCGTCAGCAGGAGGGCTAAGGTACCCATAAGGATCGAACCATGGAAATGGTGAAAGCCCGCCATGAACCCGACGAAGGCCACCACGATGATGAGCGGGCCTGGTGTGGTCTCCGCGAGCGCAAAACCATCGAGCATCTGTGGCTGGCTAAGCCAGTGATACCTGGATACCGCCGCGTGGGCCACATAAGGGATAACAGTGTAGGAACCTCCAACCGTGACGAAGGCAGTGCGCGTAAAGAACAGACCAAGTTGAGCCCAAAAGGGAAAGCCCCGGCCGAACAAGTAGAGAGCCAGGAATGGAGCGAGCCATATTCCCAATCCCACCGCGGTGATCTTTGCAAGCGATAGGAGAGCCTGCTTCCGCATGGCAGGGTTCGCAATCGATGCTTCGTAGACAGGCATCGACCGTGTCGACGATACAGAGCCGCGACGGAATTTCGCCAGAATGAAACCCATGACAATAGCCGCACCCATCACGAAGGGTATCGAAGCATGCAGCCAGCTCATTACCGCGAACGCCCCAGATGCAACAACCCATTGCACCGGCTCAACCAGCGAACGCTTTGCGAGTCGAGTCAATGCGAGCAGGACAAGAGCCAGCGCCGCGGGCCTAAGACCGCTGAACATGGCAGCGATCCAGGGCAGGTTCCCAAACCGGGCATACACGATGCTCAGAGCCAGCAGCACAACCATGGACGGCAAAATAAACAGCACGCCGGCGACGACGCCCCCTTTGATTCCATGCAGTCTCCAGCCAAGATAGATGGCTAGCTGCTGGGCCTCCGGACCTGGAAGAATCATGCAATGTCCCAGCGCGTGAAGGAAATCCTCGTTATCGATCCACCTTTTACGTTCCACGAGATCGTCGTGCATGATGCCGATGTGAGCCGCTGTCCCGCCAAAGCTGATGAGGCCCAACCGAAACCAGAACCGCGCCGCTTCCGAGAAACACGGGGCGGTAGATAATTCTTCACATGGATCGATTTTTTCTGTAACCACCTAGACATTATAACGTCATATTGTCTAGGTTGTCATAATGAAATCGAAACCTGCCAAGGGGAAATTACGATGAGCCGAGACCTGACATTCTGGGGTAGAAGAACACAGAATAGCCTGAGAAGATATGCCACGGTGCCCCTTCGATTAATTGTGGGATATGGCTTTTTTGCACATGGAATAGCCAAATGGAATAAAGGCCCCGATGCATTCGCCGCGATCCTGTATGCGGTTCATGTGCCTGCGGCTCACCTCATGGCCTGGCTCACGATCCTTACAGAGATCTTCGCCGGACTCGCGATTCTGTGTGGCGCTTTCGTGTTCTGGGTGAGTTTTCCGGCGATCCTGCTGCTTATTGTCGCGATTCTGACCGTCCATCTGCCCTATGGATTCAGCTCCATCAAGCTGATGAAGATTGTCGATGGACGCGCACAATTTGGACCACCCGGATACGAGTGTGACCTGCTTTATGTTGCCTGCATTGTGACTCTTGTGCTGTCCGAGCCCGGTCCGTGGTCTGTCGATGCCTACCGCCTTCGCAAGGAGGGCGGTACTTTGGGCTGAGAAGCTTCCGTCTTCGAATGGCGAGCCAGGCGGGTGACGAAGCGAATGAGGTCACCACGGTACGAGAGCATCTCGTAGTCGATCGGCTTGCCGTCCGTCGTGAACGAGGTTCGCTCGATACGGAAGATTGGAGATCCTTCCGGAACGCTGAGAGCCTCCGCCACGTGTGCCGAAGCCGTTGCAGCCTCCAGACTGTATTCCGCCTCAATGAGAGGGACTCCATACTTTTCTTCAAGCAACGTGAAGATCGGCATCACTCGGAGGTCGTTGCGAACGATCTCTCTTCCGATTTCGAGAGGAAGATAAGTCTCGTCAAAGGACATTGGAATGGAGTCAGCCAGACGCACCCGTTCAATTCGAATCACGCGCGTCCCCCTGCTTATACCAAGATGCCGGGCCACCCCTACACTTGCGGCAACCTCACTCTGACTTATCACACGGGCTGAAGCCTTGCGTCCCTGGGTATTCATGTCTTCTACAAACCCGGTCAACCTGGTCAACTCGTGTGAGAACCTTGGCGCAAGCACAAACGTACCGAGTCCCCTCCGAATCTCGACAATGCCTCGTTGGGTGAGGTTTTGCACTGCGCGACGGACTGTAATCCGACTTACACCAAAGCGGGCCAGCAACTCGTCTTCGGATGGAAGCCGATCGCCAGCCTGATAATCTCCTCGCGCGATCTCGGAAGCAAGAACCTCTTCGACCTTTCCATAGAGCGGAGCGTCAGCCATAAAGACAATATAACGTCACGGCCGTGGGTGAACTTGCCTATGCAGCAGCCGTAACAAGAAACACGCCAAGGTGCGATAGACAGAGAAGGATACCCAAATCGATTCTCAAGCTCCCGCGCATTGAACAATTCAAATCGGCGGACTGAACAGCCTGACTTCCCGCAGCTCCCAACGAACTTACGATCATGCGATCATTCCGAGAGTTTTCCGTAAATCTCAAGAGTTAGCTTGATCGATGAGAGGAATTTGTCGCTATTTCCTATTCTCGGCGTTGCCAATCGACGCCGAGTGATATACTTCGGCGGTCGTTCCACAAAAGAAAAAAATGCCTGGGATGCTGTGTAACTTGCAGTCATCCGGAATTGCTATATGCCGCTGTTTATCGATGAAAGATTAAACAGGCCGGCAATCTAGCTTAATCTCATTCAGGAGTTACCTCACCTTGGTTACTGCGCCGCGGCCTGTTCGCCCCTCAACCCTTGCGATTGCTTCTTGCCATCCCGATTTCCTGAGCACACGCAGGCTGGGCAAGTTCATAGTTCTGTGCCTTGCGCTCGCCGCGGCGGTTTGCGGGACAGGTAAGGCCGCATCTGCGCTGACGAAGACTGCCACAACTACGACCCTTGCAGTAACTTCGGGGGGTAATGAGGTGACTACAGTTACCTCGGGCAGCGTGGTGACGTTGACCACATCGGTAAAAGTGGGAGCTACCGCGGTGACAACCGGGCAGGTCGATTTCTGCGACGCTTCGGCGACTTATTGCACGGATATTCATGTGTTAGGGACGGCGCAGTTGACGAGCGCGGGAACGGCCACGCTGAAGTTCCGTCCGGGCATCGGAAGCCACAGCTACAAGGCGGTATTTGCGGGAACGAATACGCAGGCTGCCAGCTCGTCCAGTGACTCCGCGCTCACGGTGACCGGAACGCCGGTTACGTATGCGACGACGACCACGATCGGAAAAAGCGGGAGCTGGGGTAAGTACACGCTGACGGCCACGGTTACGGAATCGGGCGGAAAACCCGTACCGACCGGGACTGCGAAATTTCTGGATACAAGCAATGGAAATGCAGTGCTGGGAACGGCGAATCTTGGCCCGGCTACATCGGGGGTGAGCTGGCTCAATCCGCAGACGCCGAGCGTTGGCTTCAAACCATATTCGGTTGCGGCCGGTGACTTTAACGGCGATGGAATCCTCGATATGGCCGTGGCGAATATTGGCGATGGCACTGTAACCATCCTCATGGGCAAGGGAGACGGCACATTTACCGCCAAGCCGGGCACCTTGGCGGTTGCGAGCGCAGGGTACGTAACCGCGGCGGATTTCAACGGGGACGGCAACCTCGATCTCGTGGTCACGAGCTTCTCGATTGCGACGACACTGGCGATCTACCTTGGCAATGGAGATGGCACGTTTACACAGGCGGCCAGTCCGACAGTTGTGCCGTTCGCAACGGATGTGACGGTAGCCGATTTCAATGGCGACGGGATTCCCGATATGGCGGTGTCAACTGAGAGCAGCGGAGGGATTTCAATCCTTCTCGGGAACGGCGATGGGACCTTCACTTCAAGCCAGATCACTGTTTGGGACCAAGGCTGCGTTGCGGACATTGGAAGTGGAGATTTCAATGGAGACGGCAAAACGGACCTTGTTCTTACGAGCAATTGTGAATACAACGGCGGCCATCCCATTGCCATTCTTCTAGGGAACGGGGATGGGACTTTTACGACCGGGACGTATCCGCAGACGGGAATTGCGGCAAACGCAGTGGTGGTTGCGGACTTGAATGGGGATGGCAGGCCGGATCTGGCTGTGCCGTTTGGCGAAGACGGTTCGATGCTAACCGTGTTCCTGAACAACGGAGATGGAACGTTCACGTCCAGCGAATATGGCCCTTCGAGTGGCGGCAATGAATCCTCGCTTGCAGCAGGGGACTTCAACGGAGACGGAATCGTCGATTTGGCCGTGCCGGGCTTAAACAATACGGTTTCGATCTTTCAGGGAAAGGGAGACGGAACTTTTACTCTGCTGCCGACGACGCCGGCGACAGGCGGTTCTCCGGTTTCCATTGCTGTCGGTGATTTCAATGGGGATGGCAGCGCCGACCTGGTAACAACCAACGAAGACGACAGGACGGTGACGGTATTGCTCTCGCAGCCGTCACAGACAGCGATCGCAACCGCGACCAATGTTGTGGTGGCTGTCCCTGGCCAGCATCTGGTCGATGCCAGCTACCCCGGAGATATGAACTACAACGCAAGCGTATCGGGCACAACGGAACTCTGGGGAGAACCGCCTGCGACGACGACAACGATGTCGATTACGACGGGCCGCTCCCCTGTTACAACGGTCTCTTCTGGCAGTATCGTGACGCTTACGGCGACCGTCAGCGTGGGCGCGACTCCTCTGACGACGGGGCAAGTAGACTTCTGCGACGCATCCGCACCGTACTGCACCGACATTCATGTGATTGGCACGGCACAACTCAAGAGCAATGGGACTGCGGCGTTTGCGTTTGTTCCCGGCGCCGGACAACACAGCTATAAGGCATTGCTTCTGCAAAACGGCTGGGGCGGGATCAGTTCCTCCAGCGCCATGTCTCTGACGGTCAATCCCGAGACAGGTGTTACCTATCCAACCACGACTACGATCGCGCAGAGCGGCACGGTAGGCAACTACACTCTGACAGCGACAGTGATAGAAGCCGGTGGCGTGACAGCGCCAACAGGAAGCGTGTCGTTCCTCGACACCAGTTATGCAAACGCAGTGCTCGGCAAGGCGGCTTTGGGGGCTGCTACGCCGGGGCTGGCGTGGCTGAACTCTCAAACGCCGGCGACAGGCACAGAACCAGAGGTTGCGGTGGCTGCGGATTTCAATCTGGACGGCAAGGCGGACCTGGCGGTAGTGAATCTATCGAGCAGCACGGTCACGATTCTGCTGGGCAACGGCGATGGGACGTTCACGGAAGCAGCGAACAGTCCCACGGTGGGCACGCAACCTAGCGCCATTGCCACCGGTGACTTCAACGGTGATGGAGTACCGGACCTTGCAATCGCCAATCAAGACCCGACCAACGCAATCACCATCCTGCTTGGCAAGGGCGATGGATCGTTTACCGCGGCAGCAAGTCCCGCTCTGGGCCAGTATCCAATGTCGATGATAGTTGGCGATTTCAACGGGGACGGAATTCTGGATATTGCTGTTTCCAACTTCGCGAATTACTACGGTCAGAACACTCTTACGATCCTTGAGGGCAAGGGCGACGGTACCTTTACGCCGGTGGTCTCCGCCGGGATTCCGGGCTCGCCTACTGCATACCTTATTGCTGGTGACATCAACGGGGACGGAATTCTGGATCTGGTTGGCCTTACAACAGACGGCTTCTCAATCGACGCCTATCTGGGCAATGGAGATGGGAGCTTCCGGAACGGAGGATCGATTCCTGTCCAACCCGTTGTAGACGATATGGCCCTGGCCGATGTAAACCGCGATGGCAGGCTGGACATTATCGCGGCGAATTCCATCCAGGGAGCCATCACTGTCTTCCTGGGTAATGGCAACGGCACGTTCTCGCAAACCGGAATTACTACGTATCCGACGCAAGGTACTCCCCTGCACATCCGGGTGGCCGATTTCAACGAAGACGGCCTGCCGGATGTGGTTGGTGCATTCGAGAACTCCGACATACCCATTCTGCTCGGCAATGGCGATGGTACCTTCACGTCGATCAGCCCGGTTCCCAACAGTGGAAATATCTATACCTACATCACGAACATTGCGCTGGGGGACTTCAACGGCGACGGCAGACCTGACGTGGCTGGCGTGGAAGCCTACAACAATGCGCTGACGATCCAATTGAGTCAACCCGCACAGACGGCCTCTGCAACCGCCAACGGAATTTCGCCCGCTGGCCCGGCTCCGCACCTGGTCGATGCACGCTATTCCGGCGACAGCAACTACACAACGAGCACTTCGGGGACAACCTCGCTCAACGTTCAAGCGCCGATGCCTGTAATCTCGCCCGCATCCGGAACCTATACGTCGATCCAGTCGGTGACAATCACCGACACGGTTCCGGGAGCGACGATCTACTACACGATCAATGGAAATCAGCCGAGCACCGCTTCGACCGTCTATACGGGATCGATCACCGTCTCGGCGCAGTATGAAACCATCCAGGCGATTGCGGTTGCTACGGGCTATGAGACGAGCGCGATAGCGACAGCAAACTACACATTGAATCTGCGCGCTCCCGCCGCGCCGGTGCTGTCACTTCCCGCGGGAAACTACCCTGGCGCTCAGACTGTGACGATTTCAGACGTGACACCCGGTGCTGTCATCTACTACACGACAAACGGATCGTGGCCGACGACAAGTTCCGCGCAATATGCTGGCCCCATCACCGTTTCCTCGTCAGAGACACTGGCGGCAGTCGCAGCCAATGGATACGCTTTAAGTCCGCCAGTCAGTGCGCAGTACCTCATAGACTCGTCTTCGAGTTCTTTTATCTACACTGTCGCCGGGAGCGGGATCTTCGGGTATAGCGGCGATGGAGGTCCGGCAACCGCCGCTGACTTGAATGATCCCGTTGGAACCGCCCTGGATACCGCGGGCAATCTCTACATTGCAGACGCAGACAACAACGTGATCCGCAAGGTCAGTGCCGGCACCGGTGTTATCAGCACAGTGGCCGGCACTGGAGTCGCTGGATACAGCGGCGACAGTGGAGCGGCAACGTCGGCAGCGCTCTCTTCGCCGTCGAATGTGGCGCTCGACAGCGCGGGCAACCTGTACATCGCGGACTCCGGTAACAACGTAATTCGCAAAGTAATGGCAACGACAGGAGTCATCACCACTGTTGCAGGCAACGGAACGTCCGGGTATAGCGGCGACAATGGTGCTGCGGCAAGCGCGGAATTGAACTATCCCACAGGAATCGCTTTGGATGGCTCCGGCAATCTTTATATTGCCGATTCGTACAACAATCGCATCCGCGAAGTTACCGCGAAGACCGGGACGATTACGACCGTCGCCGGGAACGGACAATTTGGCTCAACTGGAGATGGCGGTCCTGCAACGAGCGCGACGTTTGAATTTCCAAAGGGGGTTGCCACCGACAGCGCTGGCAATCTCTATATTGCCGGCTACTATGACAATGTCATCCGCAAGGTAAATGCCAGCAACGGAGTAATTTCGACTGTGGCTGGCAACGGCTTCGGAGCTGGCCGTGATGAAGGCGGCTACACCGGAGATGGCGGCCCCGCAACCAACGCGGAGCTGTACTGGCCAGAATCCGTGGCTGTGGACGGAGTTGGCAACCTCTACATAGCCGATAGCTATAACCAGGTCATCCGGAAGGTGACAGCAAGCAGCGGCATCATTACGACTATCGTTGGAAACGGATACTCTTGTCGCTCGCTTGGAGGGGATGGCGGACCGGCGACCGATGCAGCGCTCTGCTATCCAATGGGCGTTTCGCTCGATAGCGCCGGAAATCTGTATATTGCCGACAGCTCCGTAAGCCAAATCCGGAAAGCGACGGTTTCCAGCATTCCTCCGACCGCGTCAACGGCCTCGCCTGTGTTCTCCGTAGCGGCAGGAACCTATGCCACCCCTCAGACGTTGACGATCACCGATTCCACGCCTGGAGCCGCCATCTATGTAACGACGGACGGAACATCGCCCACTACCTTCGGGGCTGAATACAACGGACCCATCAGCGTATCCGGGACAGTGACGGTGCAGGCGCTGGCACTGGCGCCGGGAAATCTTTCGAGCACTCCCGTCAAGGCGAAGTATACGATCACATCTCCGCCCGCCGCGGTGATCTCTACCGTGACAGGAAACGGCGTGTTCGGCTCCTCCGGGGTTGGAGGTCCAGCAACCAGTGCGCAGATAGGCCTTCCTCAGGGGCTCGCGTTCGATGGCGCCGGAAACCTTTATATCGCGGACGCCGGGAACAGCGTTGTCTGGATGGTGTCAGCGAAGACCGGCGTCCTCTCAATTGCCGCAGGGAATGGAACATTTGGCTACAGCGGGGATGGCGGTCCGGCAACCAATGCTCAGTTTGATTCGCCCCAGGCCGTGGCAATTGACAGCGACGGCAACCTTTATATCGCCGACTCCTTTAACCAGGTAGTCCGAAAGGTGACAGCCAGCACAGGAGTGATCTCAACTATTGCGGGAATCCATTACCAAATCGGCACTCCGGGGCAGATTGGCGATGGCGGCCCGGCAACAGCCGCGTTTCTAAATAGTCCCAACGGTCTGGCGCTGGATAGCGCCGGCAATCTGTATATTTCGGACGCCGGCCACAATGCGGTTCGCATGGTCTCCGCGAGCAGCGGCATTATCACCTCGGTCGCGGGAAATGGAAATGACGGCTTTAGCGGCGATGGCGGCCCGGCCACGAGCGCAAGCGTTGAGAATCCCAATGCGCTTGCGATCGACAGTACCGGCAACCTGTACATTGCAACTTCTTACGTCGGGAGGATTCGCAAGGTTGCGGCGGGAACTGGAATCATCACAACGGTGGCCGGAAATGGCGATGTAAATGGCAGCAGCGGCGATGGCGGCCCGGCGACCAGAGCGGAGGTATATCCGCAGGGTCTGGCGGTCGACTCATCGGGCAATCTCTACTTGTCAAATTGGGCTGCCACGGTCCGAGCGGTAGCAACGAGTACGGATGTCATTGCGAGAGTAGCCGGAAACGGATACCCAGGCTACAGCGGCGACGGCGGCTCGGCAACTATCGCCCAAATCGTAAACCCTCAAGGACTTGCATTCGATGCGGCAGGCAACCTCTATTTTGCAGATACCGGCAATTTCCGAGTCCGGAAAGTTACCTTCTCCGGTGCGACAGCTACCCCTGTCTTCAGTGTCCCGGCGGGCACCTACACAAGCATCCAGAATGTGACTATCACGGATAATACACCTGGCGCGACCATCTACTACACCACGGACGGGACGACACCAACAACAGGCTCCAGCGTGTATAGCGGCCCGATTACTGTCTCGCAGACAGAGACCCTGGAAGCTCTTGCCGTAGCTACGGGTGACGCTCAAAGCGCGGTGGCCACGGCGGCTTACACCATCCATCTCCCGGTCGCCCCCACCGTGACGGTCACTCCATCGTCGGCGAGCATCACAACCGCTCAGGCGTTGACGATCACGATTGCGGTCAGCGGGGGAAGCGGCAATCCCGCTGCTACCGGCGCAGTGACGCTGACCAGCGGAAGCTATAGCGCGCAGCAGATACTCGCCAACGGTTCGGCCACCTTCACCTTGGCCGCGGGAACGCTTCCGGTGGGCAGCGACACGCTTACGGCTGCTTATACTCCGGATGCCTCCAGCGCCAGCGTATACACGACCGCAACGCAATCGGCAACTGTGACCGTTACGACTCCAATCGGCACGGCAATCCCAACTGTCACAGTGACTCCATCAGCCACAGCCATTACCGACGAACAGGCTGTCAACGTAACAGTCAGCGTCACGGGCGGCAGCGGACAAGCGACGCCATCCGGAACCATTATCCTCGCAAGTGGTCCATATAGGACAATATGGACGCTGGCAAACGGTTCGGCCACCTTTCACATTTCTGCCGGGACATTGAGCGGTGCCACCAACACGTTGACAGCTACCTACTCAGGCGACGCAACGTATGACAGCGCCAACGGGACAGCCACCATCACGGTTTCCCAGGTAGTGGTTGCGATACCCGCTCCATCTCCGGTATCTCCCGGAAACGCCGCAACGGCGACAGCGACGTTTTCGGCAGGAAGCGCATACTCAGGAACAATGAATTTGGCCTGTTCCCTGACCGGTTCTCCCGCAGGCGCGCAGAATGCGCCTACCTGCAGCCTGAGTCCTGCAAGTGTAACGATTGCATCCGGTGGCACCGGAACCACAGTGTTGACTGTGCATACAACGGCAACGACAAGCAGCGCTCTGGCGCGACCATCACGGCCGAACTCCTGGGGGCTTGGCGGCGGTGCAGTAATGGCCATTGCGCTCATCTTTGGCGTTCCATCAAGGCGGCGTCGCTGGAGTGCGCTGATGGTTCTGTTGTCTGTAGTGGTGACTGCAGGGGTTGTCGGCTGCGGCGGCGGCCAGAGTTCCACGCCACCTACGAGTCCCGTTACTCCCACTACAACCGCCGGCAGCTACACCTTTAACGTGACGGGCACAGACACAGTCAACGCAAAGATTACCGCCTCGGCAAGTGTCACTATTCTTGTTCAGTAATGTATGAGACGATTCAAAACCGGAACAGGGTGTTTCACCTCCCACATTTGGCGATGGAACACCCTTCAGGACCGCGCTCCGCGATAATGCCGCCAAAGCGCCGAAAAGCTTCTCAACCGCACCACATGGAAGAAGTCGTTGCCGATGAGAAATCCGACAAAGACCAGCACATACACCACGTGCAGCGCATCCGGCCCAAATTCATCTGCGAACGGCAGCGGCGCAGCCGAAAAGACCATATCCAGCACAATCAGCATGATCTTCACAATCGCCAGCACCAGGTTCACCTCCAGCAATTTGCCCGAAAGCTCGCTGCCCAGACTGAAACCCCGCGCCAAAGCCCGAAAAGCCGCCCCCGGCCGCAAGTCGCCCTCCAGAAACAGCAGCAGCGGAGCCACAGTCAGCGTCCAGCTCACCAGCGCCCAGAGAATGAATATCCCCAGCGAAAGAAAGATCAGCCAGCACAGATAGCCCACCAGATCCGGCTGCGCGCCAATCGTAATGTGCGTCGCAGAAGCCCACCCCACTCCGCGATACCAGAGCCAAAGGCAGCCAATCAGAACGACCATCCAGAGCCCTTGCAACCCAATCAACCCCGGCAACGCCCAAAATACGGACATCCTGGGTCGACCCGCCGCAGCCTCCAGAGCCTGCATCCGCGCCAGCACCAGCATGCGCCCCAGCCCCGAAACAACCGCCCAGCCAACCACCCCCGCCGGCAGCAGCCATCGCAACTCCGACGCCACAGCAGGCTCATACCGCGCCACAGCATCCGCCAGAATCACCGAAGACAGCCAAGGATTCTGCCAATCCAGCCGGTCCAGACCTACCGACGCCGGCGGAATCTCCACCAGAATCCGTTGCACCTGCACCCACACCACCGCCAGAAATGGCACGCCGAACAGCCATCGCCACGCCACCTCGATCACGGTCAGCGACGGATGCGCCCACACAAACCCCATGTGGCTCACCAGCGACTGCGTTGCGCGAAGTTTCCCCGTTTCCTGCGGAACCGAAGGCACTACTTCACCACCAGATTCACCAGCTTGCCGGGCACAATGATGATCTTCACCGGCGTCTTGCCCGCCAGCCATTCGATGATCTTCTCGTGCGCCAGCGCCGCAGCCTCAATCGTCGGATTGTCCGCGTCCGCCGCCACGCGAATCACCGCGCGAAGCTTCCCGTTGATCTGCACAGGAATCTCGATCTCATCCTCTTTGGCCAACGCCGCGTCGGAAACCGGCCAGGGCTTGCGCAATATCTCACCCTCGCCGCCAAGTTCAACCCACAACTCCGCCGCAAGAAACGGCGCAAACGGCGCAAGCATCAGCACCAGCGACCTCAACAGCTCCGCCACCACCGCGGGCGGAACCTCACCCGACGCCATCGCGCCCTCCGCGGCAACCAGCTCATTCACCAGCGACATGATCGCTGCGATGCTGGTGTTGAAATGCCACCGTCCTGCAAAATCGAGCGTGACCTTGGCAATCGTCTGATGCAGCTTCCGCAAAAGCGCCAGCGAAACACCCTCGGGCGCAGCAACCGAATCCGAATTCGCCTTCGAAGCAACGGGCGCAAAGCGCGTGACAATGCGGAAGACGCGGCCCAGAAAGCGGCTGATCCCCGCAACCCCATCCTCCTGCCAATCCAGGTCGCGATCCGGCGGAGCAGCAAAGAGCGCGTACATGCGCGCAGCGTCCGCCCCATACCGCGCCACCATCTCGTCCGGAGAAACCACATTCCCCCGCGACTTCGACATCTTCGCGCCGTCCTTGATCACCATCCCCTGCGAAAACTGCCGCGTAGTCGGTTCATCGTTGACGATCAGTCCCAGATCCCGCATCACTTTCGTCCAGAATCGCGAGTAGATCAGATGCAGAATCGCGTGCTCCACCCCGCCGATATACTGATCGATCGGAAACCAGTAATTCGCAATCTCAGACGAAAACGGCGCGCTGGAATTCTTCGCGTCCGTGTAGCGATAGAAGTACCAGCTCGAATCGACAAAGGTATCCATCGTGTCTGTCTCGCGCGTCGCAGGGCCGCCGCACTTCGGACAAGTCGTATTCAGAAACTCCGGCACCCGCGAGAGCGGCGAACCGCCCTGCTGCGTAATCTCGATCTGCTCCGGCAACAGCACCGGCAACTGATCGTCCGGCACCGGAACCAGCCCATGCTCCGGGCAGTTCACCATCGGAATCGGCGTACCCCAATACCTCTGGCGGCTCACGCCCCAGTCCCGCAGCCGGAATGTTACCTTCGCCTCGCCAAAACCACCCTTCACCGCAGCCTGCTGCAGCTTCTTCTGCGCCTCACCGCAAATCAGGCCGTCGTACTGGCCTGAATTCACGAGAACGCCCACCTCCGAAACGAAAGGCAGCTCTGACTCGTCCTCCGACTCGCCAACCGGGCGAATCACCCGTCGAATCTCCACGCCATACTTCGTAGCAAACTCAAAGTCCCGCTCATCATGCCCCGGCACGCTCATAATCGCGCCCGTCCCGTACTCCATCAGGACATAATTCGCCACCCAGATCGGCACCCGCTCGCCGTTATAAGGATTAATCGCATAGTGCCCGAGAAACACGCCATGCTTCTCGACTGCACCCAGATCGCCTGCTTCGCGAGCCGTCTTCTGCTTGTCGATCATCGCGCTGATCTCGCGCTCCAACGCGACATTGCCGGCCGTCAGCGCCGGAACTAGCGGATGCTCCGGCGCAAGCTGCACGCTGGTCGCGCCAAAGATCGTGTCCACCCGCGTCGTGAACACGCGAATCTTCTCGCCGCCGCCTTCTACAGTGAAATCAACCTCAGTGCCCTCGCTGCGCCCGATCCAGTTGCGCTGCATCGTGCGCACCTTCTCCGGCCAGCCCGGCAACTTGTCCAGACCGTCCAGCAACTCTTGCGCATACTCCGTAATCCGGTAAAACCACTGCTCCAGATTGCGCTGCTCGACAATGTTGTCCTCATGCCGCCAGCAGCAGCCGTCGATCACCTGCTCATTGGCCAGCACCGTCGCGCACAGCGAGCACCAGTTCACCTTGGACTGCTTCCGGTACGCCAGCCCGCGCTCGTACATCCGCAAAAAGAACCACTGATTCCAGCGGTAATAATCCGGCAGACAAGTCGTGATTTCGTTGGCCCAGTCGTATCCCAGGCCAAGCCGCAGCATCTGCCGCTTCATTGCGGCAATGTTCTGCAGCGTCCATTCGCGCGGAGGCGTGTTGTTCTTGAGCGCGGCGTTCTCCGCCGGCAGGCCAAAGGCATCCCAGCCCATGGGATGCAGCACGTTATACCCCTGCATCCACATGTACCGGGCCAGCGCATCGCCGATCGAATAGTTGCGCACGTGCCCCATATGCAGTTGCCCGCTGGGGTAGGGCAGCATCTCGAGAACGTAGTATTTCGGCTTGCTCGTGTCCGTTTCAGCCGCGTACAGAGCAGGATTCGCCGCCCACTTCGCCTGCCATTTTGGTTCAATCGTCGCCGGGTCGTACCGAAGTTCTTTTTCTTCCGCCATAAGGCTTTAGTTTATATGGAACCCCGCGCCGATCAACCAACCCCTTAATCCAATCAATGCGATCCATCACTGAGCGCAAGGCACCTCATGCAACTCCTCGGTCACAATCTCATAGCCTTCAGGCGGTTGAAATGTCGCGGCATCCGGCTCACTCTGACTCAGCTCCGTCAGCTCCCTCGTCCTCTTGCCCATGCGCGGGTCATCCGTTACCTGCCGGACAGCCAATCCGAGGGGCTGTGCCGTCCACACTTCCATGGTTCGCACCAGCGGAGCGTCGTTCCCGATAGCGCCAACCGGTATCGTGTGCGTAGTCCGGGTTCCCTTGGCCGCTACACCTTGAATCGTCTGCGTGCCCAGATCTTCCTGTAAGGTTTCATCGGCAGAAGCTCCTGGCCGTGCCGGCAAGGACTCGCCAATCCTGCTACCTCCGATTTCAATAAGCGTTGTTGCCGTCCCGGTTGGCCGCTCCGATGGCGCGATTCCAGCCGTCCCCTGCGGCAGCCCCGAGGTCCAGCATGTCGAACCTGTCTGTCCCGTCTGGCGCGGAGGCATTGGCTGCACTGTGGCGCTTTTGCCGGGAACCGTCCAGCTGATATTCGTCCGTGCTACCGGATCGAAGACATGAAATGAGGTGTGTTCCGGCGCCTGTCCCGTAGCCGGAGTAAAGGTCGCGTTCAAGCGCCGCCGCTCCGAATCTACCGCAATCGTCTCCATGGACTCGCGTGTAATCGTCGTCCCATTGGCCAGGGTCTGCACCGACGTTGTCTTGAACTTAGCCGTGTAAGGCTGACGCACATGCTGCACCGCGCCTATCCCAAGACCGGTTCCCAGACCAATCCCGGTCCCACTCTGGCCGAAAACCGGCATCCCTAGACACACGACCGCACAAACTCCCAGCATTCCCACCCTGGCGATTCGCATAACTCCAACCCCCAGCCGACAAATGGAAGAACGCAATCAGTCTGTCACCAGATAACTCGCGATGCAAGTTAGTTATCTAAAATTTTGGCAATAATTACGCTGACTAACCCACGTCCCAACCCCGCGCGGCAAAGAAAACCGGAAAAGCAAACTGCCCCTCTCCGGTTCTTGTTCAATGCTACCGAATAGATTGGCGCTATTGAGACGGATTCAACCAGCGCCACTCCTCTTCGGAAATTGTGAATACAGCTTGTCCGCATTCGGCGCAGACTTCTATTTTGTGGAATGTTAAAGGTGGCGCGGCACCAATGGCGCGACCTTCATATTGATCCGAGAATAATTGGAGTTCTGTATATCGGATGCGCTGCTTAGGTGAAGAACAAGAACATGCCATTTTGCGATCTTCCTTTCTAAATTAGGTTTAGGCTAAACTGAGAGCATAAAGTAGAAAACCGCCCCTGCCAGGGCGGTCCTCGGGTTCGATACTCACACGCGAATCATCGCATGGAGTGTTCCCGAAATGCAAGATAATTGCGAATCTGAGTCAATGCTTAGTTTGGTCTATCAGTTTTTGGTAAGTCTCGAAGAAGCGCTTCAAAATAAGCCTGTTCTCCGATTGTCTCCAATGCCTTCCATAGCCCCGAATGCCCCTCTCGCGCCGCCGGTTCAAGAAGAGCCGTTGCAACCTTCCCCTTCAACTGTTCTGCGCTAATCATTCCGTTCTGCTCGATTACTAAAGCGTAGACAGAGTTCTCTATTGTTTGATCTTCGATTTTTGTGATGATGCGCCGGATTACTTCCCTAAGCTGCTCGTACAGCGCGGCCTTTTGCTGTTCGTCGGTCATTCCGCATATTTCCTCTGAATTCCACAATTATAGTCTGCACAAATCGCATGTGACACCTTGACTAACCCAATCACTTCGGCTATTCTGGGTTAGTCAAGGTGACGAAATGTACATGCCCCAAACATTGACGGAAGCGGTTCGCTACTACCAAGACGAGCAAACCTGCATTGACACCGTGGCCGCTTTGCGCTGGCCAGACGGGAAACCTGTGTGCCCGAAGTGTGGCGTTGCCGAAGGGGAGCGAAAGCACTATTGGCTGGATACTCAGAAACGCTGGAAATGCTATTTCTGCCGCAAACAGTTCTCCGTCAAGGTGGACAGTGTTTTTGAGGATTCCCCTCTTGGACTCGACATTTGGCTAGTTGCGCTATGGATGCTATGCAACTGTAAGAACGGAGTAAGCAGCTACGAGATTGCGAGAGAGACAGGCATAGCGCAGAAATCCGCTTGGCATCTCCTGCACCGGCTTCGCTATGGACTCCAGTCCGAAGACGGCGGCAAGCTCGGATCGGGCGGAAAGATTGTCGAAGTAGACGAGTCTTTCATAGGCGGTAAAGCCCGCAACATGCACCCTACCAAGCGCAAAAAGGCGATGGAGTACCGTCACAAGGGTAAGACGGTCGTGATGGGGTTCCTAGAGCGCGGCGGCAAGGTTCGTACCGAAGTCATCGAAGATCGGGATAAGAAGACGCTGCACGGAAAAATTAAACAACATATAGAACCCGGCGCAAGGATCATGACTGATGAGTTAGTAGCCTATTTCGGCTTGGATGAAGACTACGCGCACAAGGTCATCAACCACGCAGAGGAATACGTTCGGGGCCATATCCACACGAATTCGATGGAGAATTACTGGAGCCTAGTCAAACGCCAGCTAAACGGCACATACATTTCCGTCGAACCGTTTCATTTGTTCCGCTATCTCGACGAACAGACTTTCCGGTACAACCATCGCTCCACAAAAGAACACCCCGTCAGCAATGCCGATAGATTCGCTCTTGCCTTATCGCAGATCGCGGGAAAGCGGCTACAGTTCAAAGAATTGACCGGCAAGGTGGATGGGTCATTCTGAGGGCGCAAGGAAGCAGAATCGCGGCAAGCGGAAGCGTTAGGCTTCCGCTTTTTTGCGCTCTATAATTGCGCGAAATTCATTTCAGATCGGAGAACATAATGGATGATTCAAAGCTAGAAGAGTTACGAACCATTCACAGGGAACTAGCGCGATTGATCGGCAATCACCAAGAAGCAATCGAAGGATTTGCTATCGTGATTGCCGCTCTTCGGAAGACATTGCAGGGTGATCCAACTCTTTCAGAAAAATATGAGGCGAATTTTCAAGTCCTACAAGCCGACGAATCCTCTCGACCCACGCCTCAACAGGCTGGGATGGTTCAGGGGATACTAAGAAACTTGTCTGAGTGGTAGGAGATTCGAAGTCCGTTTGCATTTTGGCAAAACTCCGTGCGATGATGTCGCTACAGAGATATGCCACACCGGAAACCCGCCCTGGCAGGCGGGTTTTCTATTTGTCGCTAGTATATCGTTACTCGCGATGTAGCAGGCGATTCCGTTTACAGACTCCGCACGTCCCGCCTTCCTTGGCGCAGTGTTTGCAATATTTGCAATTCTTACAAGCGTTGCAGGGATCGTTCCCATAACAAGTTGCAAAGTAGGCATCCGCTGAAAGAGTCACGCAAAGAGCCAACATGACCACAAGGGGCCACACCCGGAGAGTTCGTCGCATATCTCACCTCGGAAGGTAGGGTGCGAGAATACTACTCCCGATTCAGGAAATGCATGAGAGGAATTATCTGGCCAGAATTATGCGCCGTGGATGCGCTTTTCTGGTCTTAGAAACCCCGAAACATCTCTTCCAACTTCATTTCTAGAGCTTGGGCAATCGCATACAACGTATCGATCCGAGCGGCTACCGCTCCATTTTCAATCTGACTCAAGTGTGCTCGTCCAATCTCCGCCATGTCGGCAAGCTGTGTCTGAGACAGGCCGCGCTTTTCCCGCAGGTCACTGAGGCGACGACCAAGCCGGACGGGGAAAGAGATTGCCATTCCCCATGTTTTCTGGTAAGTTCGCCCATACTGTTCGGTTTACCGAACAATGAAATTCCCAAAAAAGGTCGCACTTATGAATCGCGTCGCGGTCATTGCGCTGCTCGCCCTATGCCCTTTTGCGGTTGCTCAAGCTCCGCAACTCCATAGCGGCTCTACCGTCTTCATCGAACCGATGGATGGATACGAAACCTACCTCGCCGCAGCAATCATGAAAAAGCATGTGCCAGTGATTGTGGTGACAGACAAAGAAAAGGCGGATTTCGTGATTACCAGCACCGTCTCACACAAAGAGAATTCGCAGCCGGGAGTTGTGATTAACAACCGCGTATCCGCTAACACTGGGAGCAACAACGGCAATAATGACGCTTGGAACAAGGGATGGGATTCCGGTAGCGGTTACGCTGCGCAGCGCGCTGCATTGGGACATACTATTGCTAGCATCTCAGTGGTAGACGCCAAAACATCTCAGATCGTATTTGCCCACTCAGCCGGAAGTTTCCACGCTAATCAGGTACAGAAGACGGCTGAGGATTGCGCCAAGCGCCTGAAGGACTTTATCGACAAATCCGAAAAGCCCAAGAAATAGACGTAATGATCCGTTACGCTGGCTTGGCTGGGCTATCAGCCGGAACGTATTTGAATTTCCTATGCTTAGAGACTCTTTCCGGCGCGGCGTTCGCTAGACGATGTTGCATCTCCGCGCGGGGTACGGATACCAACTTGGAGAGCGCTTCGGAGAATCCTTTAGGCGTGGTCGCGGGCTTTTCTGCCATGCCTAATACTTTACCACTTGCAAAATTTTCTGGAAATGGGGCATACTGCTGGAAGTGCCTATGACGGCACCCCGTTCTGAATCGAACAGAGTACCGTCAGGCCACAGTAGAGGAAAAGGGGCATCACTAGCGCCTCCTTTCTATTGGGTTCACCTCCGTCACTTTTCAGGGCGATTCGGTAGGCCGGTCCCAACCCCGTTGCGTAGAACCCCGCCGAATGCGGGGTTTTGCTTTTTGCAACTCTATATCCGATAAATAAGCCTTCCAGTAATGCCTTCCGTCAATCTCTACGGTGTAGTCCCGCAGTTTCCATCTCGACAGCGCATTGGTGACAACCTGGGAACCAGTTACCACCCCTGCCTTCTGAAGCTCCGCTCTGACCTCTCGTGGCAGCATCCCGGCGTTGCCGCTGGCCATCACGATTTCCTTCACCACCTCTATGATCTTCGCCCGCTCCTCGCGCTCCATTCTCACTCGCACTGGCTGCGATGTAGAATTGCTTTCCTCAGCTTCCAGAACACCGTGCAAAGATCTTAGGAGCCGATCAATATGCTCCAGTTTTGTCCTCAACGCTTGCCGCTCAGTATGAAGGGTCTTCAGCCTTTCCTGCACTGCGCTTTTGAACTCTTGCCCTTCCATGTCTCCAATATAACCACGTTATAACTACGCTAATGCGCATATCGTCCTCCGTGTCGGCAATGGCAGACCGAAAGCGCAGTCTTTCGATCCAAGAGCAGATCGGCAAAGCTGTTCGCAAAGCGCGGGGGTTGAATAGAAAGCAATCAGACGTCGCCCGCAAGGCTGGCATCACACGCTCTTATTTAAGCGATATTGAGAATGGGAAAGTTGATGTATCTGTATTTGTTCTCTATCTGATAGCTAAAGCTATTGGGACCACGCTCTCGGAGCTTTTGAGGGACGTGGGTTAGTCAGCGTAATTATTGCCAAAATTTTCCTGGGGTTTCAGATCTAAGCCAGCAATTCCGGCGGGCATGTAAGAAGCATTCAGCACGCATCCATAACCAACGCGTAGGTAGACGCATCGGTATGCGTGGGCCAACCAACCCAGGCCGGAACGGCCACATAAAGAACCACACCAGACGCGAGCGTATCGCGATTGGACGGAGAACAGCAGCTCAAAAATCTATCTTTGCGCTAATTTGTGTCAGTCTTGTGTCGAATGAATTCAGAGTTCTTGCAGGTCGCAGTCACAACAAGTTAGGTAAATTCAAATGCCCCAACTGCGCACCCTATATTTTGGATTTGAAACGGAAAGGAGAATCTTCGATCCCGGTGCGGACTTACCGATGTCGAACATCTCCAGGACGAATCGCGGTATTGGCGGCAACCACGGCCATCGGATGCACTGTATGGATTTCCCTGGGCCGGGCAAATACCGGCGGCGCCGGATAGCACTGCGCGCAGAAGACCCCATATCTGCTGCGGTGCGCGTGGTTCTCACAAATGTAGTTCTCGCAGGCAAATGAGCATTCAAAGTACCCCGAGCACTTGTGGAGTGGGGTACCCGGAGGGCTGCAACCTTGTCCGTGGTGCATGCAGGAAGCCATTTCACGCCTCACTTTCCACTACGCAGTCAGCGTATCACTCTTTTGGGGTATTCGGCTAACTTAGGTCACAGATTTTTTATTACCAATCGAGTATACGTATTCATCCCGCAGAACAGGTGCCCGTAGCTGTCCGCTATGTTCGAGACATGGCATATGGCCCCATGAACAAAGGGTCCCGGCGCGGTCTCGCTACCTGGACTACCCTTCAAAAACGATCCGTGCCAGCCGGGTTCAGAGGCCCATCCCTTCCAATAACTTGCGGCGTAGACCGGCCCTGCGCCTGTAACTTAAGACTCTCAGTAACCACAATATAGTTACCTAAGTGCAGGATTTATTCCACTAGGCTTTTGAGTACACGAACATTACGCTCATCATCGCCCGGCTCATCCACCGGAGTCTCGGCAATAAAAGCGCAGTGACCAAAGCGTTCGTCGTTCAGCAGCCTGCGAAACGGCTCGACCCCAATCGTTCCCTGTCCAATATTCTCGTGCCTATCCAGCTTTGACCCGCGCGCAGCCTTGGCGTCATTGCAATGCCAGACGCGCACCGATGCAAGTCCCATCGTCGCTTCGATCTGGGCGACCGTCGCCTCGTATCCTTCCGGCGAAACAATGTCATAACCAGCCACGTGCGTATGGCAGGTGTCGAGGCAAACGCCAACCGGCGCCGTCGCCCGCAGCCGTTCCACCAGTTCTGCCACCTGCTCAAAACTGCCGCCAAGCGAGAACTCCGCTCCTGCTGTGTTCTCAATCAGTATGTGGAAGCCCGTTCCCTGCCACGCCAGCCCGTCAATAGCCCTGGTGATCGACTCTGCGGCAAGCACCAGCCCCTCTTCGCGCGTCATTCCCTTCCACGAGCCGGGATGCAGCACCAGGTACTCGGCGCCAAGTTGCAGCGCGCGTTCAATCTCCCCGCGAAATGCCGCGATGCTCTTCTGTCGCACCTCTTCATTCTGGCTGCACACGTTGACCAGATAGCTGGTATGAATCACCAGCGGTCCAACGTCGTATTTGGCGCGCAGTTCCCGCATGCGCTCGCACTGCTCCGGTGCAACCTTGGGAGCCCTCCACATGCGCGGGCTGGAAGAAAAAATCTGGAATGTGTTGGCCCCAATCTCGCGGGCGCGTTCCACCGCTGTTGAGGCTCCGCCGCCCGTTCCAAGGTGAATCCCAATTCGTCGAATACCGATGTTTTTGTCCGTAGAATGCATAAAGGTTAGTCTAAACCGGCACAATCCCGTGCGGAACCCGCGCGAAATCAGACCGCCGCAGTGGACTGAGCAGCAGCCCGCCTGCGATGATTTCGCCATGCGAACTGTAATCACCGCTGCCCGCCTCTGGGATGGCTCCGCCCTGATTCTCAACCCCATTCTGGAGATCGCCGACGGTCGAATCGAGTCCATCCGGTCTCAATCCGAAGGCGAAATTCCCGCCGGAGCATCCCATAAGGATTTCCCCGGCACAACGCTGGCTCCGGCATTTCTCGATGTGCATATCCACGGCGCAGCCGGCCACGACGTGATGGAAGCTACGCCCGAAGCGCTGGCGAAGGTCAGCGGATTCCTGGCCTCGCGCGGTACGGGCAATTTCCTCGCCACCACCGTGACCGCTCCGATTGACACGACACTGCGTTCGCTCGAAGGGCTGTCCAAACGGATCGACGATGCCAAAGGCGCGGATTGGGCTGGCGCACGGCCCTTGGGTATCCATCTCGAAGGACCATTCCTGTCCCATGCCAAGCGTGGCGTGCATCCGCCGGCGCATTTGCTTGCGCCGGATATTGCGATCTTCGACCGATTCTACGAGGCTGCGGAAGGCAAGATCCGGCTGATGACGCTGGCTCCCGAACTGCCCGGAGCAGCCGAATTGGCGGCTCATGCGACGGCACGCGGCGTGCGCATCTCCATGGGTCACTCGAATGCGACCGCTGCGGAGACGAGGACAACGATTGCCGCCGGAGCCTGCTCGGCCACGCATACTTTCAACGCGATGCGGCAGCTCGATCATCGCGAGCCAGGCATTCTCGGCGCTGTGCTGACGACCGATTCGCTCTATGCCGAACTGATCTGCGACGGCATCCATGTCGATCCGTCGCTGGTGCCGCTTTGGTGGCGGGCGAAGGGCGGAAGCCGCGCGATTCTGGTAACCGACGCAATGTCTGCCACGGGCATGCCGGAAGGCGAGTACATGCTTGGTGGATTCGCCGTCCAGGTGGCTGACGGTCGCGCAACCTCAAAGGATTCTCCTGGCGTGCTGGCTGGAAGCGTGCTGACGCTGGACCGGGCGCTGAAAAACTTTGTCGCCTTCACCGACGCTTCTGTCGAAGAGGTGCTGCCGCTGCTCACGCGCAATCCGGCGGCGATGACAGGATTTGGCGAGGCTGCCGGGACGCTGCGCGTTGGTGGTGCGGCGGATTTGGTGGCGCTTGGTGCGGATGGCGCGCTGGTTGCTTCCATAATTGGAGGCCGGATTCAGAGTGCGTTTTCGGCTGGGAATTGAGTGTGGAACAGGTGTAGAACAAATTGTTCCACGAGGAACAATTTTGGGGCGGTTCCGGGGTCGAAAGCTGTCAAGCGGGAGTTATTGAAACTCATTTGGTTTCTGCGAGATAAGTTTGCGTTGAATTTGAGGCTTTTGTGCCTCTGATTTGAGCCTGATTTTCGCATATAGCGCTGGCGCTATATGGACCGCCAGCCCAGGTCTCAGAAACGAGACCTGGGGCACCCGAATTCGCAACCGGCACCCGCACCCGTCCAGACGATTCTCGCGAATCAGATAGCCTCATCAGGACATCAGAACTCGTACCGACGGATTGGTCGGTCGATTCACGCGATATAGGTCCGCGATGCTGATTCCTGATACGCCTCTTCCCTGCCCCCGGAGAGAGATATCGATAGGCCGGTCGATCCAACGATCCGTTCGCCTACTGGTAACGTTCGCACTGTTGATCGTCCGGCTCAGCGCCCGTGCGGCCGGACCCGAAACGCCTAACAGAGATGAAGTCGCATGGCAAGCACCAAAAAGTGAACTCATCTACGAAGGGATGGTTTCATACGGGAATTACCGTCTATTCGGCGCGGCGGAGAATGCAAAGCTCTACGCAGCTGGAGTGGAATATGACCGTGAGATCCGGCCCAATTTCCTTGGGGCGCGTCTTGACTACGTCGTGGAGTTTTTGCCGGTTCTGCTGCTATCTCAATCGGCTAAGACTGACTTCTGGGGCAACCCATTGAGCAGGGAACGAATGATCGTACCGGGCACCGGGATCACCCCGTTCGGGTTTCGACTGCTCTGGAGAGACGGAAGGCGCGTGATGCCTTACTTCGAGACAAAGGGAAGTGTGTTGGGATTCACCCAAAAGGCACTATCGTCCGACGCTACCTATGAAAACTGGAGCTTTCATCTCACAGGAGGACTCAAGCTCAAATTGCGCGGCCGCTACGATTTGCGCCTGGGAATGCTTAGCGACCTTCACTTCTCGAATGCATTTGTGGTTCGATCCAATCCGGCGCTGGATGTAATGAACGTCAACATAGGGGTCGTTTATCACCTCGGTAACTCAAGCGCAGCTCGCTAATGCGCATAACTTGGATTGTTTTCCTTGAAACCGAATCTAAAAGCATTGCTACGGTTGTCAGTACCTCAAACTGCTCTAAGTCCGCCGCCTCTGCAGGTCTCAAAACGAGACCTGGGGCAACCTCATTGCCTCTTGTCCAGACCTGCGCCACCCGCCATAATCTCAAGTGTCCATTTGAGAATCTTAGTTGCCTACTGTATTTTAGGAGCCTCCTTGGAGGATTCAAATATTCAGATCGACAATGCCAAGAGTGGAGAATATGTGACAAGAAGAAGAAACTCTGGTGACAATTCTCCTCAGCGAAATCACAAAAATCGCATATATGATGACGACGACAATCAGCGCTAAATGTGAACAGGTTAGCGCATTCGTGCGAGGCTCGTCGCGACGTAAGAAGCTCTTTCCCTAAGACGGAACTGTCTTCGGAGATGCTGGAGTGGGCTCAGGAATTGTGAGACCGATCGATTTACACGACCACCAGAACCAACCAACCTTACATGATTCTGGAGCCAAGCATGGTCAGGCCAAGCCGCAGTTCTTTCATAACTGTGCTCATTGCACTCTTTTTCGTTGCCGCCTCGGCAAAAGTACAGCCCCAACCCACGCTGCAACCGCTGCCAAAACCGTGGCCGATTCGGGTGGTCATTGTGGTTACCTCTCCCGAAGAGTTCGAGCTTTGGGGCGCCCGTGAACATCTGAGTGAGGCGTTCGATGTGCCGGGCGTTCCGCAACCCGTCCACGCCAATGCCGAACATACTGTGCTTGGTATCGTCAGCGGTGCCACGCTTATCAATGCCTCGGCGTCGATGATGGCCCTCGGGCTAGATCCGCGGTTCGACCTCACACACGCATACTTCATCGTCAATGGCATCGCGGGCGTCGATCCGGAAGATGCCTCCATCGGTTCGGCAGCCTGGGCCAATTTTGTGGTCGGCGACGTCATGAGCGAGATCGACATACGCGAAGCTCCAACCGGCTGGCCCTATGGTCTCTTCCCCGCCGGCTCTACTCGTCCTAGTCCAACGACGGTCGGCCCCGGATTCAACCTGTTCGCGCTCAATCCAAAGCTGGTGGCCTGGGCATTTGAGCAAACCCGGGGTCTCAAGTTACCGGACGACTCGGCCTTGGCCGCTTTTCGCGCGGCGTATAGCGGCTACCCGAACGCGCAGCGCCCGCCATTTGTGCTTCTCGGAGATGACTTTGCGTCCGACCATTACTGGCACGGTAAGATCCTGACTCAGTTCGCCAATGATTTTGTGAGGCTTTATACCGGCGGCAAGGGGAACTTTGTGATGGCGGAGATGGAGGATTCCGGTATAGTAAACGCCCTCGCGCGGCTAGACAGCATTCATCGCGTCGATATCAATCGAGTCCTGGTCCTCCGCACGGCCAGCAACTACTCGATGCAAGCTCCTGGCAGCACCGCGCTTGACTCTATCGCATCTCCGTATCCAGACGGCGGTAAATTCGCCTACCAATCCGCGTGGCTCTGCGGTAGCACCGTCCTCCACTCCATTCTCAGTCACTGGGATATAGCGTTCGAACGTAATCCCGTACTTGATGTACAAATAACTTCAGCGCAGCAGCGTGAGATGCCTGATAACGCTAAGGGGTTCAAGCATCTCCTGTTTGGAATCCTGCAAACCCCAGTGTGGCGCGGCTTCAGGCAAGTCGTACGCCATCAATCCGTAGATCGCTGGAATCTATTGGTGTTGGGTTGTATTGCTGCGATATCCATGTGGCTCATCTTCAAGAGACGCACAAATGCCGCTTCCCGAAGCGCCGATGAAAACGAAAGATCTTTGTTGGCCTCTGTCTCTGGACATCACTCAGCACATGCTGTGAATAAGATCGATGGACTTTTCTCGGAGCTTCAAATCGATACGATGAGACTCGCCAGCGATCTTCGGAAGTTTTTCAATGAACTCGCCCCAAAACCAGACACAGACTGGAACTCCGGCGATAAAACAGATCCTGATTGGCTGGCAGGTAAGATTGCGGCGCGAAGGGATCTGGTTTCACCGTGGTCTGCCAAACTGCAACAAGATTATTCAAAAGAATTTGCGCCAAGAGTAATTGATCTAATGCATCGCCTCGTTGAAGCGGATCTGGACGTCTCGGCGATTCAACCCTACGCCGCATACGTAGAAAGTGAACAGAAGATGTTGATTGTTGCCCGCGCTCTTGATGACCTAGCGGTTGAATTGAACTATCACGGAATCAACCTTCCAGACGATGACTCAGATAGCATTTCCAAATACGGAAACATGAACCTCTCTCAATAGCGGCGGACTTTTAGCACGGCGCGAACCGGTTACGCGTCAACTTGCTCTCGATATGAATCGAAGTGGAACTATATATTTAATTGCCTTGATCCGTTGGGACGCTCGTCGGGTACGAGCGTCACTTTCGTGCAATGGTCGCTGTCTTTGCAACCGTCCAACGGTCATTATGCTCATGCCAAGTAAATCCTCCTTGAGCTTTGCACATTCATCGGGTTGAAGCGGAGACCCTTGGCGGCTACCGCAACGGTGAGAAGCGGACGCTTACCTTCTATGGTTAGGCAGGAGAAAACAAAAGCAAGGGTAGACTGTTGGCCACTTATTCCGGCTTAGCGGGCAGGATGTTATTGTCCTTGGCGAACTGATACCAGTCATCGGCGAGACCTTGTTGGCCTTGCTGCAGTGTGATTTTTCCGGCGCATATCAGCTCATGGGTGCGGTTTTCAACGATGTCTTTTGTGTGGAACCCGACGACTCCGGTCTTATCGACGGGCTGGGGCCATAGGTTCGCTATGCAGTCTTTGCATCCGCCGTTTTCGAGCGAGATGAGATGGTCGCCCTCCACGGTGTCATCGCACTCTGTAACGCTGTATTCCGTACATACTTCCTTCTTCAGCTTTTCGAAGTCTTTGATGCTCGACCGGATTGGCTCGGTGCGGAAGTCCGCGGCGCAGAGGTTGCGCTCCACGCCGTCAACCATGTGCGGTGTCTTGGTCAAGTCGGCTACCGCGGCGGGGTCGGCTACGCCCGGAGTTACTTTGGGGTCTGGGAGCGGGGCAGACAGCGTCACCGAAATCTCGTGGGAACGATAGCTAGCCACTTGTGTGGAATCTGTCTGGGCGAAGCTGAAGGGCAGCAGGGCCAGGATAACCAGCGCGGATCGAAGAATCATTGTGATTTCCCCGTGAGTGTAAGTGTGCGGCAATACTACACCTTACATACATCCCGCGCAGCAGTTAGTTTTCAGGTTTTATGACTGGAGATCGCGTTGGACGAAAGATTCCCTAGCCGGTATTACAGACTGCGGAATAACTTCGAAATCTAGATGAAATCATCTCTCCGAGGCTAAAGCCTCGACTGACTCTGTTGGCTTTATGCTGGGGTTAAAATCCCAGCCTCCCTCCGAGCCAGTTTTTCTGCAGCCTGTAAAGCCGGATGATTGGCTTGACTTTATGGCGTGGCTGAAGCCACGCCCATTCAAGGCAACCACCCTATTCCGCGTTCTTTCAAGATAAACGTATTCCGCGGTCTTTTGAGACAGTCCGACTCCAGTTCAGCCGGTTTACCACGCGGTGTTCAGGTTGAGGATGAACTTCTGTCCCATCCTTGTTTCTCCGTTGGTAACACTTCTTATGGTTTGCATTTCGTCTTCTAACTCAGTGACGAAGTAGGCGCGCTTGGCCCAGGGATCGCAGACGACCGCATCTTCGTTCCATGCTCTGAAGTTGCATTGCTGGCCGAGCGCACCCTGGAGCCGTCCGGCTACCACCAGTACATGGTCTTGTTGGTAGACGCCCATCAGTTCTACCGGACGGATTCCGAGACGGGCGAGTTTGTCAAAGGCCAGGGCCGCCTGTTCCTGGCAGTTTCCTGCGAGATGTTGTGCGACCAGCAGCGCTGCGGCTTTGATGGAGGCCGCGTCGTTTAACCCATAGGTATTCAGGCCACCTTCGTTTGCCTGCATCAGGCCGGTGTCGAGCCCCTGGAAGCGTGTTTCTGTTACCTGTTCGCCGTGGATCAGGTTGCTGTAGTTCCGGTTCGAGGCGGCGATCCCGAGAGCGGTGATCTGTTGGACGACTACTTTTGCGGCGAGCAAGTTCGGGTGCATGGCAGGGCGTCTCCTGCGGAGAAGTTTACACCGGAGTTGACGTCGCACAGTCGCATTGCCGGATTGCAAGAACGCATTCCGGCGATCGAGCATCAGTCCCAGGAACCTGGTGGACGAGAAAGATGGAACCAATTCGCGGGATTTGCGTAGTGATGTGCAACAAGGGTTTATCGAGTGTTCAGGAGGACGCATGGAACCTGTCATCGGTTTGGACTGCCCGCCTGCGATGGAACGCGCTTCCCTTTCGCCAACTGCCCTTATCTGGCAAGACATTCTCGCCCAGGCTATGACCGGCGAACTGATTGCCGCGATGAATTACACCTCGTTGTCGGAGATATGTGACGATCCTGAAGAGATAGCCGAGGCGCTGGAACACGCGCAAGGGGAGCGTGGTCATGCTGCCGCCTTTGCCGCCGCGGGCCGCGGGATCGGAGTCGACGTACCGAACAATGTCGACGCGAAGCACTGGAAGCGGCTGCGCGAAGCTTTTCTGCGCTGCATTGCAGATCGCGATTTTATCGGCTGCCTGATCGTGCAGGAGATCATGCTGGAGTCCTTTGCTGTGGCAAGCTATGCGCGCGTGGGCCGAGTAGCGATGGGAAGTCTGGGCAAGACCTTTGCCGCGATTGCGGCCGAGGAAGAAGAGCACATCGACCATGCCCTGGAGATTCTCAGGCTGGAGCGGGCGCTGGACAGGAAGGGATTCGACGACAAGGTGCACCAGCTGCATCTGGAAGTGATGACTACACTTGCGGAGATGATGGCGAGGGATTGCAGGACCGGGCACTGCGAAGTGTGTCATGGAAGCTGCGTGAAGCCATCGCTCTTTGAGGTGAGTCTAAGCGCGGTTGAGCTGCGCGGAGCGTCGCTGCAGCAGTATCTGAAGACGCTCGACATGCTGGGGCTGCCCGGGGAGGTGACGCTTCGATGGGTTGCTCAGTTGCCGGTGTAGTCGCTCGCGAACGGGCTATCTCTGATGATCCTGAGGCCGTCGATTTTGCGCTGATTGGGCATCAGGAGAGTTGGAGAGCAGCCTCGGATGTGCTGGCCTTTTTGCGCGGCCCCGAGCGCACACCGCTGCCGGACGATGAGATTCGCGAGATTCTGCCGTGGATTCCGCCGCGGGCTGTTTGCCATGTCGAAGTCGGCTCTACCTGCTGCCTGGGCAACGGGATTATGCCGAAGGCTCATGTGCGCGGGCTCTATATCGACACTTTCATTCCTCCGGATCGTCTGGGCGCCGCGTACGTGCATGAGAATATTGCCCGTGTTCGAGGAGCGGCAGCGTATGCGATCCGGTCTGGTGCGAAGATCGTGAGTCTTGGTGGGTTCAGCTCCATTTTGATTGAGGGTAACTTCGACCGGCTTCCGGAATTGCGTGGGACGGTATTTACAACAGGCAATTCGCTGACGGTGGGCTTCATCGTTCAGGGCGTACGGAAGATGTGCGCACTGGAGGGCCGCGATCTTAGCGGGTCGACGCTGCTGATTGTGGGCGCGACGGGAGATGTTGGTTCAGGATGCGCGCGATGCCTGGCTCCGCTGGTGCGGCGAGTGCTGCTAAACGCACGGAACGCGGAGCGGCTGCGCAGGCTTGCTGCCGAGCTGGAGGCTGATGGCGTCGAGGTGGAATACGCAACAGATCTGCAGTTGTTCTCACGAGAGGCGGACGTCGTGGTCTGCGCGGCTAGTCTGGCGTCTCCGTCACTGCTGCTGGACCGGATAGCACCTGGGGCGATTGTTTGCGATGCCGGGTATCCGAAGAATCTGGCCGCGAGCGCGCAGATGCCGGGGGTCAAGGTTTTCTTTGGGGGTTTGGGGCAGATTTCAGGGGGGATGAACTTCGAGCCGGATTTTCGCGGGATTCTGAATCGGCATCCCTTTCCCGACGTGGTTCACGGATGCCTGCTCGAAGGGATGGCTCTGGCGCTGGAGGGCCGGTTTGAGCCCTTTTCGCAGGGTAGAGGGTTCATCACTCCGGAGCGGGTGACGGAGATTGAGATGATTTCTGCGCGGCACGGAATCCATCTTGCGCCGCTCTACAATGCCGATGGTCCATTGGGTCGATAACTTCAAGAGAGCCGGGATGCGCATTGCAATCGTCTCTGACATTCACGGCAACTCGACTGCTCTTGAGGCGGTGCTGGCGGATCTGAAGCTGACCGCGCCGGACGTGGTCTTTCACGGCGGCGATCTGGCCGATGCGGGATCAAGCCCTGCGGAGGTGGTGGATCGCGTTCGCGAGCTTGGCTGGCCGGGGGTTGTTGGCAATACCGACGAAATGCTCTTCCGGCCGGAGGCGCTGCGCGAGTTTGCGCGGAACTCTCCGGGGCTGCAAGGGATGTGGGCTGTGATTGAGGAGATGGAGGCGGCAACCCGGGAACTGCTGGGAGAAGACAGAGTCGCCTGGCTCGCCAGCCTGCCGCGCAGCCAGTTCTATGGTCCGATGGCGCTGGTCCACGCCAGTCCGGAGAGTCTTTGGCGCGCGCCTTCGCCGGAAGCCAGCGACGCGGAGCTGGAGTCAGTTTACGGGGCGCTGGGCAAACCGGTCGCCGTCTACGGGCATATTCATCAGCCATATATTCGCGGGGTTTCCGGAAGGATAATTGCGAATACGGGCAGCGTGAGTCTGTCATACGACGGGGATTGCCGCGCTGCGTATCTTTTGCTGGATGAAAATGATTCAGTCGTCAATCCGACTATCCGGCGTGTGGAGTACGACCTTGAGACAGAGCTTCGGAGACTGGCCGCGTGCGGGCTGCCGCATGTCGATTGGATTGCGAGGACGCTGAAGAGCGCTCGTCCGCAGATGCCATGAAATCTGTTACTTATGGCGTTCGTGCCACGCCCGCAGTGAGACGTTGCGCGCGCCAGATTGCGCCTTCGACCGCGACTACGCCTTGTTGCGAAAAGGGCATGTCGGGGGCCGCTTGCTTGAGGAGGTGGGTGAGGCGGGCACGCACTATCTCCATTTTCTCGAGAACGCTGCCGGTGAAGGCTACGGGGATCTCCTCGCTGAGACCGTGGCGCTGGCGGAGTTTGTGCCGGACGAGCAGGATGAACTGGGCGAGGTCTGCGGCGGCCTGAAGCAGCACGCGGGTAGCGACCTCGTCGCCCTCTTCGGCTGCGGTGGAGATGAGAGGAGCGAGGGCTGAGAAATCCGGGCCGGGGATGGCGTTGCCGAGGTTGACGAGCTCTTCGAGAGTGTGTGTGCCCCACGCGGCGCCAACGCGATCGAGAATTGTGGTGGGCTCGCCGCGGTCGTAGGCGTGCAGAGCCTGGCGGATGCCATGCAGGCCGATCCAGTAGCCGGAGCCTTCGTCACCGAGGACGGAGCTGTAGCCGCCTGCACTTTCACGCTCGCCGGAAGCGGTGCGGCCGATGCAGTTGGAGCCGGTTCCGGCGATTTGCAGGATGCCGGGGCCTCCGCGAAAGGCTGCGTCGAGCGCGATGATCTCGTCGCCCACGACCTCGGAATTCTGGATGCCGAAGTCGCGGAAGACCTGCGTGATCCATTCGCAGACGCCGGGCATGATGGCGCTGGCTACCCCGGCGGAAGCTGCGTCGACACGGCTAACTCCGGCGGCATCAAAGACATCACGCAGCAGGGCGCGGAGATTGGCTTCGGCGGCTTCCGCTCCGACGCGCAGGCGCTTGATGGAGCCTCCTCTGGCCCGGCCCAGCACGGCGTCGCCGCGTGCGATGACGGCGCGGGTGTTGGTGCCGCCGCCGTCGATTGCCAGCACGAGCGCTGCAGAATTCACACCTACGGAATCATGGGAAGCGACGAGGCTCAAGCTTGGATACTCCTTTGAGAATCGGACGGCGAGACGGATCGATTATTGCACTGGATTATTGGACCGGGTTATTGCCGTTATCGCGCAGCGTTCCTGCGAGAATGTTGAGGTCGCCGTCGGACTTGGGCGGGTTGAGGCCGAGAATGTGCGCGATCCAGGGATAAAGATTCACGTTTTCGAAGGGTGCGACGGTCTTGCCGTGGACGATATCGGGACCAACAGCGAAGAAGCTAGCCTTCATCTCAGGCATGGTGTGGGGATCGTAGCCGTGCTGGCCTGCGATGGGCGGCGAGTCCGGTTTACCCGCATCTGGCGCGTGGGCGCGGATGGCGTACGGGCCGGTAGGAACGATGACCGGGTCGCCTTCGCGAGGATTATTGCGGTAATGCAGACCTGCGGGCACGTCCTTCAGGCGGTAGACCTGGAACTTATCCGATGCCTTCTTGAGCTGGTTGTAGACTCGGACGCGATCGGCTTCGGTCTTGCCGTAGAGCAGCGGGCCGACGGTTTCAAAGCCTGTGAGGTCGGCGAACTGGTCGAGCGTGATCCACGGCCCCTCGGTTTTGGCCATTCCGTGATCGCTGACGACGGCCAGGTCAATGGGCAGCCCGGTTGCGTCCAGCGCGGCGTGCAATTTGCCGATGAGGCTGTCGACTTTGGCGACCGCCGCTTTGGTTTCGGGAGAGTCGGGGCCGTATTGATGGCCGGCGTGGTCTACATCCGAATAGTAAAGCGTGATGAAATGCGGCCGCGTTTCCTCGGGCTGTTTGAGCCACGCGAGTACCTGATCGATACGGGCGGACTCGTCAACTTTGTCGTCGAAGTGGAGGTAATCGGTGGGGAGTTCGCCGGCGATTTTGGCTTCGGAGCCGGGCCAGAAGAGGCAGGCGGAACGCATGCCCTGCTGCTCGGCGAGCGACCAGAGCGGCACGCCGCTGTACCAGGTGCCGTCCGTGACGGCCTTCGGGTCGTTGATGGCGTAGCGGGCCAGCTTGCCGTCCGTGGCTCTGGATTCGTCGTAGAAGCTGTTGGCTACGAGGCCGTTGTGTTCCGGGTAGAGGCCGGTAACGATGGCGTAGTGGTTGGGAAAAGTCAGCGACGGATAGCTGGGAATCATGCCCTGTGGCGCCCAGACGCCCTGTTTGCCGATCGCCAGCAGATGAGGTGCGCCGTATTTCTTTGCGTAATCCCAGCGGAAGGCGTCGAGCGAGACCAGGACAACGTAATGCTGTTTGATCGCCTGCGCGGAGTTTGGGCCGTGATCGGTATGAACGACGACCGGCGCGTGCGTCTCCGGTGGCATGGAAACGGCCAGCTGCTGGGCAACTGTCGCGAGCGCCAGAGCAAGCGAGGAGATCGAAACCGCAACGACATTTCTAAAACGAATCAGCAAACTCAACCCTCAATTCAAGCTTATCGCATGGCTAGCTTAATCGCATGAATTGACCTGCCGGTTGGGCGCAATGAAGTCGTGGCCGGATTCAATCCGGCTCGACGAGCGATTTCAGTCTCAAGAGTGCGTGATCCCACTCCTGGGACACGTGGTCGAGGTATTGCCGGACTTCTGCGATTGGCTCGGGATCGAGTTCGAATAGGTTTTCGCGGCCAGTGCGGACGGCATTTACGATGCCTGCGTTCTCCAGAACCCGCAGATGCTTGGTGATCGCCTGCCGCGTGATTCGGGAGCCTTCGGTGAGCTGCGAAATCGACGATCGGCGGCCGTCGCTGAGCTTTGCCAGCAGAGCCAGCCGCGTCTCATCTCCCAGCGCGGCAAAGACCGAGGCGTGCGCCTGCCGCCGGGCCGCGATGCTGCTACGACGCCTTGGCGACATGGTCCTCGATGTTCTTCATCTGCTGCTTCCAGCCGCCTTCATTTCTTTGGAAGGCTTCGAAGCGCCGATTTTCCGGGATCTTGTCGAAGCCTGATTCTGTCAGAAGCAGCAGCGTGCCGGTGGCTGTCTCTTCCAATCGGAACTCAACCAGCGTGGGTGTCTCGGTTGAGTAGTCGATATTCGGATCGACGGCGTAGGGATGCCAGGTGAAGGAAAAGAGACGTTCCGGCTCCATGGTTTGCACGGTCGCTTTCCAGGTGATGTGTTCATAGCCGGGCCAGGTGATCTTGCCGACCGCGACCTGGCCGGGGATGAATGGCCCTTCCAGCCGGACACGAAACCACTCGCCAAATTCACGGTAGTCGGTCAGCGCCCGCCAGACACGCGCAATCGGGGCTTTGAGTTCAATTCGCTTCTCGATGCGATCGCTCATGATATGCAACCTCTCAGTTGCATATTAAACAGACGCCCGCACTTGCGCAACCATTTTGTTGCATTTTATGCAATTGTAATAGGCGCTCTCATCCGATGAAGTGCGCACCCAAAATGCCCTTACATCTGGCCGCAGCCGAGTCGTGGCAATCGCGGCGGCGGAAAACGGGTATGCTATCGTTTCTGTAGAGCGGGCCATTGCAATGTTGGTCAGACGCTGGGGCCCCCGTGTTACCTCCCCAACTATGAATCTTCATTCTTATTCTCTGGACGAACTTTTGTTGAAGCGGCGCGGCCTGCGTCGCAAACTTTCTGCGCTTGACGGCTTGAAAGAGATTCGCATTGCGGTTCTGGGTGGCACAACCACCAATGAACTTGTGGATCTGCTTGAGATTCTGCTGTTAAGCAGTGGCTTTCGGCCAACCTTCCACCAATCGGAGTATGGCCGGTACTACGAAGATGCGGTGCTCGAACCTGAGTCGATTGCCGAGTTCAAGCCGGAAATTGTATATGTGCACACCTGCTCTTTGAATATTCAGAGCTTTCCTCCGGTGTCGTGCAGCGAAGAGGCTCTTCCTGGATTTGTTGACGCGGAGATGAATCGCTTTCGCGCCATCTGGCGCTCGCTGGAGGCGAATGTCGGTTGCCAGATCATCCAGAATAATTTCGAACTGCCCGCCTCGGCGCTCCTTGGCAATCTTGATGCGGTCAGTCCAGGCGGAGCTTCGCGCTTTATCACAGAATTGAATCGCGCCATTGCAGCGGAAGCCGCTGCGAATCCGAGACTGTTGATGCAGGACCTGAACGCGATTGCAGCACGTGTCGGCATGAATCAATGGTTCGATCCGGAGCGCTGGTTCAGTTATAAGGTTGCGAATTCCGTGGAAGGCTCGTTTGCGATTGCGACTTCGCTGAATTCAATGATTCAGGCCATCTATGGGCGCAGCCGTAAAGTGCTGGTGCTGGATCTCGATAACACGCTGTGGGGCGGTGTGATTGGCGACGATGGAGCGGACAAGATTGTCCTTGGGCGCGAGACACCAGTTGCCGAAGCTTACACGGCATTTCAGGAATACTGCCTGCGCCTGCGCGAGCGCGGCATATTACTTGCTGTGTGCTCCAAGAACAATGACGATATTGCGCGATCGGGCTTTGCGCATCCGGATTCGGTGCTTAAGCTCGAACATTTCTCGGCGTTCAAGGCCAACTGGGAGCCGAAGCACGAGAACATCCTTGAGATAGCGCGCGAGTTGAATCTCGGCGTGGATAGCTTTGTCTTTGTGGACGATAACCCTGCCGAGCGGGCGATTGTTGAGGCACAGATTCCGGGCATTGCGGTGCCCGAGGTTGGCAGTGATGTGGCAAAATATGCCGCGATTCTCGATGCCGGCCGCTACTTCGAACCTGTTTCGCTGGGCAAGGAAGATCTTGTTCGCGCGAAGTTATACGAAGAAAACGCGCAGCGCGCGCAGCTGGAGCAGAAGTTTGCCAATTACGGTGAGTATCTGGATTCGCTGGAGATGACGGCCGAGATCGACGTCTTCAATGCGACTTACATGGAGCGCATCGCGCAACTTACCAATAAGACCAATCAGTTCAACCTCACAACTCGCCGCTACACGCTGGCTGAGATCGAGTCCACTGTGCCGGATGGCCACCATATCGGCATCTACGGCAAGCTGACGGATCGCTTCGGAGATAACGGGCTGATTTCGATTGTACTGGGCCGTATCGATGCGGACGATGCTTCGACTCTGCATCTCGATCTTTGGCTGATGAGCTGCCGCGTTCTCAAGCGAGAGATGGAGATCGCGATGCTCGACGGCATCGCGGAGCGCGCTCGCGATCAAGGCATCGTCCGCCTGCTTGGAACTTATATTCCGACTGCGAAAAACGGTATGGTCAAGGACCACTATGAGAAGCTGGGCTTCTCGCCCGTTGCATCGAATGATACGGCGCAGGACGGGCACAACGATTCGACGACATGGTCGCTCGATATAACAAACTACCAACCACGCAGCCGCCATATCCGAATTGTGGAGAGAGTCAATGCCTGATATTTTGCCGGATATTCAAGAGACATTCCGCGACATTTTTGACGATGAGAGCCTCATCATTACACGGGAATCCAATGCTTCCACGGTCGAGGACTGGGATTCCCTGGCGCACGTCAACCTGGTTACAGCTATCGAGAAGAAGTACAAGATCAAGTTTGCGTTGGCTGAGTTGCAGTCGCTCAAGAATGTCGGCGACATGATCGACTTGATTGAGAAGAAACTCGCCGCAAAGTGAGGCTAACTTAAAAGAGACGACTTTCCTTAAGACTCCATCAGTTGTGAAAGTGCGGACAGAGTGCTGCTCAGATGACTCACGTCCTACATATCGATGATAGTTCAATTCCAATTAGCCGGGGTCAGGTTGAAGAGGTTTTCGCAATTAGATGGAATCCGCGGACTCGCTGTGGCATCAGTTGTTGCCTGCCACCTTGTTCAGCTCCTCCCCATCGGGATCGGCAGGAATCTGCTCGTAAGCGCAGTGTATCGCCTCTTGATCCCGGGTTGGCTGGGCGTCGATGTCTTCTTCGTATTGTCGGGCTTTCTAATCACAGGCATCATCCTCAAGGAGCGCGCTCAGCCTGATTTCTGGAGCAGTTTTTATCTCCGCCGAGGATTTCGGATTCTTCCGGCATTTTTTGTTGTCTTCACTTTGACACTAGTTGCAGCTCACTTCTTCCTTTCCGCGATTCATTTATCGACAATCTATGTGCTGATGGCTACATTCTTTCTTGCCAATTGGGCACCCAATCAGATGCCATTTCTGATCCATATCTGGTCGCTGGCGGTTGAAGAACAGTTCTATTTTTTGTGGCCACAGGCTTGCACGCGTTTGAACAACGGCAAGATCTTCAAGCTTGCCCTGGCGTTGGCTTCATGCAGTTTATTGCTTCGCATCTGCTTGGCTTTTGCCCACGTCAATTCATACACTCTTTACGAAATCACGCCCACTCGGATCGATGGAATCTCGCTTGGTTCGGCGCTTGCTGCTGGAATTACGTTACCGCGCGTTCACCTCTTCCTCACGCGCTGGTGGCGTCGCATTGCGGTGATTGCAGCGGTTGCACTCCCGGTAGTCTTCGCCCTCCTCGGTGGAAGGCTGAACGGATTTGAAGCAAAGAGCCAAATGCTCGCAATTCCGCCGATGATCATTCTCACTGCGATGCTCGTCTTCGGGGCAGTGGAATCGGCGCTTCCCCCAGCGATTGGGAGACTCTTCGATAACCGAGTGATTACTTACCTGGGGAGGCGGAGTTATGGACTCTATCTCATTCATGAGGCGATTAGAGGGGGCATCGATGAGAGCCGCAGCCATGGCATGCTTGCTGCGCTGCCGTCTGGCGTAGGCGTCAACGCAATGCTGGTTCTTTTTGTTCTCGTGGCATCGCTGATCTTGACGGAAATCTCGTGGCGCCTGATTGAATCTCCGGCGCAGACTTTGAGGCTCAGGCTTATGCGCAACAAAGAAGACAGCACTCGAGTCCTCCGTCCTTCAGAAGAATTGGAGATCGCCCAGTTAGTGGAAGAGAACCGTTTGCGCACCCCGACCCAATAGCCTTCCGGCTCTCATGCGAGCCGGAAGGCTAAAGACGAGCAAGTGAAGTCCGCACAGTTCGCGTATGGATGATTTATTGGACTAGAGCGCATACGCGGGTGCTGAGATAAGCGCAATCGAAGACCCTTCGTTGGCGACATTCACGGTCATCTCTGCTGTAAATGCGCGTTTCTGTCTGCCAGTATGACTTCTCCTCAGAACTGGAAATACAGGAACGAGGCGCTTGCGTCGAGCATAAGAATCGCAAAGGCAAACAAGCCTGTTAACGCTATGCACCAAACAGCGGTGGGCCGCCAGGCGAGCTTTGGCAGCAGGCTTGGCAGTCGAACCGTCTCGGGGCCGACCTGACCGAGAATCTCCTGCGTATTCGGAAGAGCCCACACGGCAAAGAGACAGAATGCAACGGTAATCAATGCTCCCGCGGGCGTTCGCAGCATTGGAGAAGAGCTTGGGATTTCGTGATTCCAGGCGCTGCCCAGGTAGGCTGGACCGGCTCCGTGAAGACCGACCATGGTGCTGAGCACATACATCGCATCATGGACGTTGTTCGCCCGGAAGAACACCTGCCCGACCAGGACCGCGAGGAATGTGATCACGACCGCAACTGGCACGGGCAGTTTGCCGTGAAGACGGCTGCCCTTTGGCGTAAACAGGCGCCATGCGTGGTTGATGACCAGATATAGCCCATGCAACAGGCCGAAGATCAGGAACTGCAATCCCGCTCCATGCCATACTCCGGCGATAAACATGGTCGCCATCAAGGGGTAGAAGACCATCGGAATGAAGCCTTCCAGAGTGGCTTGCGCCTTGCGCGAGACTTTCTTTCCCTTGTCCATGCGGCGGCTGTTTACGCTGCGGAGAATGGGTGTATAGAGGTACTCGGCCAGATAGCGCGACAGCGTCATATGCCAGCGCGTCCAGAAGACGATGACGCTGGAAGACTTGTAAGGCGAGTCGAAGTTGAGCGGGAACTCGATTGAGAACATGCGCGCCAGGCCCAGCGCCATATCGGAGTAGCCTGAGAAATCGAAATAGAGCTGCATCGCATAGCAAAGCAAGGCGAGCCATGTGGAAGCGAGCCCGAAGCTTGCTGGATGGGCATACAAGGCGTTGGCCAGCGGTGCAACGCGGTCGGCCACCAGTACTTTCTTGATCAGACCCATGACGAACCACGAGAGACCCAGCGCAACGTCGTCCAGCCGCAGTCCCTTCATCCTGCCTTCTTCCAACTGCGGCATGATCTCGCGCGGATGAATGATCGGGCCAGCGATCAGATGCGGAAAGAAGGTTACGAAGACCGAATAAGTCAGTGGTCCTTGTTGCTTTGCCGCTCCCTGGCGCAGGTCGATGAGGTAGGCGATCTGCGTGAAGGTAAAGAAGGAGATGCCCAACGGCAGGATGACCTGTCCGAAGTCATGCTGAATCAGACCATATTGACGGAAGAAGCCCAGCAACGGAAAGAGATACTTGAACCAGCCAAGGAGCACCAGATTGGCAGTGATGGCCGCGAAGAGCCATCGGCTACGCGCAGGCTCGCTTTTCTTCTCATCCCCGACGGCGAGTGAGAACAGGAAGTTGAGTGCGATGGACGCTGTCAGCAACAGCAGGAACTTGGGATTCCAATAGCCGTAAAAGAATAGCGATGTGAGCGCGAGCCAGACCAGCAGAGCACGCCGGCCAACATAACTCAACAACTGATATCCAATCAGGCTGATGGGCAGGAAGAGAAAGATGAAGGGACCGGAGGAAAACAGCATCGTTTCAGCGGACTCCTCTGGTCTGTGCGGCTTGCAGACGTTCGTTGATCTGGTCCGCAATCATGGTTGAAAGTGGCACGGAGCCTATTGGATTCACATGGCGACCGCCGCTGTAGAAGTCGGGCACAGGGAGCGCGCTGATCTGATTGTCGATGACGCCTGAGAGTTCGCGCGGATAATACTTCAGGCCGGGATCGCATTCGGAGAGGAGCATCGAGTCGACCAGCACAGTGGTGCCGTTGACGGCATACTTCGAGCGGAGACCGCTCACCCATGCCCGATTTGGCGGGCTCAAACGCGGCAGATTCGCGCAGGATTCCGGTGTCATCGTGTGATCCTTCAATGCGGATTGGCCGTGCGTCTTGAATCGCAGAAGTTTTGTCTCCGGGGGAAGAGGCTTGGCGACGACACTGTCCATTGCCCAGCGCGCGCCATGAATAGCCCAGGAAAAGAAGTCTTCGGGATGACGCATCAGCGCAACCATGCTCAACAATTTGTTTGGTTGGCGAAAGCGATACGTCACCGCTTCAAAGGTGGAGACCTGGGTGTTGCTGCGCTGACTTTGCGGATCGAGGTCTTCCGGCGCGTACAGGAAGACGAGAAACTGAGGCGCGGGATTGTGTTCGAGGAATTGGTCCAGGACCATGGTGCCATTGATCATGGTCATGCCCTCGGTCTCGCCGATGTTGCAGGTGCTCAGCCCGGTGCGCTGTTGTATCAACTCCGGATTGACGCCGATCATGGCCGTGGAATCGCCGTAAATCGTGATGCGGCAATCGGCATTGCGAAGTTGTGCGCCATAGCCGAGGGTCATCAGAAACGGATCGCCCGAATGCGCGGCAAACCTCTCGCTCGGCACAACGAGGATTGCGAACACAATAATCAGGATCGGAATCAGAACCAGTGGTGCGAGATAGAACAAGAGGCGAAAGCGGCTGTGGACCGGTGCGGGGGCAGGGATTTCCCCGCCTGTATCGTGCTTGATGTCAGATGCGACCATCGTCTCCACTCTGGCATTTAAGGTTGAAATGGCGGGCTCGTTGGTGGTGCCAATGCCCTAATTATAAAGGAAAGGCCAATCCGGCTGAAGCTTTCCAGGCAGTATGGCGGGCCGAACGATTTCTGCGTCCAGTTGCGTCGGGCATTATTAGCAGCCGGGCCGGGTTCGTTCCCAAACGCGATCAGATGCTTTCAGTGTCCGAACCGCGCCGGCTGTGGTATACGTTTTCACATGCCGCGCTCTGTTCAAAAACCTGCCTTGAAACTTGACCTGAAATTCCTGCTGAATCTGCCTCGAATCGCCTTGCTTGTTTCCGCCGCTTTCACCGCGTTGCCGATGGCGCATGGCCAGGCCCTGGCGCCTACGCCGCCGATGGGCTGGAACAGCTGGGATGCCTATGGGCTGACGATCGATGAGACCGACTTTAAGGCCAATGTCTCCGTGCTCGCGGGAATCCGGCAGTTTGGCTGGCAATATGCAGTGATCGACGAGGGGTGGTACATGGCGGACCCCTTTGGCGGCACGCCCGAAAAGGAGAAGTTTCAACTCGACGCCGACGGGCGGCTGATTCCGGCTCTCAATCGCTTTCCCGACGCGGCGAACGGGGCCGGGTTGAAGCCTCTGGCCGACTGGGTGCATGCGCAAGGACTCAAGTTCGGCATTCACCTGATTCGCGGAGTGCCTCGGCAAAGTGTGCGCGAAAAGCTGCCCATCGCCAACTCGCAGTTCACCGCCGCAGATGCGGCCGACACTGGCGATGTCTGTCCCTGGAATGAGGATAACTACGGCATTCGCGACAATGCCGCCGGGCAGGCCTGGTATGACTCGATGATTGCGCTGTACGCGAGCTGGGGTGTGGATTTCCTCAAGGTCGACTGCATCTCCGACCACCCGTACAAGCCAACGGAGATTCGCCAGATCGCCGAGGCTATCAAGAAGACGGGCAGGCCGATTGTGCTGAGTCTTTCGCCGGGACCGACGCAGCTCGAACATGCAGCCGAGGTCGGTCAATACGCGCAGATGTGGCGCACCTCCGACGATCACTGGGATGTCTGGTCCCATGTACGGAAGACAGGCGAGAGCGAGTTTCCCATGGGCACACTACAGGCCTTCGACCGCCTGGCGGCTTGGCAACCGTACATTAAGCCAGGAAACTGGCCGGACGACGACATGCTTCCCTTTGGCTCACTGACGCCGCATCCTGGTTGGGGCGAGCCGCGCGAGTCGCGGCTGACGCATGATGAGGAACGAACCGAATTTACGCTATGGGCGATTTCGCGTTCGCCATTGATTCTAGGCGCAAACCTGACCAAACTCGACGATTTCACCCGCTCGCTGATTACGAACAAGGACGTGACCGAGATGAACCAGGCGATTGCAGGAAGCAGCGACTCGCCCGCGCATGGACCCGGCGTGCGCATCTGGACTGCGACTACGAGCGGCGGCCATCCAAAGGCGTATGTCGCGGTCTTCAACGTTAGCGATGCCGCTACGCAGTTTGATCTGGCTTGGCCGACGTCTTCTGTCCAACAGCCGAAACACGTCTACGATGTCTGGAATAAGAAAGAGTTGCCCGCGACGAGCCGTGTGCTGGTGAAGCTGGCTCCGCATGCGTGTTCCCTCTTCCGCCTCGACTGATGCCGATTTTTCACGGCCGCGCGGTACGAAGCAGCGGTTCCAGATCTTTGGCGGCACCATGGCCATGCCAGCAGATTTGTCCCGATGCATTCAGCAGAACGACGTATGGATCTTTATCGGCGGTCACGCTGAAGTAGCTGCGCCAGAGCTTGTCGTCCTGCGTAAGCACGAGGAAGTTGTCCTGCTCGGCTGCGGAGATTCCCTTCCGCATGCCGCTCTTGATCATGCCGCGCATAAAGCCTGGAGCCCGCTCCAGCATGGCCACTTGATAGACCGCGATTCCCGCAAGCGCCGGATCGCTGCGAACGGCCTTAGCCCATGCGCCGCATCCATCGCCCGCTTCCCTGCTGAAGCAGGCAATCAGGACAACCGCGTGGCCACGTATGGCGTCAGACAGCTCGATGCGCTTGCCGCTCAGGGTCTCACCGGCAGTGGACGGCAGCCCCTGCGCTTGGCCGGACAGAGCGGCCAGCAGTATCAAACCGGCGACGAAGAGATTCGACCACTTCTGACCGAGATTGACGGCGATGGGGGTGCGGCCTCGCATGGATCTCAAATTTGGGTGGGTGGGGTGCTCAGTCCAGGCTTTCAACCGTACGGGCTGCTTCTGCGGAGTGAGGGGAGGACGACACTCCCGGCACAAGACATTTCGGCAAGCCGTGAAATGCACCTTACCGTATGCGTACCGTATTGAAGGAATGTGAAATTTGATCGTCAAGCTAAGCCTTTTTTTGTTTGATTTATGGTGGGCGCTGCAGGATTCGAACCTGCAACTTCCACGGTGTGAATGGCCCCCTAAGTCCTTGTAAGATCACGCAAGCATCAGAACCAGCGTATCGCATAACGTATCGCGTTTGGCAGATGCATTCGTACCCAAAAACGCAATCAGGGCCACCCTCACTGCAAAAGGCTTAGAAGCCATGTCTTCGGTCCAAAATGTAAAGTATCTATTGATCGTCTCAGGCGTTCCGTGCCGTTGAACGCAAAGCAAAATGCCAGAGACACGATGCTCTCTGGCATTTTGGGCTGCTGGGAAATTTCGGTTCTGCTATCGGAGCTAAAAGACGTATTTTGCTGAGAACTGCATTTGACGCGGTTGCAAGAGTAACGCGCTTCCGCCGCCGATGTAGACGCCAAAGTTGGCGCTGGTGCCATCTGTTTGCAGGGGATTTGAGGAGTTGCCGGACGCCTCGGAATTGAAGCGGTTGGTGTTCAGAACATTGAAGACTTCCACAGACAGACGCAGTTGCTGTTCGCGGAAGACATGGAAGTTCTTAGCCAGGCCGTCGTCGAGAGAAAAATACCCGTCAGCGCGATAGTTGTTACGCTGTCCACTCTCGCCAACGTAGGCGAAGCGTAGATTTGCATGCGCCTGTGAGGAACTGATGCCGTTGAGCGCGGTTTCGACCTGGTTGAGAGGATCGTAGTGGTGTCCGCCGGTGGGGATTTTGCCGATGGCGACCATATTGCTGGAGAAGGCGAAGTTGGTTCCCCAGTTGCTTGCGGCAACGGCGCTGAAGGGGAAGCCAGTGCTGTAGTGTACAAGGCCATTCAATTGGAAGCCCCCGATGATTGAGCCGAGCAGCCTGCTCTTATTGAAGAACTGAGCGCCGTGGCCGAATGGAAGTGGGGCGGTGTAGTTGGCGGTGATGTTGTGGCGGACATCGAAGTCGGACGGGGCGTACCACTGGTGAGGCGAAAAGGTGTTGATGACCGGACTTCCAGAGGAGCCGTTGCGCTCGGGATCGGAGCCCTCGTCCATGGATTTGGCGTATGTGTAATTCACGTCATATTCGAAGCCGGACTTGAGGGCTTGGCGGATGGATAGCTGGAGAGCGTTGTAATTGCTGGTCCCGGTGCTGGACTGAGCGTAAATGGAGGATGTCTGGGGATAGAAGAAGCGGAAGCTCTGTCCACCGGGCGAGGCGGTCGAATCTGTGTCTGCGGCAAAGAGCGCATTGGTTTCGTTGCCACGGTTGTTGGCGAAATAGGCGTAGTAGGCCTGGGCACCCTTGTAGCCATTGAAGGTGAAATTGGGGAAGACATTGTGGAAGTAACCCGTATCTGGAACAGTGGAAGGATCGACACCAGCGTCCACCATCTTGTCGTACGCAGTTGCAGCCTGGAAGTAATACTGGCTGCTTCCGGGATCGTAGAGATTAGTGGGCATGGCGACGTCAAGGTTCTGGATCAGGTGACGACCGAGGCGTCCAACGTAGGACGCGGTGACTGTCATATTGCGTGGGAATTCATGTTGAACGGACAGATTGAAGGCTTCCGCGTAGGGAGTTTTCTGCTTTTCGTTGATGCTGTAGTCGAAGGTAAACGGGCTTTCAGCGGGCGTAAATGGAAGCTGCAGCGAAGTGGTGGCTCCGGCGACCAATGGAACGCTGTTAAAGCCGGTGAAGCGGGGATTTGAGTTGATGTCGGTAAAGGTCTTGAGGTTGGTCTGCGAGAGCGACAGCAGCGACTGTGGATTGGACTGGTAAGAGTCGATCACGCCTTCGCCGAAATGATCATAGGCAAGCGAGAAGCCACCGTGGGTAGCTGTTTTGTTGTCTTTGGTGGACCAGGCAAAGGCGAAGCGTGGAGCGAAGTTTAGCTTCTGTGCGGTCCAGAAGTTGGGCTGGCCGTTGGGAGAGCCAGAGGCACGGAAGGAAATATCGGTGTCGTATCCGGTGCCCTCATTGGCAGCTGTGACGCGATTGGCGAGGAAGGTATTGAGCGGGATGGTTGGCGCGATCTGCTGGCCATCCTTTTCATAGGGAACCCCAAGATAAACGTAACGCAGGCCGAATGTTAGAGTGAGCTGAGAGGTAGCTTTCCATTGGTCCTGGAAGTAATATTCCTGCTCGACGTTGCGGAATGTGTGAGACGGGACCACACCGGCCGCTTGAGGCACAAGCTTGTTGCCCTGTACGCGGAACTCTGTTCCAGACTGGGATGTCTCGATCGCTCCGACGTTGGCGATGATGGCCTGATTATAGAAGTTAGAGAAAGATGCGGAGACTGTACTGCAATCAACGCAATTGAATGCTCCCGGATCGAGGCTACCGCCCTGGTTGGCAATTGCAGCAGTGGCGAGAAGGTTTGGACTTACATTGGCATAGGAGAGCAGTGGCGCATCGAAGTACTGGCCGTTGGAGATTAAGTAGATGTTGGTGCCGAACTGGAGGGTGTGTCTTCCCTTGACGGCGGTGAAGTCATCTGAGAAGTTGTTGGTGGTAATGGCAAAAGTCTTTGTTGTAGTTTCGGCCGTCAAGGTTGTGAACGCGCCGAAAGAAACATACGGCTGGTTGAATGCCGCGGTTCCGCGCGAGGCATTGCCGAGACGAGTGAATCCATAGCGCGCATTGTTGGTCATGTGGTCGTTAATGGACCAGACGTGACCTGCGGCGATGCCTTTGTTGTTCCCGTAGACCTTGGAGGGTGCGGGCAATCCGGGAAACTGGAGCGGGGTTGCCTGGTTATCGTTTTGAAGATTCCCGCGTGCGAAGAATGTCTGGCGCGAGTTGATGTTGTAGTCGAGGCGACCGATGTTGGTGATCTGAACGAGCGGCGCGGGTGACGTGAAGTTATAAGTTCCAGTGTTATATCCGTCTCCGGTAGCGTTGGAGTTTGCCTTGGGAAATGTATTGAAGTAGACGACAGCTGCGGCATTGGTTGCCGGGGCATAGCAGTACGTGGAAGCGCAGGCGGAGTCTGATGCACGGCCATCCAACGTTGCAATTTCGGCTGGAGTAATGGTCTTGTATGTAGTTCCATTCTGACAAGTGGCTGAAGTCGGGCAAGCCTGATAGGTAACATTGCCGGTAATCAGGCCGATATCATTTCCGCCTGCGACGAAGACGGAGGGGACGGTCTGGGAGACGAGAATATCGCTGGCCTGGCGGAATCCCTCGTATGCGCCAAAGAAGAAGAGCTTATCTTTCTTGATGGGAAGACCGAAGGACGCACCGTAGGTGTGTTCAAGTACCTTAGCGGCGATGTTGGGCTCACCCGAGTTGAGTTCGGCTTGCTTGTTGAACCAGTTGTTGGATGTGGTGCCGGGATCGCGGTAATACTCATAGGCGCTGCCATGGTAGGCGTTGGTGCCGCTCTTGGTGACAAGTGAAACCTGTGCTCCGGAAGAATGGCCGGCATCCGCGTTGGCGTTGGTGGTCGTGACGCGGAACTCTTCGACGGAATCGCGCGTCGAGCGTAGTGCGCCGTTGAAGGCGTAGCCGAATACCTGATCGTTGTTGTCCACGCCATCGAGGGTGATGTTGGTTTGGTCCTGGCGGGCTCCGTTTACGATGCCGGTGCGAGGGTCCTCGTTCAATCCGCCAGTTTGCGCCCCGCTGTCGAGCGCGAGCACTCCAGGCTGCAGTGAGAGCAGGTACGTAACGTTATTTGCGAGGTATGGGAGGTTCTCTACCTGGGCGCTGTTGAAGGCCTTTCCGAGCGTGGCGTCGCTGGTGTTGACTTCAGCCAGGTTGGTTTCGACCGTGACCGTTTGTTCGGTGGCACCGATGGCTAGCTTGACGGGCAGTCTAACAGGAGTGGATACGAGCAGTTCCACCTTTTCATCCTGCTCGGCGAAACCAGCGGCAACGATCTGGACTTCATATGTACCCGGTTGTACTTGTTCGAAGGAGAACTCGCCTTTGGATGACGACTGCTTAGTTTGTTTACTGCCGGAAGCCAGATTGGAGATCGTAACAAGGGCTTCGGAAATCACCGCACCCGTGGCGTCAGTCACAGTACCCGACAAAGAGGTGGTGTTGGTCTGTGGATAGATCCTCGAAGGACACAAAATGGCCAACAACGAGATTGCGATTAGTGCGGTGCCATATCTGACGAGGCGAGTCTGCATTCACATTCTCCGGGAAAAAGGTTAGAAAGACGGGGTGCGCTGTAAGAGCGAATGAGTTCGCACCATTGATCTCGAAAGCTGAGAAGCCGCGTGGCTTATTGTCCTGTAACTTCAGCAGGCTGTCTTCACGTACACCACGGGCCGGTCCTCGGATGAGGACTGCCGTCAGGAGTAAGTTAGTGCTCCGCTTATTGCGATAGTCCTAAGACGGTCAAGGGTTACGGGGAATAGATGGAATGAACCTATGATGAGGTTTACATATTATCGTCGTGAAATCCATAGAGATAAAGAATTACGATCTTCAGGACAAGATCGCTTTATATAGACGCAATGTGTCCGCACACAATGAATCTCTCGCATCCCGAGCGGGATGCGAGAGAGATACTAATTTTGTGGATGCCAGATTACTTAGGCTGATTCCACTTATCGCGCTGTTGCTCTTCCTGGGTATGCTTGTAGACTTCTTCCATCGTTGTGCCGAGTCCGTGATCTTTCGGCGAGAGTGGCCAGATGGTGAAGTCGCGCGTGGCTAATCGATGGGGAGCGATGCTCATTGATTTAAGTCCATCTTCGAGTTCGAGCAATGTGCCGAAGGTGAGATCGAGAGGATGCTCGTCGGGGTGGTAGATGGAGCCAATCGGAAAGTCGAGAAAGGGCGTGCGGGACTGCTCGATATGGTTGCCAAGGATATGCGCTATGGGTTTGCCTTCACTGAATTTGATGAGGCGCTCGGTGCTGGCCTTGAACGCGGCGAAGTCGCGGATGTAAAGGCGGCCGGGATAAAGGCTGTCGCCGGTGAGCAGGATGCCGGTGCGGCGATCGTAGAGTGCAATGCTCACGATGTCATGCCCGGGAATCGGAATGATGGTGAGCACGCGGTTGCCGAGGTCTACTTCGCCAAGATCGTTGGGCCAGGAGGCGATGTGAAAGAATGCCTGCGTCTCGGCAATCTTTGCAGGGATAAAGGTGATCGGGATGGCGGGATCGTTGAGGGCCTGGATGGCCGAGTCACCCCAGGTGTGGTCGTCGTGCGAATGTGAATGCGTCACAATGACGGGGATGCTGGCGCGATGATTGCGCTCGAGCCAGTTATGCACGACTCGCTGAAAGGCGGGCGCAAGATTGCCATTGCGTGAGCCCGTATCCCAAAGCAGGCCACGGTCCTTGCCGAAAAAAAGAAAGAGGAACGGCATCTCCGCATCGGTGCAGCCGGATTGGCGAAGGATGTAGAGATCGGGATTATATTCGTGGACTTGCCACTCGGGTATCTCCATGCATTTGGGGCCGCCTGTCATCCACTTCTCTGGCAGTACTCCACGCTCAAGATCGCCGCCGTTGGGTTCGGGGAATTGCGCCTTGGCGCTGAAGGCGACAATGGACATGAGTGCCAGGATGATGAGCCGAAACTTCATGTGTTCCTTTCTGGATTGTGGGTGCTGAGATATTAAAGAGGTGTGGTGATGAAACGCGCTGCTCTCTTCGATGGAGAGCAGCGTCTCTGGTCGTGCTTTGGAATAAATCAGGCGATGATGTCGTGGATGACGTTGCCTGAGACGTCGGTCAGGCGATAGTCGCGGCCGCTGTAGCGATAAGTGAGCTTGGTGTGGTCGATACCGAGAAGATAAAGGATGGTAGCGTGGATGTCGTGAACGTGCACAGGCTTATCGATGGCTTTCCAGCCGAATTCATCGGTAGCTCCGTAGGTAAAGCCTTTCTTGATGCCGCCGCCGGCGAGCCACATGGTGAATCCGTGTGGGTTGTGATCGCGGCCATTGTGGGTTTGGCCGCCCATGAACCCGCTGCCCATTTCGACGACCGGAGTGCGGCCAAATTCGGAGCCGGCAACAATGATCGTATCGTCGAATAGGCCGCGGGCCTTGAGGTCCTTGATTAATGCGGCGAAGGGCTGGTCGGAGTCCTTGGCGGTCTTGCGATGCATTTCGATGTCGAAGTGATGATCCCAGGGATCGCCTTTTGCGTAATAGATCTGGACAACGCGGACACCTTTTTCGATCAAGCGGGCTGCGGTGAGACATCCGCGTGCGGTGCTTCCTTCACCGTACATCTTGAGGACAGCGTCGCTTTCCTTGCGGACATCGAAGACATTGGGAGCTTCGGTCTGCATGCGGTATGCGGTTTCCATGGCGCCAATGGTGGCTTCGAGCTGGCCATCGTGCGCTGCGCCTGGAGCGGTCCTCATGTTGAGCTGATCGAGTTGTTCGAGGAGGTCGAGTTCCTTGCGCTGCTGCTTGAGATCGAAGCCTTCGTTGTGGATGTTGGCGATAAGCTTTTGGGGATCAAATTCGGTCTTCTCGACCTTGTCGGAGACGTATGTGCCCTGATGGACGGCGGATAGGAATGCGGAACCCCAGAGCGGCGGACCGACGGTGGTTGGAACTTCGGGGCAGAGGACGACGAAGCCGGGAAGGTTCTTGTTTTCCGTGCCGAGACCGTAGGTCATCCACGAGCCCATCGAGGGGCGGCCGGCAAAGTTTGCGCCGGTATTCATCATAAGCAGGGCCGGCTCGTGATTGGGAATCTCAGTAAACACGGAGTTAACGAAGCACATATCATCGACGCATTCGCCGAGATGGGGGAAAATCTCGCTGACTTCCTTGCCCGATTGCCCGTACCGCTTGAAGGTGAAAGGCGACTTCATGATGGAACCGGTCTTACGTTCGTGGGCAAGATCGCCACCGGGCATGGGCTGACCGTGATACTTTTCGAGAGCAGGCTTGTGATCGAAGCTGTCAATCTGCGAGAGACCACCATTCATGAAGAGGAAGATGACGTGCTTGGCGCGAGGCTTGAAGCCGGGCTCATCAATCATCCAGGAGGCCTTGTTTGTTGGCGCATCGGCACGGGCAATAGTGTCGCCGAGCAAGCTAGCGAGTGAGAGCATACCGAAGCCCGCGCCCATCTTGCAGAGAGCTTCACGGCGGGTGATCGGCTGAGAGGCGGGCTTATGGAACATTCAATTCTCCATCCGGCGGTAGGTTGTGACTTCGCTAATGTTCGAATCAGTCGAGGAATTGAAATTCGTTGGAGCTGAGCATGATGCGCGCGTACTGACGCCATGCGGTGATTGGCTCTCCCGCAACGGCATAACCGGCTCTTTCAGGAGTAGTGCTGAGAAACTTGAGGCCGAGTTCAAGCTCTTCGTCACTCGGCTTGCGCTGGAAGACGAACTGATAGAGCTTGACGATGCGGTCTTTGTCTGTGGCCTCGGAGTGGACGCGTTCGGCTAGAATTCCAGCCTGTTTATAGACGAAGAGATTATTCATGAAGTAGAGCTGCTGCAGCGGGACGTTGCTGGAGAAGCGCTGCTCTGAGGTGAAGTTAGGATTCGGGAAATCGAAGATCTGGAGATAGTTGTTAAGGCGATAACGGCTGACTTTGCAGAAGACGGTGGGCTCAGAGTTATCTTCGGAGAAGTCGGATGAGGGACCGGAGGTCTTCTTGGTATCCAGGTCCCCGGAGACAAAGAGCATGGTGTCGCGGATCTCTTCGGCATCGAGACGCTGGCGATTGAAGTGGGAGTAGAGGCGGTTAGCGCCGTCTTTCTCGTGGGCTTCGGCGGATTCGGCGACAGAGGTCTGATAGACCGCAGAGAGCATGATCTCGCGCTGAAGTTTCTTGATGGAGCGGCCGTTTGCGACAAATTCATGGGCTAGGAATTCGAGGAGCTCGGGGTCAGTTGGCTCTTCGCCGACGTAGCCGAAGTTATCAGGAGTGTTTACGATGCCGGAGCCGAAGTGCCATTTCCAGATACGGTTAACGATAACCCGCATAGCAAGCGGGCTGGAGGCTATGTCATTAGCCAGTTCGAGACGTCCGCTTCCATTTGAGTAGGGCTTGGTGTCCCTGGCGGCGAGGACGGTGAGGAAGCGGCGTGGGACAGTGTCCCCAAGGGAGTGGGGATTGCCGCGCACGTTGAGCTTTACGTCCTGAATCAGCGGCTTGTCGGCCATGCCATGAACGTAGGGATAGTTTTCGGGGCCAACCTTCTTTTTGAGATCTGCGATCTCTTTTTGCTGGGCTTCGATGTAGGCCTGCCGGATGGGCCCGAGGCGGCTGGCCAGATCCCAACCTGTGAAAACGAGGATGCCGGGAACGAATTTGGTTTCCTGGTCGCCGGAGCGAGTGACGAAGAGGTCGCTGTAGAGTTTGGCCTCGTCGATGGGAATGGTCTTAAGTTCGAGGGCACAACCAGGGCAGAACTGATCATCGGTTTCGAATTCGCTAGGCTTGGCGTCGTGAACACGATGTCGGGGAACGTCGTTCTTGTCGCGGACGATCTCGTTCTGCTCTTCAACTTCGCGATCGTGCTGCCGAACGCGGAGGACGAGGCGCTGGAAGCTCTCGGCGAGGGCTTTGGCTTCGTCTTCGGTGCCGCCGTCGGCGGCGAGCATTGCCTGCCAGTCCTTGAGATAGTCGTATTGAACCTGCTTGCCCGGGGTGAGGTAATCGACCCAGCGGCGCAGAACTTCGGAATCGAGCTTGGCCTTGGAAGCGGCTTCTTCGACCGTGGCCTTGGGCTTGCCGAGGACGTTCCACGCGGCAACCATATAGCTCGCGGATTGATTGGCGAGAGCATCGGCGAACTGGCGGGTTTCGGTGCGGGTGTACTCCTGGTAATCGATCTGAAGCTTTTCGAGTTTAGCCAGGTTACTTTCGTAGGCAGCGGCCTGTGACTCTGAGACGGTCGAGTATTCCTTATAGGTGGAGTTAGCGAAGATGCCGATCATCGCGTAGTAGTCTTTCTGCGTAATCGGGTCGTATTTATGGTTGTGGCAGCGGGCGCAGGCGACAGTCAAGCCCAGGGTGCCGCGAGTAACAGCATCGACGCGTTCGTTGCGCTCATCAGCGCGGCCCTGGATTGGCTCGGCCTGGTCCCAGACCCAGGGCCCGGCGCCTAGAAAGCTTGTCGCGGTGAGGTAGTCTTCCTGATCCTGTTTGGTCTTTGCAGGGATCTTGTCGCCGGCGATCTGGAGTCGGAGAAACTCGTCGAAAGGCATGTCCTGATTGAAGGACTTGATGACCCAGTCGCGATAGCGATAGGCGCCGTTGAAGGGCATGTAGCCGCGTCCCTTGGGATCGAGTCCTCGTACGTCGTCTTCAGCGTAGCGGGCGACGTCGAGCCAGTGGCGTCCCCAGCGCTCGCCGTATTTGGGCGAGGCCAAGAGGCGGTCGACGAGGTTCTCCCAGGCCTTGGGAGACTTGTCATTTTCAAAGGCTTCGACTTCTTCGGGGGTCGGCGGCAAGCCGGTGAGGTCGTAGGTTGCGCGGCGAATGAGCGTGCGCCGATCTGCCTGCGCGGAGGGCTTGATGCCAGCGTCGAGCATCTTGGCGAGAACGAACTTGTCAATCGGGGTCCTGGCCCATTTGGCGTTTTTGGACTCGGGAACGGGAACGGGTTTGAGCGGCTGGAAGGACCAGAAGGCGCGCTGCTTGTCAGTGATGATGCCGGTTTTGACAGAGGCGGAGAAGACGGTGCCAGGCGCGCTCTTGGGCCAGACTGCACCGTGCTTGACCCATTCGGTGAGGTCGGCGACTTCCTGCGGGGTGAGCTTGCCGCCTTTGGGCATTTTGAGGGCCGTGGTCTGGTGGACGGCGGTGATGATGAGGCTCTTGTCGGGGTCGCCTGGAACGATAGCCGGGCCGCGGCCGCCACCCTTGAGAAGAGCTTCGCGGGAGTCGAGCTTGAGACCGCCGGAAGTGGCGTCGCCGTGGCAGCTCAAGCAGTTATTCGCGAGGATGGGCCGGATGTTGTTTTCGAAAAAGTCTGCGTCGGACAAAGCGCCCTGCGGGTGGGGCGCAGAGATGGTTACAGAGGTGTTGACAACTGCGGGCTGGGACTGTGCGACCGGCGCGACAACCGGTGTCATAGGCGCGGAATCAGCTTTGGCCACAGTATCTGTTGATGCGGATGTGCCTTTGGCTCCTGCTTTGACCCATTCGACGAGTGTATTGATTTCGGACTGCTCAAGGGAGTGCTTGGGCGGCATCTTCAGCTTACCTGTTCGGCGGATGGCGTTGATGAGGATACTGGTTTCGGGGTCGCCGGGGATGATGGCGGGGCCGCGGCCGCCGCCTTTGAGAATGGCGCCGTAGCTATCGAGACGAAGGCCGCCGGATTGAGATTCCTGGTGGCAGGAGTAGCAGTTGTCGTCGAGAATGGGCTCGACGCGCTGAGTGAAGAACTCAGGCGTACCGGGCGCGGGCGATGCGGCCTGCTGAGCACGAACCGGGTCGGTGACGGATACCGTGACGGAAGCGGTGATTAAGACCGCCGTTGTGGCGAACAGGATGGGGGTTCGGCCTGAATTGATTGCAAGCCTCATAGCGAATCTCCGCGTAGCAAAGCTTCGTGGAGAGGTTGCAATTCGTCTTGCCGGGAGGAGGAACCATAGGCCTGAGCCTTGACGAATTCGCGTAGATCCTGGAATTCGGAGCTCTGCTTCCTGATCGCGATTGGATCACTGGATTGGGGCAATGGCATATCAAGAATCACGTTGCCTTCCTGACAATTGTCGCGATGAGCTCCGAGGACAACCAGACGCGTACCAAGAAGTAGTGCTTCCGAGGTATTGTGCGTTACAAAGAGTACGGTAGGCCGGGTTTCCTGCCAGATCTCGCGCAGTTGTTGCTGAAGACTGGCACGAGTTGAGGGATCAAGAGCGCTGAAGGCTTCATCCATAAGCAGGACCGGTGGCTTCATCATGAGGGCTTGAGCGATGGCCACGCGCTGCTGCATACCTCCCGATAGCTGATGGGGGTACTTATTGAAGTCGGCTGCGTGCAGGCCCATGCGCAGGAGTTGGGCTTCGGCCTCCAGGCGCAGGTTTCGGCGAAATTTCCAGAAGGACGGGAGCAAGCGACCTAACCAGCCGCAGAAGGCGTTCTCAGGACCATACATGACGTTTTGCATCATGGTGCGATCGGGGAAAAGCGAGTATTTCTGGGGGACGTAGCCGCAGCGGGAATCGATCCGCGTGACCTGCTTGCCATCGACAACGATGGAGCCGCTGGTGGGAAATTCCTGGCCGAGGACAAGGCGAAGCAGTGTGCTTTTGCCGCAGCCGGTTTCACCAAGGACGGCGACGAATTCGCCGGCGAAGATGTCGAGATTCAGTTTGGAGAGGACAGTCTTGCGGCCGCTGGAGGCGACCGGGTATGAGACTGAGACATCGCGAAGGGCAATCTCGACCGGCGCCGACTGCTTCTCCATGCGTATCTCCTTCACCAGGACTTTGGCGGCTAGCACCATGGATGTAGCCTCCGATTGGCGACGCGGAGCAAGACATCCATGCCGAAGAGGAGGACTGCGACCCAGAGCAGATAGGGGATGATGATATCCATGCCCATGTGACGACGCATGATAGCGATGCGATAGGCGAGGCCGTCGGTGGAGGCAATCATCTCGCCTGCAAAGAGAAAGAGCGCGAGGGGCTTGAGGTTCAAACGAACGCTGTTGATGACCTGCGGCAGGATCTGCTTGAGGATGACACGATAGGCGACGTCGAGATTGGAGGACTTGAGGGTGAATGCTTTGACTGCCTGCTCACGCGGAACGGATTTGGCGATGTTGTAGGTGTCGAGCATGAGCGTAGGTCCTACGCCGATGACCATGAGCATGATCTTGGACCACTCGTCGATGCCGAAAACGATGAAAAGAATGGGCAGCAACGAGAGTGCGACTATCTTGTCGAAAAAGAGGACGAAGCGCAGAAAGAAGGCTTCAGCGTAGGGAAAAACAGCCATATGGAGGCCGATGAGGATTGCCGGGACCAGCAAAGCGATGGCGATGAAGAAGCGGCGGGAACTGGAGATAGTATCTTTCCACAGCATGCTGTGGGTGATGCGTTGATACGTGGTTGCGCTGGGGTCGAGGGCGTCATCTTCTTCAGCAGGTTCGAGGACGGAGGCCTGGATTCCCTGCCAAAGCTGTGCGCCGGAGGGAATGACGCGATCTTCTGGGTTTTCCTTGTGGCGGATGACTGAGAAGTGTGTGTAAGTGAAGATGCCGACAAGGAACAAGACCCAGGAGAGCGATTGCGTCCACAATCTGCGTGGGCGGCCCTGGATGTCCACGATGTGGCCGATGACAGGGATGGTCGACATAGCTTACAGCTTCCCCTGTTCTGCCATGCGCATGTATGTCGAATCCATGCGGAGGCGGACGCGGTCGCTCTTGCCTTGCACGGAGCCGTCTGGATAGCGAATGGCTACATCATTGACGGAGGCGATGTTTTGGCCGAGCAACTGGTGACGAAAGCAGAACTGGCGAACGAGATCCATCTTCTGCTTGAGCGTAGGGCTTTCCGAAAAATCGACCGCGGACTTGGGGGTAGAGAAAAGGTAGGTGGTTCGCAACTGTTCTTTATAGGACGCTACGCTGTCTCCGGAGGCTGCGGCGCTACCGGAAATGGCTGCTTGCGAAGCGGCACCGTCGGCGGCGAGCTGTGCCAAGGTTTCATACCATGCTCCGGTGATGGCCTTGGCGAAACGCGCGCCTGACCCATCGGGACGACTGAGAATGTCGGTTCGGACGACAAGGAGATCGAGGATTTCGCCTGGGATCCTTGAAGAATCAAAGAGAGGCTTAACGTTGCCTCCCTGGGCGAGGATCTGTGAAACAAGGGGCTTCCATGTAACGGCGACTTGATTTCCCTGATTGCCGAGAAAGGCGCCAACGAGGTCGGAGTCGCTGGTGTTCATGAGGCGCAACTGCGGAATCTGGGAGCTGAGGCCATTGAGGTCCATGGCGCGCTCGAGCAGGTATTCTGATACGGTCTTTTGCACGAGCATGATTCGCTTGCCGGGAAGTTGCGCAAGGGTGAGGTTGTTGCGGGCGAGGACGGCATCGTTGCCGTTGGAGTAATCGCCGACGATGAGCGCGGTGGAGTCGACGCCAGCGGCTGCGGGCATGTCGAGCGCTTCCATGTTGGTCATGGTGCAGGCGTCGATGTTCTTGCCTACGAATGCATCGAGAGATGCGGCATAATCGAAGCGCTGTACCTTAATGACAACGCCATATTTATCTGCCCAACGCTTGAGGATGCCCGACTTAGCCATGTAGAAGTAGGGGTTCCAACCGGCATAAACCGACCAGCCAACGGTGAATGTGGGAGCGGCAGCGTGGGCGGGAGTGGCGGAGAAGAAACCCACCGAGAGAAGCAACGCGAGAATCGGGGCCAGAGCTGGGGCAGTTGGCCTCGTCAGGATTGCATCGGGCAATATTCGAAAGGCTCTGATGGCCTTCGCAATCCAAAGATTTTGAAAATAATCGAGGATACTAGAAATAGTTCTCTCATGATTGCGATTATGCATACGAGTAAGGTATCGCAACCTCTTATGAAAAGAGGATATATATAGATTTCATTTATGATGGCCATAAAAGCAAATCGAATTGATAGGCTGTCGCCACGTTTAATGCTGATTTCGTGCGCGCCGCAATAGGAATTGGCGGGTATGAATGCCATTGCAAGAGCGTGCGCGCATATAGCTATGTCGTGTGTTTCGTACTAAGGACGAGGGCTGTGCCTGGGGCAGGAATCGGAGCACTACCTCAGGCTGCAGGCACTCGCAGTCGCCAAACCTTGGCTCCGGTCAGGAAGGTAAGCCAGACCGAACCGTGAGCGTAGCGGATGCTGTCACCCCCTCGCCCTACCCACTGTTGGACGACCTTATTTTTCGCGGGATCGATGCGGGTGATGGGATAACCGAAGACGGTGGCCCACACTGATCCACCACCGTAGGCAATTTCTCCCCCGAGGCCGGGAATGCCGACGGGGATGGTTGCAAGCAGCTTGCCGGTCGCCTCATCGACGCGGGAGACGGTGCCGTCGCCTTGATTAAGAACCCAAACTGATCCTTCACCTACAGTGAGAAAACGAGGCTTCGGGCCGATCGGTGTGATGCCAATGACCTTGTTGGTTGCTGGGTCAACACGCACAAGCGAATTACCTTCATTGCTTGCGATCCATACGGAATCGCCTGCAAAAATAGGGTTAAATGAGCCTTTGGGGATGGTGATTCGTGCCACAACTGCATTGGTTGCCGGGTCAACCCGGTCCAGTTCGCCAGCAGCCGAAGTTACGAGCCACACGCTTCCGGCGCCGGTGGTGATGCCGCCCTCCGAGTCCGCAGGGGCGGCTGGAATAGTGGCTTGAATCGCGCCTGTTTTGGGTTCGGCACGGACGAGGTTGTGCGAGCCGCAACTCGGGATCCAGAGACTGCCAAAGCCAATGGCGAGGCCCGAACACGGCTTTTGCAGCGTGATCATGGCGTCAGGCTTGTTGGTGGTGGCGTTGAGCCGGACGACGTGGTTGACGCTTGAACTGGTGACCCACAGGGCATCGTCGGTGACGGCGAGCCAGTCCGGGTGACCACTGACCAGAAAGACCGCGTCAGGGACGATTTCGCTCATCGGGTGCTGCACGCCAGGCTCGAGCGCGCCGGTCTTCTTGGGAAAGCCGTCATTGTCTTGCGCTACGCAAGACAATGACGGGAAGACAAATATCGCGAAGGCAAGAGTGCACCGGCTGATAGATCTGAGTTGCTGAGACACAGCGAAGACGAGGTGAGATAGATTTCGCATGATTGAGAATTACTCTACGGGCGAAATGCATTTCGACGCAAATTGGTTCTGAACCTATACGATGAAGCATCTCAGACCGCAATCGCTCCGCCAAGGGATCTATGCGAACCGGCTCTTCATCTTTGTTACCGGGGGAACCGATCGCACACCATTGGTCGCGACCTCAAGAAACGTGTGGGCCGCTCGGGTAAGCATCTTGTCCTTGCGAAAAACAAGCGCGAGTTCGCGTTGAATCCTCATGCCTTCCACTCTCATCGTCTTCAATAGGCCTGCTGCCTCGTCGGCACACACGTTGGTGTGGGGTAGAAATCCGATGCCGATCCCTGCCCCAATCAAGCGCTTCTGCAGCTCGCTTGATTCCAGCTCCATTGCGATGCGCGGCTGTACGTCACGACTTTGAAAAAAATGGTTGATCCTTTCCCGCTGCCTGCCGTGCTTCATCATCAGCAACGGATACTGGAGGATTTCATCCAGCTTGACCGTGTCTCTTTCCGCCAGAGGATGGGTCAATGCAGTTACGAGAACCACCTCATCCTTGTGGATGCTGTGGATCAACAGGCGGCTATCCTTGACCGGCATAGAAACGATGCCGAAGTCAACCTCGCGGCTGAACACAGACTCCAATGTGCGGGAGCGCTCGGAACGGACAATGCTGAGATGAACCCGGCTATACAGCTTCTTAAACTGCGCAAAGACCGAGGGGAGAACATACAAACTGATTGCTTCGCTAGTGCTGACGGAAATTTCACCTCGGGGAGAATGGTAAAGCTCGCTGATCCCGGCGAGAATGTGGCTGTGGCACTGTAAGCAGTGTTCGGCAAAAGGCTCAAACAGCCGACCGGCCGCGGTAAAGGTAACTTTGCCTCCCTCCCGATCGAATAATCGTGCACCTACTTCATTTTCCAGTGAGCGGATCTGAGCGGAGATGGCCGGCTGCGTAACTCCGAGGTTGTCGGCAGCTCTCGAGAAACTCTTCAAACGGCTCACAAATTGGAAGGTCTTGAGTTGCTCAAAGTCCATATTAGAGATACCCCGCAGCGTATTGCACCTAAGAATCAGAAATGAAGGATTGTAGGGAACGGGCTTTGGATCAGCATAAACTATTCCTATTCACCGTACAATGCAAACCGATACTGTTGTCCGGCAGTCATGGCAGAGATCCAGGATGAAAGCAGGTGAAAGAATGCTCGTTTGGGCCCGCTTCACAGCATCAAGTTGCAGTGAAACTGCTTGCCGTGTTTGGCCCGCCGTCCCGCGTTTGAATAGGCTGCCATTGTCCTTATTTATGCGCCGTAGAAATATGGGCAATACCGCCGTTATTGCCACATATTCAGCAAGATTTCCCTTACATGTTGCTCTTTTCGAGTGCAAGAATACGATTAGAGGAATTCATGAGAATCAGGCATTGCACCATGCTTGGGGTTCTGTTTTGTCTTCAATGGACATTGTTATGGAGCAGCACCCCGCCTGCGCACAAGACTGTTTACGATTACTCCCTGGTAGGTTTGGACGGCAAGGAAGTGCCTCTATCCGCATATAAGGGGAAGGTTCTGCTGATTGTGAATATCGCGAGCAAGTCTATTTACAAAAATCAAATCAGCGCGCTCGGAGAGATTCAGAAGGCTTACTCGGACAAAGGTCTGATTGTCGTCGGCATTCCTTCCAGCGATTTCGGAGCCCAGGAATTGGTGGACAACACAGCCATTCAGCACTATTACATCGATGATCAACATGTTGTTTTCCAGATTTTTTCGAAGGCCTCACTGCGCGGCAAGGACTGCATTCCTCTGATCCATTTTCTGACGGACGCTAAGGAAGGCACAGGTGGCGGAGAAGTCCATTGGAACTTTACGAAGTTTCTTGTGGATAGACAGGGACAACCGGTTCTTCGCTTTGAAACTGATAGTGATCCCGCTGATCCGGAGTTTCGCGTCAAGTTGGAGCAGGTGCTGGACGGTACTTTTAAGAAGAAGGACTCGGCGCCCAAGGAGAGCAAGCAGGCATCGGATGACAACGATGATGACGGCGAATGATTGCCACTCTTGTGCATCCATGCTTACATGATTGAGACGAAGCTGGCCGCTACCTTTTGCCTTCAAGATAGGCGCGCCAGCCACCGAGATGTGTAATCTCCTCGGCGCCTACGATTCCGGATGGTTCGCAGAGGAAGCCTTTCACGCTCGTGTCATCTTCGAGATGAACGGTGCCTAGAGACAAAGGTGCAGGAATCCCATTGAGGAATGTGCCGACTGTATCTTCGGGCATTGCCCATACTTCGAGTTCGATGCCGAAACCGGCGAAACCGGGCGCATAAACGAGCCCTGGTTTTGCAGGCGTGGAGTTTGGCAGCACATAGAGTTGATAGCTGGGAAGTGTGCGGACGGTGCGAACGAAGCGCGCTTTGCGGGTTGTAAGTTGCCAGTTTAATGGCTGACCTGAGAGATGCGCTCCCACAACTGCCAAGAGGATGCAGGCATTCGGCGCAGGGCTGGCTGATATGGCGGGCGTCTGGGCAAGAAGACGTTCCGAGCCACCGATAGTCAGGACTTGTTCGCGATGCAGTTTATCGGCAATAGCGAGCAATCCGTTGTCGGTGAATGCGCGACCGATCAGCGATACTCCGAAGGGCAGACCGTCTTCTCGTAAGCTTGAAGGAATTGCTACGGCGGCCAGGTCGAGCAGATTGACGAAGTTGGTATAGTAGCCGAGGTTGGTGTTCAATTCGATCGGAGCCGCCTGAACTTCCGCGATCGTATAAATCGTTGGAGTCGTGGGCAAGAGCAGTATATCTACCGAGTCGAAGATGGCTTCGGTGCTTCTGCGCAGTTCACGCAATCTGTATTCCGCGAGGAAGGCATCGACCGCGCTGAATCGTTGCGCTCCGCTAACAATCTTTGCGACCGTGGGGTCCATTGCATCGGCGTGCTCGAACGCGAAATCGTGAAGCGCGGCAAGTCGTTCGGCGACCCATGGCCCACTGTAGAGAAGATTGGCGGCGGAGCGGAATGGCTCGTAGTTGAAGCGCACCAATTCGCCACCCAGGCGCGTCATCGCTTCGATTGCCTTGTCATAACTTGCCCGCGCTTGTTGATCCCCGAAGAACTCCAATGTGTCTTCCGTCGGAACGCCGAATCTGAATCTGGAAGCGACCCAGGGAGTGGCGCCTTCGCCGGGGTTCGCTTTGCGGGAATATGGATCGCTGGCGTCGAAGTTGGCGATGATACTCAGAACGCGAGCGGCATCGGCACAAGTCTCCGCGAAGACGGAGACGCAATCCAGAGTGCGACAAGCGGGCAGAAGACCTGTGGTGCTGACGAGTCCTCGTGTGGGCTTCATGCCGACCAACTGATTGAATGCTGCCGGCACACGGCCAGAGCCTGCAGTATCCGTGCCTAAAGAAAAGCTGACAAGACCTTTGGCAACAGCTACCGCTGAGCCGGAGCTCGAGCCTCCGGAGATAAACTGTTCGTCAAAGACGCTGGAGCAGATGCCGCAGGGAGTTCGGGTTCCGACGAGGCCGGTGGCAAATTGGTCCATGTTGGTCTTTCCGATCAGGATGGCACCGGCATCGAGAAGTCGCTGCACGGCCGCGGCCATTTCGTTAGCGATTCGCGAGTAGGCGGGGCATGCGGCCGTGGTGGGAAGGCCCGCGACATCAAAGTTATCTTTGACTGCGAATGGAATACCGAAGAGCGGGAGTTTGGCTAAATCACTTTGATTTTCGAGTTCTCTTGCTCGCGCCAGGTTGTGCTCTTCATCGACGAGTGTAATCCAAATGGGACTTTTTCCCTCGGCGCGTATCTGCGAGTAAATCTCGCGAACGACTCTGGTAGGTGAAGTAATCTTATTCTTATAAGAAAGATCAAGTGAAGTAATGTCCACAGCGACTGGCCTCCTGCGATTAATCGGGTCGCACAACGACTAACGTTTGTCCAGCATTGACAAGCTTTCCGGGCGCGCAACGAATTTCTTCCACAACTCCGGTCGATGAGGACGGGATGACGATTTCTGCCTTCATAGCTTCGAGGACGACAAGCTTAGCTCCCGCGACAACGTGCTGACCGAGCTCGACTGCTATCTGGAAAACGCTGGCTGTCATAGGCGAGTTAATTGCTTCGGCGCCATCTGGCACGTGGCCATTTGAAGCAGCAAGATCCGGCGTCTCGGGAGGAGTGTTGACTTCAAGTAGGCCATTGACTCTCCAACGTTCTCTCTCTGCGTGAAAGGCTTCGCGCTGGGTGGATCGGAAAGCGTCAGCTTCCTCTGCGATGGAATGCAGGAAAGCTTGATACCTGTGCAAATTGAAGCTATTCTCTTCGGTCCTGAGGTCGAATCCGCCGTGGAGAATGCGGCTGCGCAGGTCGAGAAGTTCCTCGCCGGAGACAGGATAAAAGCGAATCTGATCGAAGAATCGCAGTGCCCACGGAGTGCCAGGCGGGAATGTCTTTGTAGTGCGATAAGTATTCCACACCTGCACGGTGCGGCCCACGAGTTGATAGCCGCCGGGACCTTCCATGCCATAAACACACATATAGGCGCCACCGATGCCGACGGCGTTTTCCGGGGTCCAAGTTCGAGCAGGATTGTACTTGGTGGTGATAAGGCGATGCCGGGGATCGGTGGGTGTGGCGACAGGAGCGCCGAGATAAACGTCGCCGAGGCCGAGAACAAGATAGCTGGCTGCATGCACGATGTTGTACACATCATCGACAGAGTTCAGCCCATTGATACGGCGAATGAATTCGATGTTATCGGGGCACCATGGAGCATCGGGACGGACCGAATTCATGTACTTCGATTGAGCCAATTGTGTCGCGGGATCATTCCACGAGAGTGGCATGTAGACGGTACGAGAAGGCACGGTTACATTGGGGTCCTCGGGCAGCTCTCTGTCGATGGAATCGATCGCTTCGAGAAGCGCGACGCGCGGCAGTTTGCGATTGTCGTAGTGAACCTGCAGGGAACGCACGCCGGGGGTAATGTCGATGATTCCGTTGAGTTGGAGTGCGCGAAGCTTCTGTTCAAGAAGATGCACGCGGAATCTCAAGGCCAGGTCGAGAACCTTATCGCCGTATTCGATGAGAAGATACTTGTCCCCATCGGCACGATAGGCGGTTGATGGCCTGCGTACGTTGGATGTCTGAAGGATTGCTTCTTCGTCGCTGGAGTTCTCGGGCAAGAATGACGGTGATCCAGCCAGGTTCTTGATCGTATGTTCGATGTTAGCTTCAAGTTGACGAGCCTGCTCTTCGCTAACACGATGAAAGCGAATGGTGTCTCCGGCCTTGAGTTGACCCAACTTCCATAACTCGGCTGAGACGACAACAGCGGGACAGACAAATCCTCCGAGACTGGGGCCGTCGGGACCGAGGAGGATGGGCATGTCTCCGGTGAAGTCTATGGCGCCGATTGCGTAAGCGTTGTCGTGGATGTTGGATGGATGCAGGCCGGCTTCGCCACCGTCTTTGCGGGCCCATTCCGGCTTGGGGCCGATGAGTCGAACACCTGTACGATCCGATTGATAGTGAACGCGCCAATCGGTCGAGAAGATCATCTCGATGTCTGCTTCAGTGAAAAATTCCGGAGCGCCATGCGGGCCGTACAGGACTGCGATATCCCAGTGACGATCGTATCGCGGGATCGCTTCGGCAGAGAGAGATTTTGTCGGTTGGTCGAAGCTCGGCGGTTTGAAGTGGATGACATCGCCGGCGCGCAAGGCACGTCCGGCGTGGCCTCCGAAGCGGCCGAGCATGAAGGTGCTGGCACTGCCCAGGAACCCAGAAGCCTCAAAGCCGCCATGGATTGCAAGATAGGTTCGAGAGCCGTGGCCATTGACAGCTGAAAATTGCAATGTGTCGCCGGCCGCAACCGCCATAGAGGTCCACAACGGGACAGGGACTTGATTGACCTTGGCGCTCATGTCGGCGCCACAGATGGCGATGAACCCATCGGCATTGAAGCTAACTTTGGCGCCGATGCCGGTCATTTCGAGCGCTGGGGCGTGATCTTCATTGCCGACGAGCCGGTTCGCAACACGCATGGCAAAGGAGTCCATGGGACCTGATGGCGGTACGCCGACATGCCAATATCCCAAGCGACCGGGATAGTCCTGGATCGTGGTCTGAGTTCCAGGTTCGATTACTTCGAAAGCGTGGCGGGCGACGTTGAAACTGCTTAGCGAGGAAGTAGTGATCTCACCGGCGATGAATGCCGGCGAAGATACAACGGCCTTAAGATAGCGGAGATTTGTTTCTGTTCCGAGCAGAGAGCAGGTGTCGAGTGCCGCCATCATCTTGAGGACTGCTTCGGCGCGATCAGCACCGGTGACAATGATCTTGGCGATCATCGGATCGTAATAGGGAGTAACATCAGTGCCGCACTCCACCCATGTTTCGGTGCGAGCCAACTCGGAGTTTGGAAAGATGACTTCGGATAGCTTGCCGGGCGCAGGCTGGAAACCTTTGGCCGGATCTTCCGCATAGATGCGGGCTTCGATGGAGTTGCCTTGAGGACTACGATCAAGAGAGGTTAGCGGAGGAAGTTCATTGGCAGATTCCAGGATCATCATTTCGACGAGATCGAGGCCTGTTACCTGCTCGGTGACTCCGTGCTCGACCTGGAGGCGGGTGTTTACTTCGAGAAAGTAGAACTCATTGGAGTCGACATCGAAGAGGAACTCGACGGTACCCGCCGAGCGGTAGTTGACGGACTGCCCCAACAGTCGCGCCGATGCGAAGAGCTGCTCTTGTACGGCAGGCGCGAGACCGGGCACTGGTGTTTCTTCAATGACCTTTTGATGACGGCGCTGAGCGGAGCAATCTCGGGCTCCAAGGGTGAGTATTCCTCCCCGGTTATCGCCGAAGATCTGCACTTCAACATGCTTCGCATTGGCGATGAACTTTTCAAGGTAGACACTGCCGTCGCCAAAGCTGTTGCGGCTCAAGCGAACGACAGAGTCATACGCGTCTGCAAGCTGCTGAGCCTCGAAGCAGACGCGCATCCCGATGCCGCCTCCACCTGCGGAGCTCTTCAGCATGACTGGATAGCCCAGCTTTTCGGCAGAAGCCAGGGCGTCTTCTTTGTCAGCAAGCAAACCTGTTCCAGGGAGAAGGGGAACGCCGCAATTGACAGCTATTTGCCGCGCGGTGTGCTTGAGGGCGAAGGCATTCATGTGGTCGATGCCAGGGCCGATGAAGACGATGCCTGAACTGGCGCAGGCGCGCGCGAATTCAATGTTCTCACTGAGGAATCCGTAGCCGGGATGGATGGCCTTGGCGCCGGATGCCTTGGCTACTTTGAGGATAGTATCGATGGAGAGATAGCTTTGTGCGGCTGGCGCGGGACCAATGCAATATGCTTCGTCGGCGTCCAGCACGTGACGCGAATTGGCATCAACCTCGGAGTAGACGCTAACTGAGGCGATCCCCATCTTTTTCAGTGTGCGTAGTATCCTGCAGGCGATAGCGCCACGATTGGCGATCAGCACTTTATCAAACATTTTTATCCCAGATGAGGATTTGTATTGGAGTCGGATTGTAACCGTTGCAAGGATTATTGAGTTGCGGACAGTTGCTGATGACCATGAGGACATCCATCTCGGCGCGAAGCTCGACATACTTGTCGGCATCGGAAACTCCATCCTCGAAGGTGAGCTTGCCGTCGGGAGTCACGGGGACATTCATAAAGAAGTTGATGTTGCTGGCGATATCGCGCTTGTCCATGCCATGGTTCCAGAACTGCAGGCCTTTCAGGAAACTGTTGCGGCACGCGTGCATGTGTCCCTTGGCAAGATCGTAACGGACCATGTTGCTCTCCGTTGCGCAGGCTCCTCCGAGGGTGTCGTGACGGCCGCAGGTATCGGAGGTAATAGTAAGCAGCACACGGCCGTTGGTTGAAAGCAACGCGGTCCCGGTAGTGAGATAGATATTGCCCTGCTCCCGAATGGTGTCCTGGGCGCTGTAACGGTCAGAGTAATCTTGAGCATTGTAGAAAATCGTATCCACGGCCTGATTGCCCTCGAGATCGACGATACGCACATACTGGCCTTGGGCAATTTCAAAGACGAAGGGATCACCGGCCTCCACGACAAAACTGTGCAGCGCCGCCTCTGGCATGAGGGAGCTAGGCTTGAGATTTGTAGTATGCAAATCTTCCTCGCAAAAATTACAGAAAGTATAGTTCGGTCAGGACGAAGCCACGAGTGTTCTCAGGACACAGAATGCGACAGGGATCGTTCCGCATGGGAGTGGGGACGCGGCTGATGCTCAACTCCACGGGCTTTGGAGCATAGCTGGACGAAGTATCAAGAGGATGCGGAGACGAATTGAGAAGGACAAGAACGTTCATCTCCGAGCGCAATTCGATGTAACTTCCCTTGGCAGAGTTGTTGGCGACATACTGAATGTTGCCAAGGTCGTCGACCACGACTTTACTGAAAAAATTGACGGTGGCGTGCAGATCACGTGGCCCCATGCCGTACTTGCCAAGTTCTATAAGGAACCCATCGCGCGCGTTTTGATACCATTCGTTGCGCGACTGCTGATATGTTGTCTTGCCGTACTTTCTTTCGATCAAAGAGGAATTGGAGATGCCAGCAATAGGGTCGTGCCAACCGACGGTATCTTTGGTGATCGAGCAAAGTACGCGTCCCATATCCGAAAAGAGCACATGGCCTGCAGTCAGTCGGGCGGTGTGCTGGGCTTTCAGCGTATCAGGAAGATTGAATCGTTCCGATGGGTTTTCAAAATTAAGGAAGTAGGCTGCGACATTTGCGCCTCCTTCTGTATCAGTGATGCGAAGGGCTGTTCCACGCTTGAGTACGTGCGACCAGGTTGCTCCGCCTGGAAGGACCTCACTAAATAGCAAAGACGATTCCATATACACTTCCCCCGTTTGCGCAAATACCGAATAAATCGGAATGCGCACACCGTAGCGAATAGCTGTGTTGGATCGATACCCCACAGGAGGGGGGCGCAATGGCGGAATCTACGATTGGAGGGTCGGTGGACCGCAGCAGACATCCATGAAGATCATGCGCAATTGAACCTTAATCGGGATACGTCGTAATGTTCTGCGCAGGGTCATGAAGCCAGAGTAGCACGAGTTGGACGAGGTGCAAGTGAGAAAATTGCGACGGTTTTACCTCGCAGCGAATAAGCTGTCGCTCGCCAAGATATCGATTTATCTGGAGATCAAATACCTGGAGGTCGCCCGCGGCTCGACCTGTTCAGTGTAAAGCTGACCCGATACTGCACCAGCTTAGACTCCTTTCTGTTTTGCCGGTTTGCTTCATTCGATGACGCCAGGACCTACTCTTGGAAAACCCAGCGCTTCGGCACAGCTTGCTGGATTGAAGTAGCAGCATTCCTCAAAAGTGCCTCACCGCACAGAGCCTGTTGCTTTAGAGCCTGTTGCTTTGGCTATGTGTCCAGATGCGTCACCGCAGGCATTCATCTTCCTGAATCGCGATGGAGGATTCCTCGATCCGAATAACTTTCGTAAGCGGGTCCTAGCTCAGCTTCGCGAACCGCTGAAACTACCAAAGCTGACCTTTCAAGTCATTCGACGGACGATGGCAATGCTGAGCCAGACGACGGGTGCGTCGAAGCACACCGTTGCATCGATGACCGCTGATGGGCATCCAGCTTTGCTTTAGCCCGAATATCGAATCCACATGGATTCATCTATGTGGAAACTAATTGGAACAATCTGGAGCAGTGGAAAACCAGATTATTTTTCGTAAGTTGTTGATTCTATGGTGGGCGCTGCAGGATTCGAACCTGCGACTTCCACCGTGTGAAGGTGGCACTCTACCGCTGAGTTAAGCGCCCGTTTGCCGGATGAGGCAGGGTCGGGTTTGGTCGCGTGATATGCCTCAGGGATGAGGCGGCGTCCACTACGGTAGAGTATCATCAGCAAGCTGTGCACTTCAACGCGCTGCCCCGGCGGGTCGGACCGGCACTTCTTGCCTTTGCATCATGCGCCTGCGCCTCCTTCCAATGCGATCTGCACCTGAGCCGCCCCGATCCGGTGAACTGCACGGAAAGCCGCGGCTGGCCGAGTCGGCGGCAGGGCTTGGCGGATCGTCCGGATTGGGTTCCGGAGCAGGTTCCGGAAGCCCGAAATCAGGGCGGGAAAATGCTGTTCCAGCGCAACAATCTGTGGTAAACGGTGTCCCAGAGGATATGGCAAGCCTGGCGATCGGCAATCCGGGTATGAACTCGGCGCGAAACTCGGGGCGAAGCTTCGATTCGGGGCTGGGCCTGGGACCGGATCTGGCTTCCGGCGTCCGGGCTGGAACGGTTGAGCGTTCCGATGCCGAAATCATGCTGGCGGTCGCCGCGGGCGACGAAGTCGGCTACAACTACCTCGTTACCAAGTACCATCGCCAGATCATTCATTTTCTGTACCGGATGGTTCGCAACGAGGCGGTTGCCGAGGAATTGGCGCAGGAGGTGTTTCTGCGCGTGTACCGGTCGCGGGAGAGCTACCGGGCGGAAGCGAAGTTCAGCACCTGGCTGTACCGGATCGCCACCAATCTGGCGGTGAACCACGCGCGCGACACGAAGAACGAGCGCACGGCACAGACACTGGAATTGGACGCGCCGGATGCCGAGTCGGGTTCGACGCCGGAGGTTGCCGACGACGACCTGAACGTGGAGCAGCGGATGCTGCGGGAAGAGCGCATGGCGGCCATCCGGGCGCAGGTATCGGCGTTGCCTGAGCGGCAGCGCATGGCCGTGCTGATGCACAAGTACCAGGAGATGGATTATCGCCAGATCGGCGACGTTTTGAAACTGAGCGAGTCGGCAACCAAATCGCTCCTGTTTCGCGCCTACCAGACTCTGCGCGAGCGTTTGAAAGAGTTTGTTTAAGATTGGGAGCACGAAGCCGGGAGACACCGGCAGTAGGAGGGAGCACCAAGATGAATTGCCATGATATGAATGCGAAGTTGCCTGATTTGCTCTTTGGGGCGGAAGAGCAGTCGCTCGAGGATATAGACGCCGTGCGGGATGCCGCGGCCGAGGATGCGGTGAAGCTGCATCTTGCCGAGTGTGCGGACTGCCGCAAGCAGTTGGAAGAGATGCGTGCGACGATGGCGCTGCTGGACGCCTGGGAAGCGCCCGAGCCGAATCCCTACTTCCTCACGCGGCTCAATGCCCGGCTGGACGAAGAGCGCGAGGCGGCTCCGGCGAGCTGGTATGAAAAGCTGCGGGCGCGGCTGGTTTATAGTTCGCGGCTGAGCCTGCGTCCCGTGGCGGCGATGGCGCTGACCGTGGCGGTGCTGATCGGCGGCGGCGCTTACCTCGGTCTCAACAACTGGGATCAGCCGGTGGCGCAGCCTCCGGCGCAGGCAGCGGTCGTCCACGATCTGCAAACGCTGGACAACAACGCGCAGCTTTTGGATCAGCTTGAGTCGCTGTCGGGACAGAACGACGACTAACCGGAACATTGACATCGCCGAGAATGCGGTAGCGGAGTTCGTTGCCTGACAGCGACCTCCCGGAACCTTAACCATACGAATCCAACGAACTTGAAAGCAGAGAAGAAGCGTGAAAACCAAGGCCAGGGCGAGAGTTGCTCGACGCGCGGCGCAAGCTGCATGCCTTGGGATTCTTGTTTCTCTGGCTCCATGGGCGCTGGCCGGGCAGCATGGCGGCTATGCGCCGCATTTTTCCGCACCCCATTTTTCTGCACCAGCACAGCACTCGGCGCCGCAATCGCGGCCTCAGTCTCATCCGCCGGGGGGCCAGCAGTACCGTCCCCAGCAGCAGGCGCGACCGGGCGGCAACGCGCCGGCTCGTCCTCAACCGAATTTCGGGCCAGGCCGCGGACCCACCAATCCGGCGGCCAATTACAGCGCGCGGCCGGCCTATAACGGTTCGCCCTATGCCATGCGTCCCAATCCGCAAGCCGCCGGGCATTTGCCGCAATGGATGGCCCAGCATCAGAACATGCCCATGGGCCAACAGGAGCGCATGCTTCGCCAGGAGCCGGGCTTTAATCGCCTGAGCCCCGGAGAACAGCAGCGCCAGATCCAGCAGCTTCATCAGTTGAATGAGATGCCCGAGGCGCAGCGCGAACGGCGGATTGCCCGAGCAGAGAACTTTGAGCGTCTCTCTCCGGGAGAGCAGATGCAGGTGAGACAATCTGGCCGCATGTTGGACACACTGCCTCCGGACCGCCAGACGATGGTGCGCCAGGCCTTTCGCGACCTGCGTGGCGTGCCGGTCGATCAGCGCGACACGGTTCTCAATTCAGCGCGCTACGCAGCGTCGTTCTCTCCGCAGGAGCGCGGCATTCTCTCCAACCTGCTGCGCGTCGAGCCGTATGTGGGGCCGCGCTAAGGTCGGTCTCTGAGACTTCGGGCGGAAACGCCAGCCGGGATTTCCTCTTTACCGCAGCAGGTTCCGCGCCAGGAAGAAGACATTGGCCGGCCGCTCCGCAAGGCGCCTCATGAAATACGGATACCACTCCCGCCCGAACGGAACGTAGACCCGCACGTTGTATCCTTCGCGAACCAGCCGCCGTTGCAGGTCGCGCCGAACACCGTAGAGCATCTGAAACTCGAAATGATCCGCGCCGATGCCCCGGTTGGCGGCGAAGCTCTTTGCGGCCTCGATCATCGCCTCGTCGTGCGTGGCCAGGCCGTGATAAATCGGGCTTGAGAGTAGAATTCCGGCTAGCCGCACGTAATTGGTGTCGGTATCCGTCTTTTTGGGGAAGGCGACTGACGGCTGCTCCTGGTAAGCGCCCTTGCACAGCCGCACGCGAATGCCGTTTGCAATGAGCTGTTGAATATCGGCCTCGGAGCGATACAGATAGGCCTGGATCACGATGCCGATGTGGCCGCGATAATCCTCGCGGGCGTGCAGGTGCTGCACCAGGTCGAGCGTGACCTGGGTCAGATGCGAACCTTCCATGTCAATGCGGACAAAGTTGCCGGTCGCCCGCGCGTGCTCGGTGAGACCTGCGGCGATGGTGTAGGCCAGATCCGGCGATAGCTCCAGGCCCATCTGCGTGAGCTTGACGCTGATGTTGGCGCTTAAATGCTGTGCGGCAATCGCATCGAGCAAACGGTGGTAAATTTCGGCGGCCTGATACGCCTCGGCCTCGGTGCTCACGCTTTCACCCAGCGAATCCAGCGTGACTGTCATGCCTTGTTTGTTTAGTCTTTCGGCGGTGCGCAAGGCGTCTTCCACCTCCAGCCCGGCGACAAACCGCGAACTGAGCTTGCGGCCCGCGCTTGAGCTTTCACTGAAACGGCGCAGGGTTTGATTGGTGGAAAGAGCGATAAAGGCGGAGCGAAGCAGCGGCATCTTTCGTAGATTCTCCGGGGGAAGGTCTGAACCTGCGCTATGCGGGTCGGGCCAAAATCCAAATTTGACCTGAAATACCAGTTTCGCACATGGAGCAGCTGGGAAGTTCGCGAAGTGCGCTTCATAAAAATGCCGGAGGTACTCTTGCGGAATCTGCGCCAGGTCTCGTCAAGACTCCACGAGAGAATGCCATTCTCGTTATTCTCGATTGGGAGGCTGGTTGACCATGCTTGAATCTTCCTGAATGTGGGAATTGGGGTATACCGACTTCGCGGGAAGCGGACGACGGACTTAAATAGAACTTAATTATTTGCGGTTTGCGGTGTGAATGAATTCAAGCATCACTTGCGAAATTTGATTGGCGGTAAAGTCACGATTCAGAACTTGATGAAGGATCGGCTTAAAGATACAAGTATATAATTGCCTGATTTAGAGCCTGCTTCCACGCTAGCCATGGACGTCGCAGTGTTGTCGGAAGAGTTCGTGCGTAGTGACAAATTGAGGTTTAGGATGCTCCTGATTCAGACAATAAGCTGTTGCTGTAATGCAAGATTTTCTAACGACAAATCACGTTGAAAAAGAAATCGGACGGCAAGGGAAAACCAAAGCCACAACAAACCTGGCATGAATTTAGTTTTACACGCTGATATTTCAAATCAGAGATCAGAAACATCTCGTTGATTTAATAACAAATCGTTATTTTGGCGAGGCGCAGCGCGAATTCGCTGGTCTCACGGAAACGAAACAGATAAGAGTACAGCAGGATGATTCGGCAAGCTTATGGGCGACTGGGAAAGAACTTGTGACAGAGAACTAGCGACTTTTGCCGAGATGCAGTGTGAGAGCGCTCGCACGCTACACTTGGTGGAATGCGCCCGCCGTTCGCGGGTGTACGAGAGGAATGTTGCAATCGAGTTCCTTGAAGGGGCAAAGGGTGAAGCAGGGGATGGCTGGGACAACCGATGCCTGGCTGTGCTCCTTCTCGAAAACCAACTCCTTCGGATTCCAGCTACAATGCCTGGCGAATTCGATGCGATGCTGGTGCGTCTGGGGATCAAGGCAGAGCCGGGAGCGGACAAGCCAGTCGATACAAGCGTACTTCGTGAGGGCTACAGCACGACCGATCTATCCGGCTTTACGGAAGAACTGCGGCGAAGGCTGCGGCGGCTGGAACGGATTCATCGCGTGCTTGCTGATGAGAACTTCGATTCAGCTGCGTGGGAGAAGCTGATGCGCATTGCACGCGAGGTTCCAAAGCTGACACTCGCACGGTATGTCTTTATGCCGGATGAGGTTGTACGCGAGGTGAAGCGGCAGTTGCGGATGGGCCGCGGCGCGGAAGCTACGCTATCGCAATTTAAACAGACAGCCGCAGCCCATTGGGCCGCTGAGCCTTTGGATGCCCCGGTATTTGAGACGGAAATTGTGAAGAGACTGTGCGCGGACCGCGCTACCTACTGGATCTCTGAGCAGTGCGGCTCGGAGCTAAACGCACTAGTGGAGTATCCACTGACGAGCGCGGCGGTAGCGATCAAGCTGCCGGGCAGCGACCTCGAGATTGAGATCAAGCGCGCAGGGATTCGCGGCGATTGCTTGATGAGTGTGATCACCGAGCGCAATGGCACGTATGCACCAACGAGCCATAGGCTCTTTGGTGGATCTCTAGGCTGGCTTGCGCAGCGCGAGACGACGGCGGCTGGAATCTTCTCGCGCATCTTTCGGCTGGTGCACGGAAGAGAGGCGCCTAGTTCAAGGACCGTGCAGAATAACTCGATCGTGGGCATTCCAGCGGCGGATGGCGAGGTTCATCTACTGGATTACCTGACCGACGAGAGTAGCTTTGGCGCGGATTTCGGGAGCATGCGCGCTGCCATGCAGACCTGCATCGATGCCTTCCCGAGCGATACCGGAGTGGCAAAGGCATCGTATGCGAGCGAGGCTGGACGGACGCTCCAATTCATTGGGCAGGCGCTTCCGGAACAAGCGATCCTGACAGGCAGCAGTTCTTACAGACTAGACCGCATCCTTCTCTATCTCTCCGACACAGGACCGGAGGCTTACTTCCGCATTGGGCTTGGGCGCGACCCAAATGAAATCGAGGAGCAGTGGCTGGCAGTAACGGTGCTGGAGGAGATTCTGGGAACGGTGCGGCTGCCTGAAGAACCTTATGTCGGTTATGCGCAGTATGTTCGGGATTTGTTCGCTATTGCGGAGAATCGCAAGCGGGCCAACGAGAACTTTCTTTCAGTGATGCAGCAGGTTGGAGAGTGCTGGGGCACGCTGATCGCCGTGCGGGGATTCACCGATGGCGAGTCGTTTGTGTTGCGTAATGCCGGGCTGAGGAGCGTGTGGAGAAATGGCAGCTGGCAGATCCAGTACACCACGATGGACCATGATGACCTGACAGTAGCGGGAAGCCGGTATCCGCATCTGTGGCTGTGGCGCGAGCTGTCGGGAATGACCTTCGACGCGATCCATATTCTAGGCGGGATTCTAGGCGGGCAGATGGACGATGATTGGATTCCGGGAGAGGTGGGAGCTCTGCGCCAGATTTTTCGCGTATGTGACGCGGTGGCCGATGCGGGATTGGAAACGCTGCGACAGGCGGCCCGCGCGGCTTATGACAAGACACAGCGTGCGCTGGAGACAAACGACAGCCTTCGCGCACTGTTCAACGAGAATTTTCTACGCGGGTACCGGGACTTCGATGAGTTGGCTGCGAGTTATCCCACAGCAAAGCCGGAGGAGATGGACCGCTGGAAGACAGACGCGGCGGAAACGCTCAGACGCAAGGGGCACGATGAGGAGCTGGTTGCGGAGACGATCCGGGCCGTTGGCCACTTCCGCATTTTCTTCGAAAAGACAGCTTTTCTCTATGAAAGGTAGCGCCGTTTGAGCTGTTCGTAGAGGCATGCTTCCGGATAAGCGGCATCCTTGTTCCGGCCCTCACGGCGCCAGAGCTCATTCCATAGGTGGATAGCGCGGGTCTTCTTGTCGAAGCTCCACTGCACTGCGGGATCGAGCATCTGTTCCCAAACAGAAAAATGCACGGGGCAAAAGACCTCCCAATGCTGGACATGCTCCTGGAGCGCGCAGGCTTCGATGGCCTGACGCAGAAGCGCAGGGCCGCACTGACTCCATTTGAGCTCTGTGACGTCGAAGCGCTCGCACGCTTCCCAGGCATACTGTATGACCGGACTGCCCGGCGGCGCTTTTACCGCACCGACATTAACCAACTGGCGGCCGTTGATGCCCTCGCTGGAGAAGACGTATTCGCCGGAGAAGTCGAAGGGCTGGACACAGATTGTGTCGGCATCGACGAACCATCCACCTTTCTCAAGCAGGAGTTTGTAGCGAAAGAAGTTGGCGAAACCAGCATAGGTTTTGTGTTCGCGATAGGTAAAGATGCGCGAGGCAGGTAGAACAGCGTTGGCGTCGAGAACCACAGTTCCGGGAGGAACGCCTGCGATGTCCTGATACGCGTAGAGATGAAACGGATGTCCGTGACTGAGAAACGACTGAATACACATCTGCTCCATCACGGAGAGACAATCACCAATCCAGAGCGCCTGTATGTTTTCCGCCATTCAGTTTGCGTTCCCCTGAATCTGAATGGTCGCATACTGAGTGTAATTGAGGCCCAACGAGGGTGAGGACAGCAGGACGTTGTAGATACCCGGCGTGGGCACGTCGAAATCGACGGCATAGACGCCATCGCCCCGATAGGTGGCTAGATCGCGGCGTTGCCACATGGAGCCCATCATGAGAATAACCACATCCTTTGCCTGGGCTTCGGGACTTCCATTATCGGCAAGCGTGAGGCGGAAGGCCAAACGCGCCGACTGCCCGACGGGCGAAGAGGAGGCAACGCGCGGCTCGACGTTGAGCCGGGGGGGCTTGACACGGGCGAGAGCCGGGTCGGCGGCGATGGGGAGATCGAAGCAGGCGACGATACGCGGACGATCAACGAAGAGAGCGAAGTCGTACGATCCCTCGGCGGGAAGTTTTGCCGTGGTCTCGTAGACGCCGGGCGCGTGCTCGCGCAGGTTGCGGTCGATGGAGAGAACTGCCCTCGGCTCATGGCCATAGTTGCTGACATTGCCCATAGGCGCGGCGGCCCCTTCCATATAGAAGTAGACCGAAGCATCTCCGGGGTTGGCAACGAGAACTGCATTATCGCCCGAAGCCTGCACGATGCTGTCTGCTGGACTGAAGCGCAACATGGCGCCGGGAGCGTGACGGCCCCCGGAGAAATCAGCTACAGATATCTCCGCGCCGGGCTGCCCGAGCGAAGCGAGCGTAATCATCAGCACAGCGTCTGTGCCACGATGGCGAATGTGCGCCTGCTTATCGGTAAAGCTGATGCGATCAGGGCCTTTGTCGAGCTTGCCTTCCTGGATGATCTGATTGGAGGCCGCGTCTGCGACATAGATGAAATCGTCGACGGGATTGACCGCGAGGGCGTATCGTCCACCGGGAGCAAAGCGTATTTGCCCAAGCCCCGGCGAGGCGGTCATTGAGCCGCGAATCTTGCCGGTGACGCCATCGATGACGACGATTTTGCCGTCGCCTTCGTTGGAGACATAGGCTTCCTTGGCGAGGCTGGAGTAGTCGATCCAGCCGGGCTTGGATCCGACGCTGAGATCGGCAGTTTTGGAGAGAGTGCGGACATTGATGATGGAAACGGTTCCGTCGTCGGGATTAGTGACGAAGGCCGTGGAGCTGTCGTCTGTGAAAGCCATGTGATGATAGCCGCGACCGGTCCGAATACGGGCACGGACTTTCAAGGTGACGGCATCTACAACGGCAACGCCAGAGTTGTTCTTGCCATCGTCATAGGCAACCCAGAGATATGCCTGGTCGGGCTGCAGAACGGTGCGCGCGGCCTTTGGGATGTCGGGGACGGTAGAAACGATGCGCCAGATTCCCGTATCGATGACGACAACTTTGCCCGTGGAGGGAATGGAGACATACAGGCGATCTCCGTTGGCGGTGAGAGCCCAATCTTCCCCTGGCCCGTCCAGCGGCACCATTGCGAGAAGCCGCGTGTCTCCGTAGCCGAAGCGGGGATCAACGACGGTGATGGTCGGATCGCTGTTGAGCAAGGCAACGTAAAACGAGGTGAGATCGACCTGCGTGTGGCTGAATGTGCTGCCTTCAGCAAAGCGCTTGACCTCACCGGCACACTGCGCCTGCGTTGGAGCAGTTGGCGTATAGCGGCGATCAATCCAGGCCGCGGGCGAAGCGCCGGGCATGGGTGAGCCTGTTGTGACGTCTGTCATCTGCACGCGTACGGCGACGTCTTCAAACTCGCGCACTGTCCCGTCACTGGATTTAGCGTGGTCGATAGGATCAACGCTGACGGTGACATGCGCGCCGTTCTGCGTGATGGTTTGCGAGAATGCGGCGGGCGGATGTTGCGGCGCCTGCGCAAATGCGGTCGCGCTCAAAGTGAACGCGACCGCGATGGGTACAACAGCGTTAATTTTCCCGAGAAACATTCGTTGGCCTAAACAACCCTTATTGTGGATTCTTGACAACCGGCGCTTTGGGGATGAACCGGTCGAGATCGTTCGTATTGATCTTCGGTGCAGTAATCGTTGGTGGAGGCTGGACTGGGCAGAGCACCGAGGTGGTCTCGACGCCACCTTGCGTGGAGGTGATGGTGATGGAGTTTGGAGCCGTGGTGTTGGCAAGCGCCCTTTGCCACTGACCCGTACTTGGGTCAACCGGAAGCGTGATGGGCGCAGAGCCGATGCCGGTTACGGTGACCGAGGTCGCCAGTTGATTGTTCGACGGGTTGACGGTGTTTACACCGGCGAGATTGAGCGTGGAGCCCGACTCGCAGAAGTTAGTGACCGTAACTACATCCTTACCCGGTGCGCCGACGCGCAGCAGACCCCACATGCCGTTCTGGAACTGTCCAGCGATGAATGTGCGGAAGAGATAATCGCCCTGCACGTTGTGGGCGCCGCCAGCATGCTTAAGCACTACGTCAAAGGACGAGTTAGCTCCGAAGGTATCGCGCGAGCCTGTCCACTGCGAAAGCGGGTTATAGTCGGCGATTTGGAGCGAGCCTTTCGAGTAGGGCTCTTCCTGCCAGGCGTCGCCGTGAAGTTCAAATACCTGCTCGTTGAGTCCGGCGGGATGGAGAGCGCGCAGGCGGAAGGGCGTGCCCGCGCCGGAAACAAAGACAGGCGTCTGCGGATCCGCGGTCACAAGCGTATTGGACTGTGAGCGGGCGATGCCCAGCGGTGAGAGCGAGGGCGAGTTGACGAGGTATCCGCCATCTGCATACCGGTACGATAACGGTTCCGTCCGGTAGTTGAATGCGGTGGCTCCGCCAAGGTCGGCGAGGTCATCCTGAACGATGGCTACGCCTTCACGGAATTGGGTGTGATCGGACTTGGTGACGGTGGCGCCGGCGCGAGTGTTCTGATCGACGGTCCACGTGGAGCCCTGCGGCTCAATGATCAGGGCGCCAATCAGACCGTAGTTATCCTGCATGAGTGGGTCAGAGGGTGCGAGATCCACGGCGCCGAATTCCACCGGCGTGTAGACAGCCTTTCCGTATGAGTCGTGTGTGACTTTGCCCGCATACCAGGTGTACGTGACCTTGTTTCCAGGCGTAGCTGTTTCGACTCCGGAGTTTGAACCGATATTGAAACCGTCGCCTTGGGTCACGTCGTAGGCCAGCAACTGCGGATGCAGTCCGACGTTCGTTGACGTCTGCAGTGTGATGTTGTTCATCGGCCCGCTTGCAGCAATGCCGCCATTGAGGCTCACGTTGGAGGGCAAAGCGTTGGTGAGGGTTACAGTGATGCAGTCGCCAGCGGCAGCGCGCAGGATCAGCGGTTCACGATGCGCAGTGTCTTTCAATTCGCCGTTAGCATCGAGGTCTTCGCTGAGGACGTACATCAGAGCATCCGGATCTTCCTGGAGAACTCCGTTGTTCGCGGCGCCGCGCGAGTTATAGACGAGCTGTTTGTTGGGAAGGCCTGTTTTTGCGTAGATCGCGGTGATGTTGAAGGGCTTGGTCGGTGCGGTGGATGGGCAGGCAAACGGCGCATCCGGAGGAGGAATGGGCTTGCTGTTGGGGAATCCCTTTTTCTGAGTGACGTTGAGGGGCACCAGGTTAGGCTGGACGGCTTTGTAGGTGCGTATGAGGCCCCAGTTGCCGTACTGCAGGCCACTCGTGTCAGAGGTAGTGATGTACAAAGAGTCCGCGCGTGGGGCGTTGCCGGTTATCGATGGCATGTGGACGAGAAACTCGTAGTGCTCTGAGATGCCCATGCCCTGCGTGCTGCGGAAGCCCGAGGAATCGAGTGAGGGCTCAAATTGCCAGTTAAGCCCGTGGATATGGAAGGAGTGCGGCGCCATGTGTGCGCCTACCAGGTTGCGAATCTGGACGTTGTCGCCTTCATAGGTGCGCAGGAGAGGCGTATACGGATCGTCGGGCTCGGCGCCGGGCTGCTGTGGCGGGAATTTGAATCCGGCGCCGGTGCTGGCAGTGCATGTGTCCGCCGCGGTGATGGGCGTGCCTGCCGCGGGCTGGCAGTTCAGTGCCTGATCGTTCCGGTCCATTGACTTGAAGACGTAGGCTAAATCGGTTCCATTCGGGGCTGCCGGTTTGCCCGACGGCGGCGGAGCTACTCTGTAGGGCAATGGCTCATTTTCATAATTGAGCGAGTAGGATCCCTCAAAGAACTGGTTCGTAATCAGGTCAGGCGTAGGCGGACATCCGGGAATGGAGGTGCAACCATCCGGCGGAGCAGGCGTATTGAAGGCGTCGTTGTTGTTGCCCGCATCCCCAACCGCCCATCCCCAGGGGCCACCGGGATTGGGCCGGCCGGGGATGCCCGGGCCGTAAGGCTGGTAGGCCTTGGGTGTGCTGGTGCTGGTGTTCAAGTAGGCAAGCTGACGGTCCTGGAACTCCAGCAGGAACTCGCGATAGCTCTTTGCGGAGTCCGCGACATTGATGTTGGCCTGGAAGGTCGTGGGGCCGCCGTCGAAACGGCCGCCGAGCTGATCGCCGGTAGTGGAGTCATACCACTTGGAATTTCTCGGCTCTATAACCAGCCCTGCATAGAGACCTACCTGCTGGTGCGTAGAGGGACCGAAGTGATCGTGAGTGAAGACGGTGCGCAGCGTTCTGTCTTGACTGTGGCCGTCCTTGATTGGATCGGCATACCAGCGCTGGATGGTGGCCTGAGCGCCTACAAACTGGCCTGGGAATTGCTGGGCGAAGTAAGGAATTTCTTTTGCGATGAGATGATTTCGTTTCGTGGCGTCGGTGGAGTAAAGGCCGCCGTCATCATTGATGTTCTTGATCAGATGCTCGACCTCTTCATTACTGAAAGTGCCGTCTTCGTAATTGAAGCCGTTGCCTGCGCCGTCTGAGGCCGTGACGTCGAACTTCACAAGGTGAATGTGCTGACCGATGATGTCGGTTGGCGTGCGCACCTGGAAGTTGTCCAGCTCGTAGTAGGTGGGCACAAGGTTGGCGAGCCAGTACTCGACTACCTGATCAGAGTTGGCGCGGAAGAAGAGGGGTTCGGGCCGGCGGGTTCCGTCCAGGTTGGGCTTTACATCGCCCCAAAGCGAGATGATGCGCTGCTGCGGGTAATGCCAGCCTTTCTTGTTGAGGACAACATCCATCTGGATATCCGCGGCTTTATAGCGAACACAGCCCGCCTGATGTTTGGAACAATCAGAGTTGGGGATCGGATTGCCGGCGATATCGATGGCGGGGTCCGCGTAGGGCGCACCGGGCTTGGGTGGCTGGCCATTCAGGATGAAATTACCCGGCTGGCCCTCCGGGGTAAAGCTGGGGTGCTTGCGAATGGAGTGAGCCGCCATGGCGATCTTCTCGACATCGGTTCCCTGCTCATCAACTTCCACGGCGAGTAGCTTGTCGTTGTCCTTGGTAAAATCCCAGGCGTTGTGGTGCTCGTAGAGTGTTCCCTGCTCCGAGAGGACCTGTGAGCGCGGTAACCCACCATCAAGATACTGCTTCTGACCGCTGGCAACCATCTGATTTCCGTTGGCGTCCTCTTCGGGAGCGAAATCGAGAGGCGGATGCAGAGGGCGCTGGCCGGCGATGCCAGGCACGAAGAACGGAAATCCTGGATTCTTCTCCTTAATGTGAGGATCGTCGATATCCTGCTTGCTAACCAGGCTCTTGTAGCCCACTGGCTTGGCGCCAGCGGGGCCGGCGGGACAAGAGCTGCCCTCGAGCTGTACATAGTCCGAAGCGTTGTAGACCGGACATATCTGCGTGCGGATGGGCATAGGCGCCATGGCCAGCGTGGGCAGCGGAACAATGGCCGGAATCGGCGTGCCTTCCGGAATTTCGCCATCGGACAGTGCGCGGTTCCAACCTGTTTCCGGGGCTCCCTTCTCATCGAGCACTGTGCCGTTTTCAAAGACGTCGTGTACGCGCCAGAGACTCCACATGCCCTGCGCAAAGTGCGGATAGAAATGGCAGTGGAAGATGGAGTCACCGACAGTCTGGTTGAGATTGCCGCTGCCGAAGTAAGTCATGTCGAGCGTGTAGGCTCCGCCCGGACTCAGCATTTGGCTGTCGCGGTAGTCGCTTTCGTCGCTGTTGGGACTGTGCAGCCACTGGTGCGCGTGTTGGTGATGCACATGGGTGATGTTGGCGCCCGCGTGCAGAATGCGAAAGACGACATGATCGCCCAGGTAGCTGTGATAGACGTTGGAAGGATCGTCGGGATAGAGAGCCTTGGTTGCTTTTAGCTGTTTAGCATTATCGGCTGGCATGTCGACTACCATTGCCGGATCGGCGACGGCCCACGAGCTCAGAAAAAACTCCTCGAATTTGCAGGTTGCGCACTGCGCCATGGGGCCGACATGGATGCGGTTTGCCCACACCTCCGGGCCAATTGCGGCCATGCCGTAATTAATGGCGAAGAAGTCGCGCGAAGCTTGCAGCGCAAAGCGAGCGCTGCACTCCTGCGTTGACGGGTCGCAGGCCGGATTTGACGGGTATGGTCCAAAGACGTCGAAGGCTTGCGTCGCCAGCGGATCGTCGTGATAGTGAATGGCAAACTCGCGGTACGGCTGGAATCGGTTGGGATAAACGGGATTGGGCAGAAAACTCGGCGAGGGGTTGTTGGTCTCGAAGCTACCCGCTTTGGGTCCGGTGATGATGGCCGTCAGGTCGCTGTGGACAATCTCTGTGCCATTGAGCATGTTGAGAATGGGCACACCCGAGCCGTCTTTCGCCTGGTAGTTGATCACCGGGTGAAGATCGAGCGTCTTGAGCAGGCCGCCCTGATCGACCGCGTTGCCCGCAAGATTGGTCTGCGTAACATCCGCTGTAAAGCCTCCCGCGCCAGTCTTTGTAAGTGTCCAGATCTTATAGGTCTGTCCGCCCGAGGTGAAGGTCTGTTGCGGACTGCCTTTCGGCGCGAGGCTCATGCCGGAGGGTAGCTGACCAGCGTTGTACGTTGTCTCGTCGAGTTCGGCGCGGGTTACCTGGCTGCGGTAATACTCCGCAGTGGGTGGCTCTACGACGAGAGCGCCGAACAGCCCCTGCATCAACTGGCCACCGAATCCGTCCTGATAACCGACGTTGGCCGCTGTGCTGTAGAGCAGGAACGCACCTTCTCCAACAGAGCAGAACTTGTAGGTGATGGTCTGGCCTGGAGGCACGAGGCCATTTGGGTTACGGCCATTCCAGCTGGCGTCGTCTTCAATGACTTCTTGCGATTCCGTGCCCATGACGTGCACGCCGGCGAGGCGCGTGGCCGATTGTGAGGTCTGTGAAACAGCAGCGTTCGGATCGGACTGGGTCTTGAGGCTGCCAGCCTGATAAGGAAGCGGCGGACCGCCTGGAGCTCCCGGCTCCAACGAAAGAGACGGGACATTGGCGAGCAGATTTTCGAATTCGACTGCCATGCAGTCGCCGACGTTCATGCGCAGCACGATGGGCCGCGGCCGCTTGTCCGGGCGCAGCATGACATTCCCCGGAGTGAGAGCCGTGCTATTGGGATTGTTGCTGACAACGTCGCTCCGCAGGGCGAATATCATTCCCCCCGCCTGGAAGGCGCCAAGACGGTTGTTGTAGAAAGCCTGATCGATGGCCACAACCTTGGCGGTGATTGTCCGCTGAGCCGCGGACTGCATTGCCAAGCTCAACAGAGCTACTCCGGAACACACCAGCCGAACGAAGTTGCTTATCTTCATGGTCCCCCCGAGGCCTGCAAATCTAGAGAAATATAGTGCGGGCGGGTCGCTGCTCCTCTGTAACTCATTGTTCGAGCTACAAGCTCTTGGAGGCAGAACACGCGACGATCCTACTTATGTATGAGGTGCCCAGTATAACTACACCAGTGCGAAAGTCAATGTAAAGTCTGGCGATTTTCCTGCAATAGAGTTACAGAAGTACCTGAACATCAAGTCGTGTTGCCGGTATGTGTTGTGGCCACTTTTACGTTACGAAAATCCTCCGCCCAATCTGTTAACGAGAGGATTTATCACTGCCCTCGCGTTCCGTGACATCGACCAGCGAGTGGCTGTGCGGATCGAGCTCCATGATGCGTATCTCGGTTGCGCCGATGTGCCGATTGGGGCCGAAAGTAATCGGTCGCGGAAGTGCCGTGCGGGCGTCTTTCACATCTTCGAGCGCTGCAAGCAGAGCCTCACGATTCGTATCGCGTCCCGCAGACTTAAGCCCCTCAGTAAGAAGGCTGGCGGAGGCCGTTGCCCGCTCCCATATCCATCGCGTAAGACCACTGAATTGATTGGACGATGGCTCGTCTCTGAGAGCGATGTAGGTCTCACCGTTACTTCGGCCACGAAGTTGAAAAGATTCGGCAAGAAGCGCCCCAGGAATCAGGACGGCAGAAGCTCCTGCTTTGTCGATGTCCTGTAACGAACCGGGGCCGGTACGCAGCCAGTAGACGACGGAGCGGTTGTCGGACTCAATTTGGCTTACTATACGAGGATGCTTTCCTTCGGACTGCAACAGGGTTTGCAGTCGGTGCGCTGTCTCCTGCGAGACCGCGTCTGCGGAATCCACAATGACTTCATCCTGTTGTGCCGAGCCAAAATGCTGTGAGGCGAAACGAACAAGCGCGTCTACTTCCCCTCCTATGCCGTCATCTAGATAGAAGACATACTTCTTCTGGCTTGCGCCAATGTCAGGGAAAGAAGCGTAGATGGCGATTGTGGGCATCTTCATACCGCGTAGCAGCGGCGCAATCTCTGACTCGGCGCCCGTCAAATCCGCCAGCACGGCGAAGACCTGCTGTTGTGAAAGAAAACTGCGAACTGCGTCTGCTCTTTGTGCCGGATCCGGCGGTAACTCCATGAAGACCGGATCGATTCTTCGTCCGAAGACTCCGCCGGAAGCACTGACCGGATTAAATACGTCCAGGAGGGCCTGACGGGTCATTGCGGTGAGGCGCGCATCAATGGAAGCAGGCGGGAGAAGGACTCCGATGCGGATGCTGGCAGCGCTCAGGCCGGGATCGGGCGTGTGTCCCAAGCGGCGGATATAGGCGATAAGATCGGCTGCATCTGCCTGCGAGAGTTGAAAGCGTGGCATCGCCTCATTGAGTGTATTGCCGCCGGAGTCGATTCCCATGGCGATGGCACGTATGAGCAGGCGTTCGTTGTACGAGGGCCGCATACGGCCGTCTGCATTGGTGATCCGGTAGGGCTTCGTGAGGACGTCCCAGGTGATGTTTGAGGGAAAGATGCCACTCTCGGGTTTTCCCTTACCGTCGGCGCCGTGGCAATTGGCGCAGGGAAGAATGGAGCCATTGACCTCAGTGTCACCCGCGAGTGTGGCTGTGATGGAGCCACCCGACGAGCTTGTGCCATGCTCATAAATTTGTCGGCCCCGCTCTTCTTGCGGTGCCAGCGGTTCCTGAGCATTGAGCGAGATTGCCAGGCAAATTGAAAGAATGTGAAACGCCCATTTACGAAGCATCGCCTGTCTATTCTTTATCGTTGAGAACGCTGTCGACAATCTCCTTCAAGCTGGCGGGCGTGCATGAAGGCGCAAAAGCTTTCTTCCAGAGACCGGTCCGGTCGTTTCCGATGAGGAACAACGTTGAATGGTCTTCTCTGTGGGCGATCTTCGGGCCGAGTTTGCTGAGCGCGAGATCGACATTCTCCTTTTTGCCGGTGAGAAAGAGCCAGCCGGGGCGCGCATGAAATTGCTCTGCGTATAGTTTGAGTTTTTCCGGAGTGTCTGTCTCTGGATCGACGCTGAACGAGAGCAGGAGAACGTCCTTTCCGAGATGGTCGCCGAGGCGTTCCTGCAGACCGGCGAGAATGCCAGACATTTTGGGGCAACTGCCGGTGCATGTACCGAAGAAGGTATTGATGACAACGACCTTATTGTGGAGAAGGTCGGAGTACAAGCGAACGGAGTCGCCGTTTTGGGTTACAAGTGGAACGTCCGTGAAGTATTCGCGAGCGGCTGCAGCCTGAGTGTCTTCGCTCTGCGCGCTAAGAGGGAGCACTGCGGCAAACGCAAAAGACGTTATCACTATGAAGAGAGCAATGCGCCGGATAGTCATTACGGCCTCGCAGCGGCATGGTTTGTTGTTGCGGATGCGAGGCGCGCATGAATCAGGTCCGCAATTTTCGCCGGAGGTAAGAGCGCTGAAGCCCGCGCCCAATCCGTGGAGCCTCCGACGCCGATGAGCACAACAGGAGTGTGTTCTTGCTTATCGGCGGTGAAGATCTCGAGCGCCTTGAGAAGCGAATCGACATCGTCCTTCTTGCCCGTTAAGAGAGTCCATGCCGGACCTACATTACCAAACTTATGACTCCATTCATCGAGCTTTTCGGGAGTGTCAGTGAGCGGGTCAATACTAATGGAGATGAGACGTACTTTGGAGGGATCTGCATCCTGGATCAGCCGGCTGAGTTTGGCGAAGCGGGCGCCCATCAGCGGGCAGATGGTGGTACAGGTGGTGAAAATTGTGTTAATGGCAACGACCTTTCCTTTCACCAGGTCGGTGTAAAAGTGAACCGTATGGCCATGCTGATCGATGAGTTCGACGTTTGGTATGAGCTTGTCAGATAATGCGGCGGTCTGGTTCTGCCCTTGCAGACATGCCGCAGAGCCGGATAAAACAACGACGGCGAGGAACAGGGAAAGATTGCTGCGTGTGCGGCTCAAAATTGGGGAGTTACCTCCATTGGCAAGAAATTGTCAGGCTGCAAGTATGACGCACGCCTACGGATAAATCAACAGGAAGCACGATGAAAGTCTGGATGTCTTTCTGTGTTACATTCTGGAGGAACGAGTCACAGCTCATCATTGCAGCACATGATAAAAATTACCCCCAGGTTTCCTATGCAAGTGCATTGGAGTTCTCAGCGCGGCGATGCGCCATGCGAGTTTGCACGTTTTGTCGAGGACTGCACAGTTGCACGGGCGGCAGAGATGGATTCGATTCAGATCCCGATCAGTGAGTCCTTCTCGACCGCGCTGGAGTGGGCTGTTGCGGCTGGTTCCGTCTGCACCAGGATACGATTCAGGATTGGTGGAGACCTTACATGTCTGCTGGATACTCTACGTGGCCGGGATCTGATGGAAGCTTCCGATGCTTTGAGCGGAAGACTGATTGTGCATTTGCACCTCCCCGATAACGGCGAAAAGAAAGACGCGAGTTTTCGTTCGGCTGAGGAGTTTCTGGGCAACCTGCGCGGTGCCTTTTCGGAAAGGAGCGCACCGCAGTTTGACATTGAGGGCGACTCCGCAGGGGCAGCCTATCTGGCGATAAAGCAGGCTGATTGCTTATGGAGAACGGTGGACCGTCCAGAGCGTGCGTTTGCCGATGCTCTGCCGGTTCTTCATTTTGGCAAAGAGGTTGGACTGCGCTGCAGTGTGATTACAGGCGAGACCCGGGAAGAAGCGATAGAGGCGGCAGCGAAGAGTCTGCCCGAAAAGCTGGCAGGAAGGTTAGAGCAACACGCATGCTGGATGACCTCTGTAGTGTGGCGGAGCATGGAAGCTGGAGAAGACAACATGGGAGCTTCGGTAATGATTGGCTCTTACGGAGAAGTGGCGGCGGCGATTTCCGACTACAGGAAAAGTGGTATCTCTCAATTTCTTGTACGGTCGTCTGACGGAAGTGATGGCCTGGCCCGGTTTGCATCCGAAATCCTTCCACCACTACGCGCTAGTGTGCGCGGACGGCAAACTGCATAAGCCTATGCGACTCCTGCTGGCTGCACCACATCGCTATCCCGTATACGGCCCGGCCGGTAGCGGGCTTCATCCCAAGACATATCCTTCGGGATCGGGGTACCATTTGCATGATCTTCTGGCCAAGGGCCTGGCGGAAAGAGGACACGAGGTCTTCTATTTTCTGGCAAAGGGCCATGAGACGGAGTTGCCCGCGGGCGTGCTTCCATTCGAAGGGTGGAAGAACGATGTCGAACTCTATCACATCCCCATTGGCGGCGTGGGGTTTGTGGAGCCGGCGACTGCCGCGGCTGCGGAGCGAGGTATACCCTGCCTTTTGACCTGCCATATGAAAGAGGGAACGCGACGAGCGGGGCCAAACTGGGTTTTTGTGTCGCAGGCTCTGGCGCGCGCTCACGATGCCGAACGTGTGGTTTTGAACGGTATCGATCCCGCCGACTTTATCTTCTCTGAGACGAAAGAAGACTACTTTCTCTTTATGGGTGCGATGAACAAGGCCACAGACAAAGGCCTGGGCTTTGCGCTCTCTCTGTGCAGGAAAGCCGGGGTCCGTTTGATTGTTGCGGGAACGGCACTGAACTACGAGACGATTGAATACGTCGCAGGGCTTTGCCAAGATGCCGGTGCGGAGTATCTGGGCGATATACGCGGGGCGCGCAAGGCCGAACTACTCGCTGGGGCGCGAGCCGTGCTTTTTCCGTCGCGTCTGCCGGAAGGCTGCCCGCTGGTAATCCTGGAGGCCATGATGTCTGGAACTCCGGCTATCTCCGCACCCAGCGGCGGAGCGGTGGAGATTGTTACACCAGAGACCGGGATATTGTGCGATCTTGAGGACGACTGGACAGTCGCACTCGATCACATTCGGACGATCTCTTCGCAAAGCTGCCGCGAGATCGCGATGGAGAAGTTTCATTATCTGCGCATGACGGACGACTATCTACGAGAGTACAGCCGGGAGCGTGAGGGATTCGCCGGCTAACTCATGAACCGGCTGTGTTTCGAGCCGCCGGTATCTTGGCCGGCTCTTCAGATACTCAGCGTTTGCCAGCATCTCCTCGCGCCGCACATAGGCGCAGGCAAACGGTGAGGACCGGTTGTAGATCATCAGGACGTCTGCGATATGTTTCGCTCGCCGGGTGCCGCTCATCTCAAGCATGGGCAGCATTGCCGCCTGATCTTCAGTGACACGGAAGTAGTTGCCGGTTGCGTCGCGAAAATCGCGATCGTCGATGTGATCCCAGAGCCAACGTTTCCATGTGCGAACCGCGGTCCCCAGCCAATCGTGAGTGCGGAAGTCGATCGTTCCATCGGGATAAGCTGGCCACCTGCCGGGCATCATGGCATGATCCGAGATCCAACTACCGTAGGTCATCCAACAGCCGAAAGTGCGATAGGTGCCCCGGATGATCTTCAGGCTGTCCTCGGTGGCGAACCAGTCATCGCCATCGAGAACGATGAGGATATCTTCAGGATCGTCTCCGCTGCGCTGTACACCCTGAATCAGATTGACCATGCTGAACTGCTGCGTGGCGTTGACATGGATGTGAATACGGGAATCTGATTCGCGCGTTTCGTATGCGCGCTCCGCCGTGCGGTCTCCGCAGGGGTCGATGGTCACATAAGCTTCCCAGTCCGTGCATGACTGGGAGCGAATCGATGCGAGGCATTTGCCGATGTACAGCTCGGCGGGTCCGCAGTTGACGATGATCTTCATCATGGTTGCAATCCTGTCCGAATTAATCCGCAGCGGCGTCCGCGGGCGCGGGTTTAGCGAGCAAGCGCATGTAGGGAGTCCGACGTTCGATCAGCTCTCCGTTTCTCAAGCCTTCGCGGTTGAGCGACTCATCCTGTGCATATTGCGGCACTTTGTTGTATGTCATAATCGGAGCTGCGATGTGGCGCGCCTTTTGGGTTCCACACATTTCGAGCAGCGGAATCATGATCATCTGGTCCTCGGAGACGCGCACGTACTCGCCGGAGTCACTGCGCAGGTCCTCATCTTTCAGGCAGTCCCAAAGCCACTTCTTCCAGGTGCGCACAGCTGTGCCAAGAAAACGGTGATGACGGAAGTCGGTGGTCCCTTCGGGATAGGCAGGCCACAGGCCGTCATAGCCGCCAGTTAGCCTGGGGACGTTCGATCTCCAGCTACCATAGGTTACCCAGCAGTTGAATTTCTCGTAGGTTTCCGCGACGATGCAAAGCGCATTGCGATCCGAAAACCAGTCATCTCCATCGAGACAGACGATGACGTCTTCTGGCTCGGGACGGCTGCGCTGAATGGCGTGAACCAGATTGTGCATGGAGTATTTGCGGGTCTGGTTGCGGCGAAGATGAAAGCGAGCATCGCCACGCGCGGCGCGGGCCGCGTGCGTATAGGTGTCGTCTCCGCAGGCATCCACGGTGACCCACGCTTCCCAATCGGGATAACTCTGCTCGCGCACAGAGGTGATGCATTTTCCGACAAACTCGGCGCATGGCCCGCAGTTAATGTAGACCTTCAGCTTCGTCATTCAAACCTTTTTTGTTTCCGCAGTTGAGGCAGATATATCATCGAGTTTTGTTGCATGCAAGCGGGACCGGCAATCGCTGGCTGTAGTGCCCCTGGACGCGAGGCTGTCGAGGAGTTGACTGCGATGCTGCGTGCAATGCGTGCTCAGGACAAGCGCCTGCCCGTTCCGGCGAATGCTATTCATTTCCTCCCGGTTTCTTTCGTCGAGAACGTATCGAATCTTGTCTTCGAGAGTTTCAAGCGTTGTGGCAATGTAATGGACGCCTTCTATAAAGCCAAGCTCGCGAAGAGGCTCCTCAACAACGGAGTCTGTTACGAGCAGCGCCCCCGTTGCAGGAATCTCAAAGTGCTTGGCCACGACATACCGGTAGATGGCAGCATCCGTGAATCCGGCGAGATACTGGTGGATTGTAGCCGCATAACCGGGTCCCACGCGCGGATCGTTTGCGTAGTCATAGTCCTCGAAATATCCAGGGTGCTCAAGCTGTTCGATTGCGTCCCATCCCTGTTCCATCAGTTGCTTCATGCGGGTTCGCAGCGGATACGGCGCTCCCACAAACCCGCTGAGTAGGATTTTGCCCTTTGGAGTTTCATTCAGAGGCAGCACAAAGTCGGACGACGCGGCGTGCGGAACCCAATGGACCTCTTTTTGACCACGGAGTTCCGGGTAGAAGTCATCAAAGACATATGCGTAGGGCGTGAGCACGCGGTCGCAGGACAGCAATGCCCGCAGGCGGTCCTCCCGCTCCGACTCCGCCCCCCACAGAAGATGCAGATCATCGATAAAGATATCCATCCGGCAGCCCATTGCTTTCAGCGCCGGAGCGATCGCATTCACCAGCCCGTAGCTCTCCCAGAAAAGTACGTAATCGGGCAGAGCGCCGCATAACTCTATGAGTTTGTCTTGAGGCGATTGGCTGCACTGTGTCAGAACCCATGGTTCTACATGCCGCCATCCATGGATGCCAATCAGGTCGCGCATCGTAAAGTGAAATTCCCGGCTGACGTAGCGGCCAAGCTCGCGGATCCAGGAGACGAGCAGCTTCATGCACGCTCTCCTTGCCGCCAAAGAATCTGTTCAACTCGGTGCGGCTTCCCTACAGTAACGCGATGAATTAAAGGTAGGCAGAACAACGCGCTCATGCTACCTCCACCGGCAGCTCATCTCTGTGAGAGTCAGCGCATACAGTGGACCGCTTATCTGGCGCGAGAAACAATGCGGAGGCGCCAAGAATTCCCAGCCCACCATAAAAAATGATGGATCGCCGCGAAAGGTAAGCCAAAGCAAACGCTGCAACCAGCGGCGCTGAAAGGCGCGCGACGCCGTTGACCATAAATTGAGCGGCCATATAGCGCGAAGTGTTCCCGCCAGGACGTGCGAAAGAATGCACACCCGTAAAAAAGGAGATGACCATGCTGCCAAGAGTTGCGGGACCGCGCAGGCAACGAGCAAGGATAAGCATCGGCCAAGAGTACGGAGCGGCGGCCACGATGACGGGGTCAAGCCCCCAGAGCAAGGCGACCAGCGAGAAGGAACGCCAGATGGATGTGCGTTCAAACCATGTGGAGAGAAAGCCTCCGCAGAAAAACGCCGCAATGCTGGGAATGATATGGATGAGCAGCGCGGTTTGCAGATATCCAAAGTGAAGATCACGTGCGAAGAATGCCGGGATAACGCCCTGATAAAATAAGTTGGAGAAGGAGTAGACGAAAATGCACAGCAGGTAGTAGAGGAACCATTTGTCACGCAAAGGGGAAAGAGCCGCTTGCAGTGGGGGAGTTTGCGGATCGTCGACTGCGTCGGCTTCAGCACCGCTGCCATCGCCATGATCGGGCAACATGCGAAAGCAGAGGAATGCTGCCGCACATACGATTCCGCCGAAGCCGATCTCGATACGAATGAGAGTGCGTACCGACAAGACACTCGCCGTGGAAAGTAGGGCTGAGGACAAGAGCGTGGCGGCAAGAAATGCAACCGATCCGTACTGTCGCATAGTTCCCGAGACATGCGAACGGCAATTAACGGGATAGACGATGCGCATGATCGAGGGTACGGCAGGGCGCATGGCGAAATCGCAGATGGAGACGATACCCAGCATAAAGAGAAACCACCCTGCTGTCGGCATACATGCCATGACAATGGCCGCGACTGCGGCGGTGAATCCTGGCGCGAGGACAAACGGTTTCTTGGGCCGCCTCGCCATCACCGACCCCATCAGCACAGAGAGAAATAGTCCGCCCGACGCCATGGCGAGAGGCATCTGCAATTGAACGTCGGTCGCGTTCATCGATTCGACGGCCATCACCGGCGCGTTGGCGGTGATGCCCTCGAAGACAGCATAGAGAATGGTGAATGCGAGATGAAAGCGGAGGGCCCGCCGCGAGCAGGGGGGTAAAGCCGGTGGAGTGAATCCAGCGACTAAACGCCTGGCAAGACTCGCGGACGAAGTCCTTGTTTGAGTATTCACACAGTTGCCGAAAGACATGCACGGACTCAGAAATAGTACTTGAGGGCTAGAACAAGCCGCCGCGTCGGATTATCCGCAGTGTATTGTCCCAATTGATTATTGACCTGGTTCCCGGATGAGTCGAAGACGGCATTGTTGGAAACCGTGGTGAATTGAGGATGGTTGAGAGTGTTGTACGACTCGAGACGAAACTGAATTCTTCGTGTTTCGCTGCCTCCGACGCCGAAGTTCTTGAATATCGAAGTATCGAAGTCCTCGATGCCCGGCCCGACAAACGGCGCCTTGGATGCATCGCCAATGCCATCCTCCGCCCTGATGGGCGGATGGATGCACGATGTATTGAACGCGCGGGAGAACGACTTGTCGCCGTGTCCCAGATTCGGATTGCACGACAGGTCGACGCGGCTATCGACGCCGACACCATTGGCGCCGGTGATGTCGACGGGAGTAAGGAAGTTGTATGTGATGGCCGTGGGCTGGCCGCTGATGAAGGATGCAACGCCGGAAAGAGACCATCCATCAAGCGCCTCATGCACGAAGCCTCGCGCTCTCCTGCTCACAGAGGGAATGGGGTACACGTAGCTCAGTGAGAGGTTCTGTCTGGCGTCGAAGCCGGCAGGACCGTAATCGCGCGCACGTACGTTCAGATTAGGATTGACAGCCGTCGTTGGGGTATCGGCAATGTCGAGCACCTTTGACCTTGTGTAGGCGACACTGAAAGTTACCTTGCCAGAGACGCGCTTGGTGACACTCACCTGCAGCGCATTGTAGTTGGAGTTGCTGTTGAACTCCATATTCTCGATGCTGGCGAAGCCGGTATATTTGCGCAGGAAATTGGGCGGCAGGAGAATGCCGTTGAGATAACTCGAAGGCAAAAAGTCCGTGCCGTATTGCGTGGCGTTCAGATCCTGAATCTGCATTCCGCGGCGCATGATATTGCCGATATACGCAACATCCACCAGTGTTCCAAACCCGGCATCCTGCTGGATTCCGAAGCTCCAATTGGCAACCTCCGTCGGTTTCCAGTTATGATTCATCCCGAATACGGTGTTCGGGCTCAGGCTAAGCGGCGAAGCGAGAAGACTGGCGATGGTGGTGTAGTACGTGGTGGGTGTATTGACCACGGGAGGCTGCGCGGCGAGTTGCGCAATCTCATCATCGGGAAAGCGGTCATAATACAGGCCCACTCCGGAGCGAACCGCGGTGCGGCCGTTGCCGAAGACGTCCCACGAGAAACCCAGGCGGGGAGCAACCTGGATGGGCGGCGTGTTCAAGATAGCAGATCCTGGGTTATATACAACCATGCCTTGATTCGGAGTACCGCCATCGCTGGGCGAGAAGGTGCCGATCTTCACCGCAGGATACGTCTGGCCAGTCTCGGGATCGACGCCAATTTCTTTCCCGCTGGTGGAGTTGACAGCCGGCTCAATGAGGACTGGCTGGTCGGTGGAGTTGTAGACCTTTGGATCGAAGGCGGAGTACTGGACCTTCGCGTTATAGCTTGGCAAAAGGAAATAGAAGCGGATACCGGCATCGATCGTTAGCCGCGATGTGGCTCGCCAATTGTCCTGCGCATACCACTCGACGCGCCTGTCTCGCACGTGCCCGCCTGGATGACCTGTGGATTCGGTATAGCTGTCGGTATTGCCCAGAACCGCGTTGGCGAAGGTGTAGCCGCTATCCAGGGGATTGTTAGCGTCAGTGTTGAACGAAAACGTGCCATTGAACGACGTGCTGTTCGACTCGTTTACGGCCGAATATTCGATGTATGCGCCGAATTTCATGTTGTGCACGCCGTGCGTCCACGAGAAGTTGTCCATCCAGACCCACACATTGTTCCGCCCAAAGTAAGGAAAGCGGGGGTCGATGAAGAGCTCGGGCGCATTGGGAATGCCGCTGAAGGTTGCGTTGGGCACGACGTCATCGGGGTTCGAGGCCGGAAAAAATTGAGGGATATTTACAGGAAGGTTGGATCGCTGATTCGCCAGGAGCCCGGCACTTGTTGCAGGACCTTCGGTCTGCACGCCACGGTTGGCGCCAAAGGTCACTTCGTTCACCTTGTTCTCGCTGAAGAGATGGATGAGCGTGCCAACGATGCCTTGGCACGGGATTTGATAATTGATCGGGAGTTGAGGCCAACTCGGCGAGGCGAGCACAAAACCAAAGCTTCCAAGCGTGGACTGATAGTCCCTGATTCCCCGAACGTAAGCGAAGGTTTTTGGGGAGATATTCCAGTCGACGCGTAAGATCATATCGCGATGAGGCTCACCCAACTGCGCCTGAAAGACATCGTTGTAGCTGTGCGTCGGATCGAAGGGGCCGGGGGTGGGAAAGAGATTGAGGAGTTCCTGTCCCTGAGCGCTGATGCGCCCGGCGGGGATTTTATTTCCTGGAAAAGGTTGGCCCGTGAGCGGGTCCTTGACCACTATCAGCTGGCCATTCTGACCATAGGATTGCGAGAAGTCACCCGTGCGCTCGAGCTGAGTCGGAAAAGTCTGGTAAGAAACACTGGTTGGGACGGTACGGGCAAGGATGTCCTGAGACCAGAAGAAGAAAAGCTTGTCGCGTCCCCGGTTGAATTTTGTGCCGGGAAAAATCACCGGACCGCCAATCAGGTAACCGGGATTGTTATAGCGGTACCTGGAGCGAGGCAGACCTTCACGATTTGCAAAGTAATCATTTGCGTTCAGGTCTTCGTTGCGGAAGTAGTAATACGCGCCGCCATGAAACTCGCGTGTTCCATTTTTTGTAACTGTGTTGATTGTTCCACCAACGCTCCGGCCGTATTCCGCCTGGTAGTTGGTGAGAAGGATTTTGGTCTCGGCCACTGCCTCTGTACTGGCCTCAAGAAATGGGCCGGTGCCTCCACCCAGAGACAAAGTAGAAATTCCATCGAGGTTCAGATTCAACGATCCCTGCCGGTTGCCGTTGATAAAAAGGCCAATCAGAGCACGATTTCCCGGGGCTTCGCGAGTTGGATTGGCAGTGTCCAGGACGCCGGGAAGAAGGTGCAGCAGGCCGAGATAGTCTCGTCCTTTAAGAGACAACTGTTGAAGTTGAACGGTGTCAATTAGTCCGGAACGATCGGAGCTTTCAGTTTCTACCGGGGCTTCATTGGCTCCGACAACGATGGTTTCCGAGATCGCGCCGACCTCGAGGGTGACTGAGTGAATAACAAGATGTTCTCCGGACGAAAGTGCGAGATCGTTTTGCTCAAAGATATTGAAACCCGCGTGCTCGACCTTCAGGCTATAGTTACCCGGGAGGACATCGAGGAATAAGAACTCACCGGCGTTATCGCTTTTAATTTTAAGAGTCTGTCCAGTATCGACTCGAATGAGAGTTATGTCGGCACCGCCGATCATCTGCGCGCTGGAATCCTGAATCTTGCCCGAAATCTCGCCGGTCAATCCCTGTCCGTTCGCGGTGGCAGCCGGCCATAGGCTGGCGCATACGACAAAAACTCCCAGCATGACTCGCATATTGCGGAGCAGACTTCTCCCTATCGCGATACAACTCATGCGCAACACGACCTCCTTTTTATGTAACTAGCAACAAAATGTAGCACTCGTCTAAGACAGGGAATCGCTAAGCCGCCCCATCCGCCCAGTAGCAAGATCGAATGATGAAAACATTCGTTACCGTGGAGTTATGCCCGATCTTTAGAGAGGAAGCGGGTTTAGGCCGCATTATGCGGGTGATTTTTCAACGAATGTGGATCGATGAATTATAAGCATCTCTAACAGGAAAAAGCGAAGAAAAACATTACACGGGAAATTACGAAAGTTTGCTCGAATGCAGACCGAATGTCACTCTAGAGCGAGACTCAAGAACAATGCTATGCAGTCTGCTTGAGACTGCATAGCATTGCCTTTTCAGATTAGCGCCTTGTATTGGAAAGTTGGGCCGGCGAAGGTCCCTGCGTCAACTTTGATGGAGGTGATGGCGCGAGCCTGTTCTTTCAAACTTTCCATTGTCCCGATCGCGCTGCGTAGAAGTTCAGGATGACCATTGAATACCTGATGCAGGCAGCGCAGCAGGTTCGTGTAGCTGGCATTGAAGGCGTCCACCGCAATCTGTGCGCCACTACCCGCAGGATATGGTTGTAGGCCCGGATTCGTCTCTAATGGCTGCACTTGTCCTGGGTCGAAGACCACGGCCGCCCCGCCGTAGATATAACGTTGCTCCGGCGGGCTGTCAGGGGTCGCGCTGGGGTTCTTAATCAGCCGCCTGCCATGGACAATCTCGGCGAAGCGATAATAATGGGCGTAGTCGTCCTCGAGGTCGAGCGGCTCTAAATCTGTACCCTCGCCCTGCTCAACAATGATTTTGATGGCGCGTCGCGCCTGATCAAGATTCGTGATGGCAAAGAGCTCTCTGCCAGGCCACCAGCCCGCAACAACCTGCCGTGAAACATCTCCAGTGAAGAAGGATTCCTGCAACTGACGGCTAATCTGGTCATAGAACATCCCAATCGTGATGGGCTGGTCTTTTTCCATGGCGAGCGCTTTGAACCGTAGAGGGGTTTCCGGTTCCTCGATACCCATGAATACGTTGCGCACATGCTCAATCGACATAGGTGCAAGCGAAACAATGAGGCCTGCATCGACGCCGCCGGGAAGCGGACCGGGATACTTCGGTACAAATCCGGGGTGGTCAATGACAGGTGCGCCTCCGATCGCATTCAGCAAATTGCAGGCGATCGTCATATGCAGCATTTCCTCTATCACCACCGATCGGATAATGGCTGCGAGCTCTTGATTTGCGCCAGGGCCGAGAGAGTAGAGCGTGTACAGGTAGACAGGAATGGTAGCGTGTTCCAGTTCCACAGCGTGCTGCAGCGCCGCGCGTACTCCCTCGATGCTGCCGTCCAGCATTTGGAGCAGATCTTTCTTGAGCAGAATCATTTTGCCTCCTGGGCATCGGAGCGTGGTTGACCGAGCCGGCGTGACATGGCGACCGCTTTGCCACCCTTCATGAGTAGCGATGACGGTACTTCGAGAGAAGAAGACTGAGGCTGGGCTGTATCGGAAACGGGTAACGCATCCACCTTGCGCACACCGAGCAGCGGCTTTCCATCCGGACCCACCTCCGTCAACCAACGCAGAATAGCTTTACGCTTGGCGCCTGACAGATCGCGCGTCACTGGCATTACGTTCGGGTCGCTTTCCTCCAGTCCAAACGCCATGCGCAGCAATTGCACGTTGCGGTTAGCACAGATATCGTCATAACTCGCAAGGTTGAGAAAACGCGCCATGACCGGGTACAGGTTCGCGTATTGCTGGAAGATTGGCTCCATGCTCCCGTACCATGTGATCGGTTCGTCAGGCGTGAAATCATCCCAGAGCAGCATGCTGATAAACTCTTGCTGGTCCTGGTCGCTATACTTTTGTGAAGCGGGATAAGCCCGAATACCGTAGACTTGCCCATCGATATAATCACGCGGATTACCCGGAGCCGTCGTCTCGATCTCCAGGCTGGCCCGGCCTTCCGGGTTCGTTTGGAGCGTCTTCTGAAAACTGATTGCTTCCGCCGGAGTGCCCACGTCCGGCCAGACTCCGGGCTGACCTTGTAATTGGCTGTTATCAAGGACGACCGTGATCGAGCCGCTCACCATTGGCTCACCCCATTGAGTCATCCACAGATCTGCTTTCACAACGTCCCCGGGATCAGCGCGAAACACGAACTGATCTGCACGCACATGCTGGCCGTTCGCTGCTTCCTGGAGCACCGTCACCGTTGGGCCACCTCCGGGTGGTGTGAACTGGATGGCCAAAGGGCCGCTTTGGATCGCTGCCAGCTCTGCTTTGTTAAGAGGACGACTAAAAGGTATCGCGCTGATGCCCGCATAGCGCGTGTACCAACCTGTGTCTAGGTAATTGATGCTGCAGAGCGGTTGCCAGCCTCCTGGCGATTGACAGGCTACAGTCAGAGTGCCAAGGTTGGATTGAGGGCCTCCACATCCGTCAGTAGGCAGGGCGTTGCCCAGGTCAACCAGGAGCTTGGAGGTCGCTTCGTCAACGACAGCGGTACAGTAATTTACTGAGTATCCCTGTGCTCCGGTCGGAGCTAGATATCTTCCTAACGTGAATCGCTTTGGCTCGTTCGCAGCATGAGGACCAATTGAGCCCACGATACGCCCGTAGGTGAAATCAGGCGAGGTGTGGTCCATGTTGTAGCCGTCGACGATGAAATGAATGCTGAGGCTCCTGTCTGTCGATTGTGCCCGCAACTGCTGCAGAAATGGGGACGTGAGTGTTTCAGACCATTTCACATTGGTCAGCACGGATTGATAATAGGTCGAAAAGAAGCCATCGCCGACCTTGCTCACATCGCTCCCGATATCTCGCTGCCAGATGTCGATGAAAGAGGTCACGTCCATTTCACCGGAAAGCGCATCGTTGCCTTCTGCGTCGCAAATTCTTACCTGAAGGCCCCAGATCTGAGAGACCATCTGTTGCTCGGAGTCCAGATCGACCATCTTCGCCGGCATTCGGGTCGCTGTGTCCGTTACGCGAAACGAAAGTACGCGATCACCGCTGACTTCGTCTCCGCCTAAAAAAGCCGTTGTGACAGCACAATCGATCAATCGGAAAACAGCATCGCCGGACGGGTTCCACCAGCCGTTATTCGCTCCTTTGCCCCACTCCTGGTACTGCGGCTTGAAAGTCGCATTATTGAAGTGAGTTGGATCATTATTGACCGTCGACGGCGCGGCTTTGAACCTGCCAGCAAAATTCAATCGCAGAGGATTCAAGTAGCTCATTTTGGAAGTCCTTGCATGATCGGGTTAATGGGATATTCGGGACAATGCTAAATGCAAATAGCTCCATTCCGGGATACAACCGTCACGTGTTCATTTGAATAGTTACCAAAATATGGTCATCTCTGTTTTCGTCAAGAAAGATACCATAAGTGCGATCTAAGAAAACAAAAGCTACGCGCTTGCATCTGGATTACACACAAAAATCGGTGTGGCCAGTGTAGTTCTTTTCCGGTCAGGCAGAGAAAACCTAAGTACCCGACAAAACTTTCGCACTATTGTCATCTGAACGGAGATGATTCCTTGAATTCGGGTTCACAGTTCCTCGGGTACGTGTTACTGGCAAGAATGCGCACATCTGTTAAAGAAAGATAAAGAGCGCAGCGTTGTCTTGTAATTCGTTACGCGAACTGATCCCTGCATCAGCGATGCAATGGTGGATTGAAAGCTTCAGCTACAAAGATGAGTGCGTAGTGTGGATCGAGATTGGTTTCACGGCTGGCACCCCTTTGCGATCCAGGATTGGAAGAGTTCGACCTGAGTGGAAGAAAATGTGTCATAAGGTGTCGGCGGCATCTGCTGAGTGCTGATCTGTGTGTAAATCAGGCTTGCATTCGCCTTGACGTCCGCATAGTTCGTCAGGTCCAGCCGCCAGAGCATGGAAGCACGGAACGGAACAAACATAGGGGCTATGTCCTTCTGGGCTGATGAAAGAGACGGCCATTGACCGGCGGTCGCAGACCTTGCACGAGGCAGGTCCGCTCGCCGCCGAAAGAAAGACCGGATTCGGCGACATACATCGCGCTGTCATCTCCGAAGGCGATGCTGGTCGGGAAGTTTAGTTCCTCTGCGATAACGTTCATTCAGTTACCCTCGCACCAGCACCCAGAAAGAGAAGCCGCAGATGACGCTGCCAGCGGTGAACTGCAGAGCGCTAAGAGGCAACACCCGTCGGATGCCAGCTCCAAGAAGGAGACCGGCGCACGACATAACGCTGCGGTCATACCGATCGTCAACGCGGCCATTAGTCGGAGGCGCCTTGACCGCGCTCAAGCCGATGCCTGCAATGAGGTTATCGATGCTCATAAGCAGAGGCAGGCCCACGATCATTCCGGGCCTTCCAAAGAGGCGTGCCGCATCGCGATTGAACCAGGCGAGCGCAAGGATCACCACGCCGCAAAGCAGCAGGATTACGGGGACGCTTTGGTCCTCGTGGCGAAGCAGGGCTGACCAAAGGAGTGCGCCGAAGCTCATGCCAGCCAGAGGCGCCAGGGTCTCCGCGGTAGTGAAGCTAGGGCGTACCAGCGCCGTTGTTCACGTCCATGGTGTTGTTTAAATTGCTGGTTACTTCAGTTCGAAGCCGGATCATGGAAACCCCACACTATTGCTCGACTGGGTGGTGCGGTGGTTGTAGCGCCGTCACAGTATGATGGGTGGCAAATTGGGCGTCAAGAGAGTTTTCCTCGTTTCACCGCCAGGCTGCGTCGTTTCGGTATCCGGACGTAACGTCCGGGTTTTTGCGATCTCTGGAACCCAGTGTGAGTTGAAGGCCCGCGCTTGCATAGATCCCCGGAGAGGGGAAGCCAACGAACTCCTGGTACTTGCTGTCAAACAGATTCTCGGTGCGCAATATCATGCGCAGGTTATTACGCAACCTGGCGTCTAACGTTGCGGTGCTTACGGTGTACCGCGGAACGGAGTCGTACTGCGGTACGGGCACCTGATAGTCGAAGCGGCGTCCTACCCAGACGGTTGACCATGTCATAAGCAGACGTGAGGAAAGCGGGGTGGTCACGTGCAAGTCTTCGCTCCAGCGCGGCACGTCGCGAAGCTGCTCTGTCGTGTCCTCCAGACCTGCATCGATATAAGAGACCGAGCCACCGAAGGTGGTGCGATGCCACTGGGCGTTCGCTTCCAGCTCCACGCCACGGCCAAAGGCTGCGCTACGGTTGACCAGCCGGAAGACTGAAGGACTGAAGTCTATGAGGCCCTTGTAGCGAGTATTGAATCCGGAGAGCGCCACGTTGATATGTGCGGGCTGAAAGCGATGCTCGATACCGGCATCAAAACCTGTGCTGAATTCCGGCAAGAGAGAAGGATTGCCCACCAATGGACTTCCGAGAGAATAGAACGAGGGCAGCTTGAACCCTTGTCCCCAACTTGCGCGAAGCCTCGTGGCGCCGAAGGTGTAGCTGGCGCCCGCGCGAGGCGAAAGCACCGTGTGGTAGGTATTGCTTGTTTCCACACCCAGGCCAGCCGTGAAGACGAATCCCGATTTCATGACTGTCGCATTGAAGGAGAGGAAGCCCGTCGGACGCGTCAGCATGTAAGAAGCAGGCAAAACGGCATCGATGGTGCCGGTGCTCTTGCCGGACTCATAACGGAACTGTCCAACGCCGTCGAACTGGAGCCATTGACGCGGTTGAAAGCGCTCCACGAACACAGCCCGCTGACGCAAGAAGCGCGTGTCGCCTTGCTGCTGAGGGACATAAGCCGGTCCCGGAGGAATGCTGTCGAAAATAGCCGGTGTATTGTTGTATGCCACTCGAGAAAAAATGTCATAAGCCATAGTGGAGAACCACTGTGCGTTGACCTGTCGCTGGTAATGCACGCCGCCCACCAGTTGATCCGCTTGATCGGTCTCAATCTGACGAGAGAGTGCATACATGGGGCCGCCGCTGCTCACGGGAAAGCTGTTCGAACCCAGACGGTCCCAATAAAGAAAGCTGTCCGCGTGGGCTTTTGAGCCGAGGTCCAGATCGGCGCGTAACATTGAATCACGCCGTTGAAAACCGTCGTCGAGGACCTGTTGACCCATTCGTTCATATCCGCCGCTTAACGAAACGGAAAGTTTTCCTGTACGCAACGAAGTGGACGCCAATGTGGAAGTGGCGCCGAAGTTGCCGCCATCCGACTGCAGCCGAAACATTGGCTGCTCGAGCGGTGGAAGAGTCGTGATACTGATGACTCCTCCCACCGCCTCCGAGCCATAGACCGAAGACAGCGGCCCGCGCAGGATATCCACGCTCTGAACATTGTCGGTACCGAGAGTGGCGAAGTTGAATGCTCCACCGAGCAGATCGCCGATATCGTTCACGGGGGTTCCGTTGAGGAGAACTAGAGTGAAGTTCGGTTTAGCCGAACGCAGGCTGACGGTTGTCAGCGACCCCTTCGACCCTGACTGAGAGAGATGCACCACACTCGTCGTGCGCAGAAGTTCCGCAAGGTCGTGTGATTCACTTTGCTCGACGGTGCTCTGTGTCAGCACCGTGTCGGTTCCCGCCAGGATTTCGGCGGGTACGGGTTCAGCGACAACGGTCACGGTTTGCGTCAAAGATGGCTTTGCGGGCGCTGCTTGCGGTGCAGGCTGCTGCGCCCGCATATCCATGTGCGCAAGAAATAATAAGCAGGAGAACGATGATGGAAGGAAAATACCACTGACTATTCGCGACACAATGGCCAGCATTCGCTGGCTGAATGAACGACGAAGATAACTTGAAATCATGCTTTGTCCATGGTTGACAGCAGAGCCGAGGTTGCCAGTGTGCGCTGTCCCAGCGTTATATCACGAGCGGGAACTTGCCGGAGGCAAGCCATCGTGCCGTCAGATAACGCAGGGGAGAAGGAACTTGCGTTCAGCATTCCTATGAACATCTCTTCGCATTCCCACACTTGTTGGTGAGGACTATGACGCGCATGATCCCTCTGAGGAAACCCGCAATAGTTTAATTCTTAGACCGTCCCATAATAACCCAACCTCCTGAGCCGATAGGGACCACCCATCAGGGAAAGTCTGGTCCACCCCACGACTGCAAGGGTACGGGTACTGAACCAGGACCATTTTGGCATCGCACCTGGAGATCACCCGGGCTCACCAATCTGGAGTTTACATTGAATTAAAACTGGGATGATTCATCAGAAATAAGAAGGTTGAACGCCACTCAATAAGATTGACCCGCAAAGGTCATAGCTCCATCCAGCCTCATTCGGGACCAGGGGATCGGAGGTTCGTTTTGCATCCCGCTTTACTCTGTCGTGATACTGAAAGAGGGCAGGGCAATCAACCGCGCCTCTCGCCTTTATTTGCATCAGAACGGGACAGCCTGCCCGCCGTTGAAGAAACCAAGCTCCTGCCATGCTGCGGCGTGGGTCAAACTCCTACGCGGGCGACAACGAAGTAGCGCCCGGCAATGTTACCAAGTTGGGTCCGGTAATGATCGAGCTGATCATTATGCCTGCCGCCCGCACTGCGGTTGGCGGAATTATCCAATGGCCAAAGGTTGGGGAAATTGTCGGCTCCGCCGAATTGCAGCTCATAGACATGATCGACGTCGGTGCCACCCCTTTGATGGCCCAGTGTATCAAGCAGGTTGCGCATTCGCGCTTGCTCCTGCCTCGGTTCGTCGGCGTGGGGAATGTATCGGAATACCTTGTCCTGGTACATCCAGTTCCCTCTGGCCACACCGATGCGTTCCTGGACGGTTCGACCCCGCGACGTGTAGCGAACATTCGTGGGGCCCTTATCGCGACTCACCGATTTTGGGTCGTCTGCATTGGGGATGTCCAGCGTCTCGGGATAAAGATCGATCGGCTTGTGCCAGTCAAAAGGCAGCGCATTATTGGGACTGAGTCCGTTGGGCGCGGTTACATGGCCGTTCGCCTGGTTCAGCAGCCCCGCTAGCACATCGTCGTCCTCAACGTTCGCATCGTCGTCTTCCTCCTGTTCATTCAGCAGTCCATCGATGCCCTCAAGCTTGCCAATCGCGCCCAGAATCCAATGGGGGCCGGGGTTGGGGCTGTAGCTGATGCCACCAGCCCATCCCAGGCCAAGATCTACCGCGTTCTTCAGTTGCCAGGTGTCGCGCCACAGTTCAAAGCGGCCGAGAAGCTTGAGCGCTGCCGTGGCCTGCAGTCCGAACGAGAGCTTGGCATGCCCTTTCAGGGCGATCTTCGCGGCCAAATCGATCTTATCGAGGGAGCTTTTTGAGATGCGCACCTCGAGCGGAAGCGGGAAGTAGGTCAGCTCGGACAGGGCTCGAGCGGTTTTATCTGCCCGCAGGGTCGCGGATGACTGGGTAAACCGAGCAACAATCTCGACCATCGCATCCAAGCCTCCGGTGAGCGACGCGTCTCCGCGCGCGGTGAGACCACCTTCGATTGAGGCCACTTCAAACTTACTAAGGAAATCGCCCGAGATTTTCAGCTTGCCATTGGCGATTATGCCGACGTGCGCGCCCGCGTCAAACTTGAAGCGAGCACGGCCTCCGATGGCAAATGTATTCACGTCCGCATGGCTCTTTTCGTCAAGCAGCGGATGCTTGATGGGCGATGAACTGGGGGTGCTGCTGATCAGGTGGGTCAGGCAGATATCGGTCAGCATGCCGGGGCCGTAGTGTCCGTCCAAGGTACCCTTCAAACCGCCGCTGACCTTGGCACTCGCATCGACCCAGCCGAACTCGCCGAGGGGAATCGATTGCGTCCAGATGCTGCGCTCTTTGAAGTTGATGGGTTTAAAGAGGTCGCGCTGTGCCGATTTGTATGGCACGAGTTCTCGATCGCGCAAGCGGACGCAGGTCGGCTCGGCAGGCGTTGCTGTGGCATCGGGAGCTCCTCCTTTCACCGAGCTGGCGGGTGCTGTGGGGCTGGTTGCAGGCAGATGCTCTACGACATCGACATGGACCGTTGCTTGATCCTTCATCAGTACAGATGGAAGCTGTTGACCCGGTTTGAGCCTAGCGAACGAGAAGCTGAAATTTTGCTCCTTTGTCAACGGATCGTCGAACTTGAGATGAAAGAAGTTGCCCTCAATCTTCACGGTGGGGTCGTAGGAGCCGAGCGGCAAGGAACACTTGTGAAGGTTGTACACGGCGGCTGTTGTGTTTGTTTCAAGCCGCATCTTCATATCGTTGCAGGAGAAGATGAGGCGCAACACGGGGCCGCTCTCAGGGGGTGCCGGCGGCGTTGCGGGCTGAGTCAATGAACCTGTCGGGCCCGCCTGCTCGGTCAATGGGGCATTGGTTTTAGGTGCGGGAGGTGGAGAAGCGGTGAGGCCAGCCGCAGGAGCCGGTGTGCCCTGCTGCAACATCTTGCCAGTCTCACGGCGGATGGTCTGCGGCGCTTCCACGCCACCTGGCGACTGCTGAAGCACATGTGTGATCTCGTGCGCAAGCAGCCACCCTCCAGCGTGACTGCCCGGTTTATATTCACCGGGTGCGAAGACGATGTCTCGCCCGAGAGTATAGGCCCGGGCGCCGATGGACGTGGCGGAGCGAGCATCTGCAGGGTCGGTGTGGACGCGAATATCAGCGAGCGACCGTCCGAAACGCGGCTCGAAGAACGAGCGGTCCGCAGGGTCGATTGGGCGACCGGGCCGCTTGAGAGCAGAAGTGATCATTCCTGTGGGCACGCTGTCCTGCTGCGCCGGGAGCATGCTGGAGGACGCCGCAGGCTTGGCGTGAACGGTATGCTCTTCGTCTTCCTCATCGCCACAAGTCGCGCATTTGCGCTGCACCCCCGTTGAAGCGAGACTGACGGACGGTACTCGACCCGGCCCAGGCATGCGCATCACCTGTTCAGCCACTCGATCAGCGTCGCGTTCCAGCGGGTCGTCAACGCGCCCGAGCGCGAGTTTGGTCTGAATTCGACCAATCGGTGGCCACATCGGCGACGTCCTATGCACGGACGCAGGATGGCCCGGGGTAGAAACGGCTATGCGGCTGAAGTCCTGGAGCGGGCTCGGAGGAGCGTGAAGATGCTTCTCGTGAGTTTCCGTGAGATGGCTGGATTCGTGGAGCGGAGTTCCGGCCGGCCGCCCGGAACGGGTGGCTGACTCTGAGCTGGAGCTTGAAGCGGACTTGGCAATCAACGGAGCATACATGGGGAACTCCGGATGAGAGTGTGCGGACGGCAACATTCACCTTGAGTGGGAAACGATCGCGGTTCTTCAATCCGTCATGCAGTCCGTGTGAGGTATTTTTCCACAAATGCTGAAAACTGCAAAGGTAAAGATTCCGTAGATCTATCAGAACCTCTGTGCATAGCCGGCAGATTGAGTATTTCCCCTGCCACTTCAGCATCCCACATCTATCTCGTTTCAGAATCCCCGCGCAAGGCCGCAAAAAAATTCGCAACACAGAGCAGAGGATGCGGGGAAGCAGCCAAATAGGGGGAAGAGGACCACTGATTTGAGGAAGACAAGGAGACAGGTCAGGGTATCTATCGCTGTTGTCGGTCTGAAACGTCGAGTACAAACTGTGATCCCGGTGCGAATTCCATATCGGAGCCACTTGTTGTGAATTTGATTGCGAACAACAGTCCCGCGACGGCGCCTGTGGTCGAACCAATCGCGGCTCCTCTACCCCCTCCCAGCACCGCACCTAGAATTCCCCCCGCTGCAGACGCAACTGCTGCCGACTCAATTGCTTTCTTTTTTGATGATTTGCCAATCGCTCGGCCTTCCTCATCCACATTCTTCACCCCACTCGAGTTTGAGACTTCCTTGAGATCCGCTCGAATGAAATGAGCCACTCCGCTAAGGGTGATCGTTTCGAAGGCAAAAGAAATCTCTGCTTTGTCTTGCTTGGCCGCTCTTTTAACGCTGTTGATGTGGCCTTCGATGACCGCATTCCTGAACCCGTTCGGAGTCAACACCTGGGCTGAAAACTTGTCTCCCTTATGGGATGTCTTGGTGCTAATAGGCGACAGGAGCCTGACCGTCATCTCGAAATCTTTCAACCCCAACGGTGAGCCAACGCGAGGCTGCTGTGTATTCTGCGCAACAGCCAACTGGGCACCGCTCAGCAAGAACGTTAGAAGAGCTATTCCAACTTTGATGTTCACGCCGCCTCCTCATAGTTCATGGCAGAGCCCAGGTCAGCCTGACCTTCATAAGTCCTTTTCCATAGACATTCAATACAACTTTTTCCCATTGATTGCTTGGAGCAGGTGCAACGGCAATCGAAAAATGTTTCGAGTCGGATATTTGCACCATACACATCACGCCGGGAAGTGGTGAACCGCTCACAGACCCGAAATTCGCTCTTCCATTCTCGATCACAATCAATTCGGGGCCTTGGACCTCTCCCTGCCAAGTCATGCTTCCGGAAGTAGGCCCAATGTATGGGGAGTTTGTGTGGGGAACCGTTGCAGCATGTTCCGAGTTTTCTTTCACTATCGCTTGCGAAGGCTCGCGTCGAGCCGGATCGAGATCGTGGCCCAATGTTCCCGACGGTGTGGAGGGCACCTGGTTTCGGTGCAATAACGTTGGATCTGCAGGTTCTTCAGTAGTCGCAACGGAAGGACTTCCTGCCGGTCGCAATGGACCCGACAGAGAGGTTTGGTCGATAGCGTTCGCGGGGCTATTGGTTTTTTGCTTCTCTTGAATCTCGGCCTGATTTCTCTCCTGGTTGGGAGGCTGTTCCATTTGATTCGCATGGGGTTTACTGCCAGGCGAAAGAGAATGTGCCGGCACGCTGCTTGCATTGTCCGGAGTGAGCGGTGTGTTCTGTTTCACCGGTGGAACTGATGTGATTGCAGGCGCTTGCTGCAGATGTTGCTGCTCAGGCGGAGGAAGCTGTGCGTTATGAGACGACGACTGCGAATGTGTGATGTCGGTCTTGGGAATCGGCTTCTGCGTCCAGCGGCCAACACTCTTGAATGAAGGCAGCCAATGAATTCCGGCGGCAAGGAAGACGGCCGCCAGGAGCGCAGCGGCAATTAATTTAGGAGTTGTGTGATGGCTGTTGGAACTGTTGGAAGGAAGGACAACCGGCCGGCTTCTTTTCCGCTCCCGCTCGGCGCGCACGGCCCTGGAACGCTCCTGCTCGGCAATGGCGCTCATATTCGTGACCTGGCCCTGGCCGTCGCCAGCGGACTGCCGGGGAGAGGCATCGAAATCTTCGGGACGAACGGGCATAACATTACCGCTTTGACACTACAAGCTTCAACAATGCACGACCCACCGCTCCATCCCCTGCAACACTGCGAGGATCCACTTGCATTTGCGTACTATTCGCGGCGGACCGCGTCATCCGCTGCTGTTATCGAGGCGTGCATTCATAGCCCCCACAGGATCGAAAAGAATCATTCCGGCAACAGTAGTAACGCGGCTGCCTCCGGTATAACGTTGCCACTTCTGTTTCTCCGAGAGCCGAATATTTACTGTTGCGCCAGCTTGCACCACGAGTTCAATGCCTGCCGAAGTACGCTCCAGCGTTGCGTGAATGTGAAACTCTGTCGCCGAGAGATCAACGGATTGCTTCGTGTCGTCCATTAAGATGTGGAATTTCGGCTTCTTGAGAGGATAAGAATCGATCAGCAGACCCGGACCCAGCTTTGCCTGGGTTGAATCTTGAGCATTTGTACCGTGTATCTTGTCCTCTATTTTCTCCTCAGGCGCCGTTGATGGATCTGGAGGCTTGGTGCCGTGTATCCTTTCCTCTACCTTCTCTTCAATCTCGCTGATCAAATTCGTTGCCCAATTCTTGTGCGGCGCCTTGTCTTGAATCTGCTTTTCCGGCGGCGTCTCGACTTTGACAGGCGGCTCAGTTGGGGTCTTATCCTCATCCGGCGGGACGACCGGCGCAGTAGTCTCAACAACTATCTGGGGCTCACTCTCATTCTGAAGAGGCGCCTCGGGCGTGGTCTTTTCCTGAGCCGTTGGTACAGACATTGAACTCGCGTCGATCTTCTTGCGAAGGTCAGCCAACTCCGCATCTTTCGCGTTCAGCGCGTTCTGCAGTCCTTCGACTTCCTTGTCTTTGCCGCTAAGGGTACTCTTCAGGCCAGCCAGCTCCTGGTCTTTGCCACTCAGCACAAGTCTCAGCTCTTGTATTTCTCTCTCCAATTCGCTTGTGCTATCGTCTCCAGGTCCGCCTCCCGAATCCGACGGGCGAAAAACGTGTCCGCACTTCACGCAACTCCTGTTACGATCGGGATTTTCAAATCCGCACTCTGGGCATATCTTCATGGTCACTCTCAATTCCATTCAGTAGCGCGGGCCGTCTGCCTAGCCACACGCTCCCATTCACTCCATCCGAACCCGACGGGATACCAGGCAGGATGCACGTATGCTAACGCGGACCCAACAGGCGGGTACTCATCGACCCGTCTTGGCCCACTAAGATCAATCCCGCCTGCACGAGGACGCGCGCGCCCTTACCGTACTCGACCGTGTTCGTACTTCCAGGAATCTTGATACTGAGCCTGGCCCCGTCGTGAACGGCCAAATAGATCGAGCCATCGGAATCCCGCTTGAGACTGGCATGAATACGGAACCGGGTTTCTGACAGGTTCAGCATTTTCATCCCGGTTTTGAAGGCCAGCCGATACGGAGGAGATTCCTCGGTAATTTCCTCGAGTGTCAGTTCCCGCAGTTTCTGCGGAGCAGCACTAGTCGGCGGATCGACGATGTCCCGCAGCGGCCCCCTCCAGGACTGCGGCGCCGGACGTGTATCCGGATTGGTCGCACAGATTGTATCCTCAACCAACCTTGCCAATGTCGAATATTTGGCCGCGAGCAGAGGATGCGCGCGTACGCTGCGGATATCTTCGGAGTCGACATCGCTCGACTTCAGATCGAAGGTCGAGCTTTCCTGGTTGTAAGTCCAATCGAGAGCTTCTTCTTTGCAAATTTCCGGGTCACCCAAAACGATGAATTCCTGAATGAGAATCGCCATTGAAGTGCGATCGGTTCCTATCTGCGGAACCTTTCTTGTCCAAACTTCTTTCGCAGCGTACCCGGCTGTGCCCTTTCCCAGCTCCGATATTTCCGCGCGGCCATGAACATAGCGGTCGAAATCGACGAGAGCCATATCTCCCGCATCGTCGTCACTGTTCTCCTTCCCCATGTGTCCTAATGTCCCGTGGATGCCATCATTTACGACTACATTCCCCGGGGAGATGTCAGCATGGACAAACTCTCGCCTTTCCATATTCATAACCGCCGTGGCCAACCCGTATGCCCATGTAGCACGGATGCTGACGGGAGGCCACCAACTGGGTGGATACTGCGTATCCGCTTCCGCTCTCGTCCTCAACTTGCGCCAGCTTTCTCCGCCGACGTTCCTCATGAGAACGGCAAACGGCATACTCGGCGCAAGGGATGGCAACATCCCAAATGGTGCACCTCCCAGTGCGTCGGCCTTCGACTTGTTCAGATCTGCAAGCTGCAAAGCTACCAGATAATCCGATCTGCGGCGACGAATGTCATCGGGTTCCCAGAAGCATTTGATCCGAAAGTTTTCTCCATTGCGTTCATCTGTCGCCAGGTGAACGATTCCCTCACTTCCGCTCTCAAACTCCGCCCGCGACGATTCTCCAGCGATGTGCAGGCTGCGATTCTCGAATTCAATCGTCTTACCTTGCAGCGCCCGAGCTTCTTGTCTGAGTTGCATTTTATTCATATCCGAACCATTTCTCCTGACGCAGTGGCGCGCTGGAACTCTCCTGCTGCAACCGTTCTATCCATTCCGGCCCCAAGGAAGCCCTCTCTCGACTCCATGTTTCTTCCCTGCGTTTTCACGACTGCCCGCAACGAATCAGGATCAGCGAAACGTTGTCTGCAAAAAGCAATTGCTGTGAGTCTTTCTTGAAGAGTTCGTCCGCAAAACTGCATGCCTTGTGAAGTATCTGCAATGCTGCATCAGCCTGTGTCGGCTCCGCGGTATTCAAGAATTCCTGCCCCATAAGCTCAGACACTTTGGCTGAGACAGACTGCTGGTGACCACGCACAAGGCCATCGCTCGAAACAATAAGTGATTCCCCGGCTTGCAACGTAACAGATTTTGTTTCGATCATTTCTCCCGAACCGTCGAAATGCGCGCGCGAACGTGGACCTGGCCCAAGCGCCTGGGCTATTGCAACGACCTCCGGATTGGTTTCAAAAACCGGGCACACTTCGCCGTCGCGACGAATATGTTCGACCGAGCCATCGCCGACCCGCAACAACTCGATTGCATAACTGCCTCCGTTTGCAATGGGCTGAGCGATTCCTGCGATCAATGTCGCAGACAACGCAGCAGGGATTGGGGATGCTTTGGCGCGCTGAGTCGCCTCCAGAATTCTAACTGCTGTCTTGCTATGCAATGAGTCGCCGCGGACCGCGTCAAAGATATATCCATCGGTTCGCTCCAAAAGAGCCGTCGCCAGCTCATCAAGTGAGTCCTGCGTTCTTCGCGCGGCTTCAATCAGATCGCTCACAGTGACTGCCTCATTCGACTTCATTTGCTGAATGACGAACTCGCAGAATCGCCTGACGATAGAGTTCGCCGCCACGCGCGAGCCCATGGAGGTACTCACTCCATCCGCCAATGCGAAAATGACAGAGGGTTTTGAGGCTTGGACAGCCGCAACAGCAGCAAAAGTGGCATCCTGGTTTTCCGACTTATCCGCGATCTTAGGGCCGATGTAACTCGCATGCCAGAGCGTCAAGCCCTCTTGCCTAAGGCTGCCGCCCTGCTCGTTTTGGCGGCGGAATTCCACTTCGCAGGGCAGGTCGAGATTCACCTGACGCTGCGCTTGCGCCGGCTCAAGCGCCGTTGCGCCCGGGGTGATTCTTTGCAGTGCCGACTCTCGGTATTTTCGCGCAACAATCCTATTCATGCGCCTGAACCGCCGGTTTCTGGCCAGTAGCGTTTGGCCCACTGCAGCCAGTGCACGGCATAGATGGGCTCCATCGACATCGAAATGCTTTGCGGTATCGAGAGCGGAACGTAGAAGCTTGAAAAACATCCCCGGGGCAACACCATCCGTGGAGCGCGCGGCAGCTGCGCAGACAGAATAAGGCCAGCCGTCGCAAGGCTGGTGCGACTCGCAGAACTGCTCCAACTGGTGCAGTGACGGCCGGTTGCAGTTAGCCAGCTTGAGCAGGGCAGCAAATGGCAACTCAAACTGCTTGCCGAGTGCCGACTGCTCATCCGCGCGTTCCAAAAGAAGCGAAAAGAGCTGTACCACTCCTTCCCGGTCCTGGGGCGGACCAATCTGGAAGCGCCCGTATGATGAGCGCCTCTCGACAAGGTTTGTCGTACTCCGATTCATCTGTGCGCATTCCCGCCCGGCTTCACCGTGGCTTAGCCACCAATTGAGCAACCGATGTTGAATCGACGATTGTGCTGCCTACATCGCTGAGAAAATCAGCGATTCCTCCAGGATCAATCTGGATGGCGTGCTCCGGCCGGGAGGCAATGGACCTCATAACTTCGAAGTGCTGCTCCTCCATTCCCACACCCACCGAAACGACGTCGACATTACCGTTTTTCACGGAAATTGATTGGAGCGCTTTAGCCGGTTCCATCACATCCCCTCCCGTGAATTCGCCGTCACTGAGCAAAACGCAGAGAGGGTTTGGAGCTTTCTCCTCTTGAAAAGCGCGGATCTCTTTCCGGCACCGCTCGAGTGACTGCTGCAGCGCGTCTTTCGCCCATTCCAATGCGAAATGCATATTGGTTGCGCCGTCGTCGCCAAGAAACACGAGACTGTCTATGTCGATTTCCCTAGGACTTGCGGCTATGGCCATTTGCCTGACCGAATCTCCGAACGCGCAGATATTCATCAGAAAGCGGTATCCGCTGCCGCCCAGGTTCATCGACTGCATACTGGTCACCATGTCCTGGACCGCCTCGGTCACCTGCTCGCACTTCCCCTCTTCCGCCATGCTTCCGCTGTTGTCGATCAGCATGACGACAATTTGCGGATGCATGGAGCTTGCTATCTTGCTGCCCTTCGCAAATGCCATCGGCTCGCCTCCTGTTCTATCAGACTTTTACTCTTAGGCCGGCATTTCGCAACCAGCACTCGCTCCCTCGCTGCTTCACTATGACAACGCAACCTGGCCTTCGCTGCCTTCACCTAAATCAAACCGGCATCGGTCAATGCTTTCTTAATCTGCCGCTGTGCCAAAAACCAGCTCCTCCAAAGCGCGAGCAAGGAAACAACCAGCGAAGCACCGGCCAGGTACAAGGGAAGCTTGCCTGCCAAGGCTGTTTGGCCGGAATGAATGACTACCTGCTCACCGCTTTTTCCTGATTCAGCTACCGATTCGCTGGTCGTGTTTACGGCGATTGCGTTCAGAATGTCCTTCAAAGCCATTGCGCTTTCTGAAGCCACTTGAGCGGCCGCTAGTTCATCTTTCGCCGCATTGAATCGCGCCTGCAAGTCATTCCGCCTTAGCGCGAATGCATCCGCACTTTGATTCGCTCCTTTCCATCCTGCAGGTGGCGCGACCCCTGTTTTGCGTGCGACCTGAATCGCTGCATCCAGGCTTTGCAACATTTCTTTCGCCGCGTTCTCGAAAGTACCGTTCGCTACTCCGGAATCGGTTTGTCCGTTGTTACCATTTGGCTGGGCCTTGGGGGCTCGCGTCCTTTTCCCCGAATCAGCCTGCCCGGTCGGTGTGCTTGTCGGCTTGCTTCCCGCATCTTTCTTAGCCGATGTGCTTTCAGTCGAATCATTGGACTGTGGAGACACACTGCTGGGAGTCGGTTCCGTCTGCGATTGACCTGAAGATTCATGAGGAACGGTCAGCACGAGGAACAACCCTATAGTTCCGAGAACTGCTCTCACAGCCGTCGTCGCGTGGATCCCTCTTCTTGCAGCGCCGATCACTAAGATTAGAGGACTCATCTGTCTCACGATGCCCCCGGGACTCTGCTCTCTACATGCGTTACAAATGCGCTCGGAAGCGCCTACGGTTCGATGCTTTCTCCATAATGCGTTGGTAGCTTGAATCGCAGACGGCAATCGCTCTCAGTCGCCAACACACCTTTGGCATTAAACGAGACGATAGCCAGAGGCGCATAGAAGTGTTGCACGCCTTGCGGCCCACGCGCTTCCGGTTCGCCCTCGTGGAAAGGCCATTCCACGTTACCTGAAGCCACGCGCGCGGGAATCGTCCAGAAATCGCCAGTGCGATATGAGCTTGCCGTTTCTGTTTTTTTGAATTGAATCTGAATGCCGTTCTCCAGATTCAACCAGAAACTTCCGTGCTCACCTTCCCTGATCATGGCGGCGCCCTGCTGCAGCTCGAGACCACCCCTCCTGGCATCGCCCTCTTTGTGGTCCCATCGCCTGAGCAACGGATGCTTACTCTGATCCTGGCCGACTGTCGACTTCGGCAGATCACTGAGCGTGGCTTGCAGCTTGCCAGGAATCACCTTTTCGATGCGCAGCAGCGGCTCCGCACGCCTCTGTAACTCGTAGTCATCATCGACAATTTCCACCCAGTCACCCACTTGCAGGCCAGACCGGGCATCGCGCCCAAACCGTCCCAGTGTTACCACCTTCCCATTCACCTGGCGGACGGGAAAAATGACAGAGCCGTTTTCGCGCGAAAACTTGAATGTAGGACCGCCATTCGCATTGCAACTGCCGCCCTGGTGAATCTCGATTCGGTATAGCTGATTCGTTGAACCACGATACCGAGATTCTGGCGAAAGCGTTCCCGGCTCGGTGCCAACCCCTTCTTGGGGTTCTATGGCACGCGCCCGGAGGCGCCCGCGGTGCTTAGGCTGCCAGTTTTCAAGGATCGCCTCCCAGTGCTCCTTTACAAGCCCACATGAGGGATTCTTGCCATACTCCGCCAACTCCTGAACCGCCACTTTCCACACCAGCTTTGCGCGAGTCGTCGTATCGGTGCCCAGCAAAGCTACCTCGCGAATGGATTCCTCTTCTATGTCCGTCCTGTGTACTTCCCATGCGTCCAGATAAATGAGACATGGTACTTTGTTCTTCTTCTGCATTACGAATTCGCCTGGACCTGCCTTTGCTGCATAGCAGACGTAGCCGGTGTTCTCGCAGGGCATTCCGCCGACGTAATAGCGGCCCGGCCCAATGAGAAAATCTCCCTCGCCAGTAAGCATCCCTTTCAGCACTTCCTGGTCCTCTCTAGATGGAGCACCATTTTCAGAAAGAGGAAAATCTCCCTCGGCAAGGATTTTGAAACCGCAATTATCCTCGGGGCCGCCATGGGGCCCAATAAGGTCGGACGCCAGGCCTCGCAGGAATCCCCAAAATATATCGACCTGCTCGTTCCAATCCGCATCCAACTGCGGACGCCCCTGTTGCATCATCACGCGCGTGAATTGCTTGCGAGGATCATGTTTGTAGCGAGTGAAATCACCTCTCATGCTCACTCCTCCCGTGTCCAGTTTCTAGCGGTCCTGCCGAGGTCGTGCTCTGCTGCTGTCGTCCATCCCTTTGGCCCCATGGCCTCTGTCATTGCAAACGCCGACGGAAGGCTATTGCTTCTCGGATTCCTTCTTACGGAGAAAATTGCAAATCAAGTCGCATACAATATTCCAGCTTCCATCCCCGCGGGCGTGTATTCTTCGAGCCTCGCGCGCAGATTGCATTCTCTCTGGGCTTCAAACAGGTCGTGAAAGACTCCCATCTGAGACCGGTCTTCCGCGCCCGTTTTCAGTTCGACAGCGCACGTGTCTGTCAGCCGACAGTACTTCGGCTGGCCATAGCACGTGCTGGAAAATTGTGGCTCAACCCGCAATCTTTCCTCCGCATGCATGTCCTTCGCATCAGCATGATCCACGCCGTCCTTTTTCAAGGTCACACTGACACCGCTGTTCGTCAGGTCAGGCTGGCAGTCATACCTTGGCGGAGTGCGTGATCCGGGCGGCACGTAGCAGAAGCGCATGCAGCCAAGCTGGCGGCGGGCAACCAGTACTTTCCCCGCAAAAATGGCGTTCTCGGCTAGCTCAATGGCGTGGCTTTCGACTCTCCCGAAGATTGTAGAGCGCTTGATTGTAAGCGTAAATGGAGCCACGGCTTCTCCCAAACCGTGGATCGCGGCTTCACTCTCGCTGGTCGCGTCGACGATGCTATCGCTGATGTGCAACCGGTTCGCCCCCGTCTTTCTCTCTTTCCCGCCGATCCCCTGGATGGACCCGAGAATGCTGTGCTCGATTCGGATTGCCGCCGAAGTTTCTACCAATTGCAGACTCGGTTCTCCCATCCTGCGCGGGGTGCAATCTGGATTTAGGGCCCATCCCGGCACCAGCGTGGAATGGCGCAAGGTCAATTGCTCGATCCTGCCACGAACCTCAATTCCGCGCCCTGTGACTAGGAAGCCATCCAGGACAAAACTGCTGCCTGATCGCCCGCTCACCGTCAACGCATCCGGGCGAATGGCCTGCAGGTCATGAAGAGCGATAACCGGCCGCGCCCCATTCGCTGCGCGCAGTTCAAGATACTGGTTCTCGGCCAGTTCAACATGCACCTGCTCGCCGTAAACGCGGCTATCGTTGACCTGGATCACCGCGTGAGCCGGCTTGTCTTTAGCCCACTGCGCATGAGCCGCGTGAATGTGCGGAAACTCTGCGTTCGCGCCAACGCAGTATATCTTGCTGTTCGGATACATTCGCATGGAACGTTGATATTCACCGCCCCCCATATCGGCACTGAACGCGTAGTAATAGGAAACGACAACATCATGGTCAGGCAACTCGGTGGGCGGAAAGGCAATCCTACCCAATTCTGGATCAACGGCGACATAACCATGTCGGGGCCGATACTTCCACCCGCTCAGATCCGCTGGAACAACTTTTTCCGCAGGAATAGGTTTTGTCGGATCACAGCCTGCCCAATTCCCTGCCCAGATAGCTACACTACTGCCATCACCGTAATATCGAGGTGATGCCATATAGCTTGTCACGTTGTCTTTTAATAGTGGTTCTGCAAATGCCTCCCGCCGGATGGGCGTAGGAAGATCCGATTCACCGGCGATATCGGTAGGAGCGACCGCCAAGACAGGGTGGTTATAAAGTTGAACGTCGTTCCCAAGGATACTAAATGTGAAGCAATGATTGCCTGCCTGCTCCGCGCGGAAGGCGCGACTTCGCGTGACAGGATATACCTTCATCCTCCAAACAAAAAGCGCGATGCTAGGGACGTTAAAACGGTCCGCACTCCGTGGCAAGTTCATCCCTCCCAGTCCAAGCGTGCGGCCCTGGGATTCGAACGAACTTCCAAGCAGAGAGAGCGGGCCGGTATCATGGATATCCAGCGTTCGCCCGCGTTCCAGGCGTAGATGATCAAGGTCTTGTGTCACACTCAGAGAACGGCCGCACTCGACTACTCGGGCCGGCCATCCTGATGCTGAATTCGTCATCTGTTCCAGAAGAGCGAGCGTTCCTTTGCGACGGCGGAAGCCGATCGTATCGGCCACATCTTTGCGCTGAACGAGAATTTGCGCTGCCGCTGCGTTCGTTGCCCCATGCATAGCTCTGTGACCGATCAGATCTCCGATGTACGGTACCACCCAGTCTTCGCATGTCTCGATAAACCAGTTCGCATAGAGCTGCGCAATATCCGCCTCGACGAGATTCACCTGCGTTGCGATCACCTGCAACAGCTGTTGCAGTGGATATCCCTGCGCGGCATCGCGCTGCCGGTACAACGGCGGCAGCAAATCGTAGAGGCGGTCAACACTTGTGCTCATGAGCTGACCTCCGTGAGGATGAGGGTATCGGGAAGGTCCGGGCTGAGGTACGCTACCTGCGCCGGTTGCAGCACCCCTCTTTCGTCGGCTCTGGCGCCACGGACCGTGATTTGCTCCATGGGCGGCCGTGTCGCAAGCTGGACCAACTTGGTCGAAAGCTTGCTGGCATCTTCTGTATCCGACTCGCTGATGCTATCCAGCGTTGTCACCTTGACGTATGCCACGCCATCAATCTGCTGGATGGCTGCGATCACTTCGCTGAGAAAGACGGACTGCCCAAGTTTACGCTGGTCAAAGGCAAATGCAGTCAGAAGTGCGGTTCTTATCTGTGGCGCTACGTCTTCCCACTGGTAGCCGTCCTGCAGTTGCACCTGCGCGCTCATCACCAGCAACATGAACTCGGCCACTCCGATCTCGATGGGAAGATGCGGATCGCCCAATTCCTTGAAAGATTCGGACAGGTTGAGGAACGGCTCAGAAGTTTCATCCAGCAGAGTTCCTTCACTTCCCGCCACTGTCAGATAGACGATCTGGCTGTGGCCGTCAGAGAGTTGCGAAGCCGCTGCTTTACCGATGGCAGCGAATGTACGCGCGTAGTCGGCGTAGTCCTGTATTGAAACCAAGCGGTCCAAGCTGGTCACAGCCAATGGAGCATTGCCTCGCCCCTGATCGGTCGTTTCGCTATCGGCTCCTGCCGTCGACGGCAACGGATTATTCACACTCTTCACGCCGAGAGGACGCGTTGCCAGCATTGTGATCCGCCCGCTATCCACGTTGCCCGGTGTGCCGATGCCCGAGCGATAGGTTGCCCTGACATTCGCTACTCCTGTGGGGAGACGCATCCCGTGAACGCCATCTCCGAACTGAATCGTCGTGTTCCCGGAGGCGTCGGTCTTTGTTATGTAACTGCGATCCGATGGACCGGCATTCGCAAGCGTGTCAACCTCCTGCCACGGGATATCATTGACCTTCACCTGCAGCGTACTCTGCGCCCCTCCCGGCGTACTGGCGGGAACATAGGTGACCTGCGGATAATGAAGCGCGAACTGCTGCATGGACTGGGAGCCATTTCCGCTGCCTAGAACCTCGCTTCGCGATTCACCATGGGTAGCGCGGACTACGTTACCGGAGACGGTTACGCTGTTGCGCTTGTATGTGTAAGAGAGCGGCTGCGCGAGGTTGAGGAAGGAGTGTGTTGTATCGCCTGGCAAAGGTTGAGTTGTCGGCGGCGGCGTGGTTGCACTTCCTTCCGCAGTGGTTTCAGAACTGGACGCAGGCGCCGGAGGGACGGGAACCTCTTTAACCCCTTGATCAACGCCTGCGAGCATCACCAGCTCAGTGGCTGTAACTCCGGCCGTCGGCGTATCGGTCCGCTCGCCCTGTACGATCATCCATCGTCCGGAGTCAAGATCACTGTAGAGATCACCTAATTCGATTGTTCCACCTGAGACATCCTCGGTAACCGGCTCCGGCGCAAGACTAAGCTGTTCACTCTGGGTCGAGATTGTCGCCGGACGCACGGCGGATAGCATTCGGTCAGTTGCCGGATCCAGCCACTCGTCGGCCAACTTCAACTGCGTAACCTTGGACGACAGGTTATATCTGGTAATCGCGACTCTCTGGGTTGAGGTCACAGTGGTGAAGCGCGGTGCTTTCCAATCCGGGCGCTCGATCACCACCATGCTTCCTGGAAGAATCTGGTCGTAGATGGAATCAAGGGCCAACACTGTACCATCCGGCGCAGTCGCCGATTCATATCGGATCACAATGTCCTTCACCGCAGAGATAGAGGTTCGCTGCCCGCTCGTCGCTGTTGAAGCCGTCTGGCCGGCAGGCACCAGGATAGGCTCACCGCCGTCGACAGTGAGACTGAGTGCCTCAGTGTCTTTCGCATATGCGAGCTTGAATGTTGGAAGCGACGGCGAGAATACTACCACTAGCTCGGTATTCTGCTCGAGCTTCAGTTCGACGCCCCATGAACCGATCTTATTGTCACCCACCTTCTGAGGAAGAGAAAACGTCCGGCTCGCGCTCGTCGTGGGATCGGTTATCTTGATGAAGATCGTCGCCTGCCCACGCGTTTTCATTGCTTCAAAGGCGCGGCTGTCTTGCTGTTCCTTTTCCACCTGAGCCGCTGAGCTGATCACCATCAAGATGACGAGGCTTCCAGCGAGTGGCCATTCTTCGGCCCCGGTTACCACTCCGGTGCTGTCGACAATCGGTTTGAGTGGCGCAGTACTGCCAAACGGAGACGCTTGCACCCTGAGCGCAAACACTTGCCCTGGCGCCGGCGGAATGGTGGTATTCGCCAGGCTGGCATAAATCTGCGTTTGCAGCGGCGGATGCAGCGCGCTCAGCAACGCTGGAGTCGTATCCGCACTCGGTGCAAAGACCTGTGACACGCTTCTGTCAAGTTCGAGCGAGTTGGCCGGATGTCCCGCAGGAGGAATCATAAGGGGCTTCAACAATGCGACTGACGTCTCCGTCAACGAGGTTGAGACGGGAAAAGACGTTGAGGCCGATGGTGTCGCCGTCTGCAGGACGACCAAGGTACGCTTCTGATCAAACTGCTGTTCCACCGTTGCGACGCGCGATAACACTGGATCACTAGCTACGATCGCCACAGGATCATTCAGCTTCAGGTTCGTATTCACGCCGCTTGCATAAAATTGCGTAGTGCTCGCGGTGATCACCTGCGGCTGCGTCAGTCGCGGCGTTAGATTATTCCAGGCGCCCTGCGCCGAGAGGTCCCCCTCTATTTCAAAAGACTGCGGCAGCGCACCCTGTGCCGCGGGCTGGCTCTGCACACGGCTTCCAGCCGGAATCGTTGCGGCCGTCGCGCTGTTTGGATCGACAGTGTACGCGAGGTACACGCTTGCCGATACTCCGGGGCGAAGTGCATATCCGACCAGTTGCGCGAGATTAATGACTGACTGCCGTTCCGTGGCTGTGCGCAGGTAGCCTTCATTGGCAATGCGCTCCTGGTAGAAAGTGAGAACGTCCGCTATTACTGCCCAGGCATCGAGCAATGCCAGGGCCGGATCATCCGCCTCTCGCGTCCGTAAAGCTGCCAATGCGGGAAAATTGGGGCTCGAAAGACCGGCCTTCATCGTTTCGAAGAAGGTCGCATAAGTCCTGATTCGATACGTAATCGCACTCAAGCCGGGTCGATTCGTAATGGCAACCGGTGTGATCGCCTCAACACCCGTGCAGCACCCGCATGGCAGTTGTTTCATCGTCCACCTCGCAGATCTAGCACAAATCTGCCGTTTTCCGGCCGCGCCGCGTCATTGTCGAGCCGCGCCACTTCGAGCGGCCCGATTGGCAGGACTCCGTTCTCTATCTCGTGATTCGGCTCCTGGTATAACCGCTGAAGTTTGGTGACGATCACACTCTGCACCCCAGTCGCCGCCTGGGCCCTCGCAATCAGCGCACTGAGATAAATGTTGCCTCCAAAAGTCAGGTTGTCGGGATGGAAGAACCCTCGTCCGCCGCTGGCAAAGACGCGATTGCTGAAAAGATCCAGCAGCACAGGTTGGACATGTGCGCGGGAGTAATTCGAAAGCAGGTTGACCTTGATGGCGACATCGAGCGATACGTAGCTCGGAGGCGCCACGATCAGATCGTGTCCAATGCGGCGATAAACATAAAGATACCTGTGTATCTCTTCGAGCAACGCCTCATTGACCTGCTCCGTGCCTACCGGGTCAATGGCCACATGGACCTCATAACGAATTCCGGTCCACTGAAGTTCTGCTGCGGCGCGCTGCACCTTCGGATTGCGTTCCGCCAACGCCGCATAGTCATCCGCGGTGACGGCGCGCTCCAACTGCTGCTGGAAAGCCCCAGGAGCGAACAGCTTCACTTCATCAATCGATTCTGGGGCCGTGCCGCCCACTGCGGCCAATGGGTTCCTAGGCGTCAATGTCATCCCATTCAGCATGCCGTTGGAAAACGCGACCTGGACCATCGTCTCAGCACCTACGTTTCCAGACGCACCATTACCTATTCGATAATCGGCCGCAAACGATTCGCCCGCTTCCGGCGCCCGCCCGCATTCCCCGTCGCCGAACCGCAAATGCGCAACGCCTGCATCGTCCATCTCAACAACGTAGTCAAAGTCTTCGCCGCTGCTGTTCAGCAGATCTCTCTGCGGATTCCAGGATCGTAGATACTGCCCCATTTCGCTCGTCAATGCCGTCAATGTCTTCGCAGCAGGCTTAGCCGGGTCATACGAAGAAAGCAGTTTGAGCGTGGAAGGAGATAGCTCTGCGCGAAAATTATCTGATTGCATATCCGCCGGACTGGACAGGCGCGCCGCGAGCTTCGCAGGGTTCTGCAATTCGTCAAAACTGAACAGGGGACCGGAGCCATCAGACAGCCCCGGAATGCTGCGCAGTTCAATCTCAGGAATCGCGCCGCGAGGATCCTGGATCAAGCAGTCAGATGCGGGCGTCTGTGCGCTGAGTGGCGCGCTAAACGTGAGCGGTGTCTGCTGCAACATGGGTTGAAACATTCCACCGTCGACTTCAATTTCCGAGCCCCTTCCGATCCCTGTGCATACCTGCCGGGTAGCAGCCAGAGGAACCGTGCCGAGACTTTCATTCACCACCCAGCTTCCGTGGTCGGCAAGAAATACATTTCCTCGCGCGACGCTCACATCTGTAATGTACGGACAATCTGGAGCTGGACCAACCACCGATAAACATAGTGAGAATGGAAGTGCATCATCCGCTCCCCACTCAATATCAACCACGTTGATTCCATACACGGGGTCCTCGTTCATTTCAACTTTCGTGAGTCTCACAAAATGTCGATGCGCAGGATCTGCATCGGCTGGCGAGCCCGTGCCAGGTCCAATCACTTCTTCAAATAACAGCACATCTCCCACACGCAAGTGCAGCCTGCGCTCCTTGGCCGCGTCGGGGGATGACGCCGGCACTTCATCGATCAGGGTCGCATGCGTGCTTCCTGCTGGCAAACAGCACAATTCATCTCCCCAGGTGTAAAAGCTGATCTGATCGTGAGCGGCATAGATGAACAAAGGATCATTGTCCATCGGCTGGAACACCAGGTATCGGCTATTACGCAGGTTGGGCAACTGCGAGAATGCGAGGAAAGTATTCGCCGGTGGGGACTGTCCCTCATATGCTGCGAGAAATGAAATATCGGTGGGAAGGAGCGGTGGATTTATGACATCCTCGCTCGCCGTGATGCAAACCCAAGTCCGAGCATTGCATCCCTCATGCATCGGATAGTCGATCAGCCGCACATGGCGCCGCACTGAGATGCGTTGCCGCGCCGTGCTCAGATATGCTTCCGTGGCCACGGCATCCTGGTAGTAACTGAGATAGTCGGCCACATACGCGAGGATTTCGATCAGCACAATACCTATATCTGCTTCATGCTGTTCCTGCCAATCCGGCAGAGTCAGCGCAAGGCGATCAAGAATCAACTGACGAAATGTCCCGTAGTCTTTCGCCAGATAATTGATCTCTGGTGTAGCAAACTCCAGTGGTGGGCAGGGATTGTTTGGCTTGCAATCAACCGGGCTCACGACACCGACAGCAAATTTGAATTCCGCACGGGCATATCTCGCATCAAATCCCTCGAGCGGCCGATCGGTCGGTTGCCCTTCATTGTCCAATGCGACGAGCCGTAGCGTGTAGCGCGAAGAATCTCCGGGGCGATCGAGGGTGACTTGCAGACTATCATCTCTCTCAGGATCGTCTTCCCTGCATAAACGTACGTCGACCACTTTCAAGGCTCGACCTGTCACGCCCCCCGTAATCTGCACATTCTCCAGAGCAATCTTTTCGGGAGCAGCGCGGAAGAGATAAACCGTCAGCCGGAAATTCTCTTCACTCGCCTCGATGTAATCGATTCCGTTCGGGCCGCGCGCACGCAGGTCCGCGCGCCGTTGCGGTTCGCGACATGCCAGCGAAGTAGCGAGTGTCATGACTTACATCGTTCCTGTTATCTGCACAGCCACCGACTGGTTGGTGCTTCGACGAATGTACTGAAGGTTGATGTTCAAGGTGGAATCCACACTTGTAACTTCCAGGTCCTTGACCTGGAGCAAATCTCCCAGCCAGCGTTGCAAGGCTGCCTGCAGGGTAAATTGGAGCGCCGCAGCCATCTCCGGGCTGTTCGGAGCGAAGACCATCTGCCGCAGTCCGCAACCGAAATCCGGCTGGTTCACGCGCTCACCAGGGCTGGTGAATAGCAACTCTTCGATCATTTCCCGCAGATGGTCGTCATCATCCGCAACAGCGGTACGCCCGCGACGATCGAAATGGAATGGGAAATCGATATTCATGACGGTCAGACTCCGATCACCCTCTGCTGCACGTACGTTACGTTGGGTGGACCCGCAGGGATTGCCGTCGCGCTGAAGCAAATGCCATTTCCCGGCCCCGTGGCCGGCGCCTGCAGCAAAACAAACTCGGCATCGACCATTACGCGAGTCGAGATGTTGGCCCATTGGACCGGAACGCAAGGTTGGGGAACTGGCCCTCCAGGTGTGGGTATCTGAAACAAACAACCTTCGACGGTCAACTGATCGCTCTCGGTGGCTACAAATTGTCCGTTGACCATAACTCGGCTTTGGCTGGGAGGTATGGTCACCGGAGCAACGTGAGGGCAATTCATCACCGCACCCGTATGCAAAATGAATCCCGGCATCGCTTGATCTCCTTCCCTACTTCAGTACCGTGAGCCCACCTGTGTTGATGTCTACGGCAGTGCCCATCAACGTGATCATCGCGCCTTTGCCGTTCGAGATCGTGATTCCTGCATCGTTGATGAGGATGGCTGCTCCCGTATTCGAAATGATTGAAATACCTCCCGTAGGCCCCGGAACATCGCTTATGACAATCGAGTTCCCCAAATTGCTGCCAAGCACGATCGGAGGCGGTTCGGGCGGCGCCGAATTTGCCAGGACCGGGACGTCCGCCGATGAACCGCGCCAACACCCCGTCCACATCGCGAAGTCGGAATCTCCCTGTTGGAATTCAATCCATACTCCGGAACCGATCGGCGGAACGAAGTACAATCCCATGCCTGTTCCGGCAAGAGGGCTTGCCGACTCCGCCCAGATGCAGGGATCGGAGCCAAGTGCGTCCGGCACACTGACGAGCAGCCTCCCTGATCGATCGGCATCCACATTGCTCTCGACCACTCCCTTGTACTTGCCATAGAACTTCCTTCTGCTGCTCGTTCCTGTCGTCCCGCTCATGGCATCACCCTCGGTGTCAATGAAATCATCCCGTCGCGTCCAACGCTGAAGCTCTGCTTGTACTCGCCGCGTTTTATGTTGTGGGTCACACTCTTCACGTAATAGAAGCCGTCGTACGCGACACCCGCACCTCGCACCGATACCAGTTGCCGCGACTTCAGGATGTGCCCGTATCGCAATACATCCAGTTGTCCTGTGCCGGATATCGAATCCGATGCCTCCGCGGTTTGCGCCATCCCCATAAGCAGCGCCTGCGTAGAAGTCCATTTGGATGAATCGGGAAGTGGTCCTTGCCGCAGCGGCATCGCCGGCCTTAGTGCAAGCGGCGGCCGCAAAATACCTATGTCCGGCACGGGAAGATCGATTGTGATTTTCGTAATTGGCTCGGTAACACCGACCGTCATCTGCTGTTTCGACAGTCCGTCATACGTGAAGCTGAGGGATTCAACATTGGTGTCCGCATCCATGTTCACGCTGAGTGCCGGTTGTGGCACCCCTATCCGAATTTCGGGTCCCCAATATGCAATGCTCATGCCGGGCAACGGGCCCGGTTCAATATAGAAGACGTAACCGGCTTCCTGCGCCAAAGCCTTCGCATAGTTAAGATCAGTGCCGGTCTGGATCGGAATTCTCTCCGTCGGACTTGGAATATCCAGAAGGACCGGCGGAATGGGAAGAGGAACAATACCGTAAAGCACATAGTTCAAGCAGAGTAACGCAATACGCGCCTCCGCGGGCATTCCCGGATAACATGTGTTCTTCTCCTCCAGGTCCATCAGCAGGGAAAGATCTTGTCCGGTGATTGTCAACGTGGATTGCCCCGGCTCGTTGCTTGGCGTCACAGTATGCTGCGTAATGATGCCATCCATCAATACCGTCGGCACATTATTTGTCGTAACTACAAGGATGACTCGTATCTTGGGATCGAAATAGCCTGCTGGAAGCATCGCTGTACTGAGCAGCGACTTTTTGCTGAGGGCAAAGGTGATCTGAAAACCACTCGCTTGCCCTGCTGCGGACGTCACCTGCGCGCTCAGCAGAGCGTCCATGACCGGTTGGGGCGCCGGCACTGGCACCACAGGACCAACCAGCAGCGATAAGTAGAAGCCTCTAAGCATTCGGCGACGTCGACATTCCTTGCGGCAAAGTGATACGAAGTTGCCGGCCAATGGTTTCGGTTAACTCTTCCGGACGCATTGCGTTGTTTGCATCACAAAGCCTCCAGAATGCGGTGGGATCTCCCAGGTATTGATTTGCAATGTTGTCCAGTCTCTCGTCCTGCGTCACGGTGTGCATTTGAATCAGAGAAAACTGATCGGCAGAAGGCACAAATCGACGGGTCAGATAAATGATCGTAATACCAGCGGGCGTTTGCATCGTCGTCGTGGGCAAGCCGTAGTAACGGCTCGTGGCCGGATACAGCGTGGCCTGAACACTCACGGGGGTCAATAAGCTTTGAGCGCTACTCATGGAATTCCTCTCAATCCAAGTGCGCTAAGCGTACCTTGCGGACTCTTCGTTGCCAATTGCCCTTTCTGTTGCAGATAGGTCATAAACAAGCTGCCTCCCTTGTGCGCAAAACCGAGGTCGTTTACTGTCAATACGCGCATTCCTAAACTCACCTTGGCGCGGATCGGATTCAAATTCGGATCAAACGCTTCTTCCGTGATGCTGAACTCCGTGAGTCGCACCGGCAACACGCGAATCTGGCTCCATACAAAAAGCGACAGCGGCGCTTCCATCGGGGCGATTTCCAACACGCCCATCTGCGCCTGCGAATCGTTGTCAAGCAATTGCTGGACGCTGGGATAGACCATGATTTCAAGCGCCGCGAGTTGCGGATAGATTCCCAATTGCGCAACCGTGCTGGTGGGAGTCGCGACCTCCATCTGATCCGTCGCATCAATCTCGGCTTCGAGCTTAATCGTTTCCAGCGGCGGTGCTTTCAGCCGCAAAGCCTCCAGCCGGTCTCCCGGCTCCGGACCGATTCCCTGCAACTGCAGTGAACGCGTCAGCGTGTCGGGGTTATACTGCAGCACGATCGTCTGCACAGGCATACCCGTGTCGGGATCAAGCAGGACGATTCCGCCCTTCAGCAATTGCGGAGATCTGGGAAAACTCGTCATGGAGTCATCCTTTCCTCCGTGGCGGTCGCTGTCGCAGACACCGAATTGACTGGCTCTCGTTCATCTTTCTCCGGGGTTACGCGTACAGGCTGCCTTTCGGCAAGGTTCCATTCGGGGCATCGTTGTATTCAGGAGCTTCGCGAGGTGGTGCTGTCAACGTGAGAAAGCAGAGCTCTATCAATGCGTCGAAAATTGACTTGGTTAACTCAAGCCATACCTCGCCGCCAAGCGGATTGACTTGCCCATGCCAAATCCGCTGCTGAAGCTTGTATTGCTCGAACGTCATGAACCGCGGCATTCGCTCCTTGCCGCTGAGCTGAAGCTGATGACACGTGGGGATGCGGAAGTTTTTAGCAGCCTGCGCCGTTCCCGATCCTGCACCCACAGCCTTTCTCAACATTCCTGGAATCTCATCCAGGGTGACAACTTTATCCTTGCCGCCAATCAGGACGTGGTACTGTCCGGACGCATCGCGCCTCAGTCCAATGGTAGGTTTCGGTACCAGCGGCGTATTCGAAGGTCCCGATACACTCACGCTTACACTGCCGCGTTCAAGGTCCACTGTCAGGTCAAGGCCGCCGGTGGTTGGGGGCGGTCCCGGTTGACTTGGCTGACGCTGAAGAATAGCTCTGTCCGCTGAACCCGAAAGCAGTGACTCACCGGATGCTCCATGGCTCTGCATGATCCAGGAGCTCGTATTGTCGGCAGCGCGCTCTTGTGGCGAATCGCTGTCCCCTACACGCAAATCGCCTGCCGCCTGCACCGTACCCGAGGACTGTTGCACGACGTGCGCCAATTCGTGGGCAATGAGCTTGCGCCCTTCATGCGTTCTTGAAGCGTACTGTCCGCGATCAAAAACCAGCTTGCTACCGACTGTGTAGGCCGCAGCATTGACGCTCCTTGCGGACTCGGCCGCTAGTTCGTCGCTGTGCACGCGAACCCGGCTGAAATCCCGGCCGAAGCGTGATTCCATAAAGCTGCGCGTCGGAGCATCAAGAGCCTCGCCAGGAGAACGCAATACCTCGTGCACGATCCGAGGCGCTGCTGGTTGTGCCAACTGAGCTGTCGGGCTTCTCTGCAATGTCAGGTGCTTCTTTTTGCACTCATCGCACTTCCCTCCCATCGCCTGTTGTCCACACGCACACTTCCGCTGCAGTATCCAACCCTGCGATTGGGATGGAATGAATGCGTTGAAATGAACTGCTCGCGCGACAGGGCCTTCTCTCATCTGGACTTTCCAATGCCTCCATAGACCGACTTCGCGATCTGTGTTCCAAGCATTCGCGGCGTTGAGTTGCGAGCGGGTTGGAACGCCCCTGCCCGCACTCGTTGAACAACCTGTCCCTGCCGAAACTCCTGGCTGACGCCATTGGCCTTTATCAGTCGGCCCAGTTCTGCCTCCACTGCAGCCTTGACCGCCGCTCCCTGTGAACCCGGTAGCTGAATTCCCTCCAGTACCAGCCGGTCGATGTGCAATTTCACGTTCATGCCACTTCTCCCGTAGTCTCAAGACAACGAAAATCCGCTTCGTTCACCGCTCGATCCATCTTGATCAATTCGCTGCGAATGGACTGAAGCACCATGCTCATCGTCACCCGCTTTCCTGCCTGCGCGGCCAAAAAAGCTGCATTGATCGCCGCATTGTGAACGCTGCCGCCAGTCAGGTTCACACGGGCCAGACGATCGTAGTCGAGATCATCGACTGGAGTCTGCGACGGAAAGGCCTTGCGCCACATACGTCGTCGATCGGCCAGGTTAGGGAAGGGGAAGTTCACGATAAACCGAAGTCGCCGTGTGAATGCCATATCTAGTGCGCTCCGCATATTCGTTGCCAGAATGGCCAGCCCACAGTAGGCTTCCATGCGCTGTAGCAGGTAGTTGACCTCGATGTTCGCATATCGATCATGGCTATCCTTCACTTCGCTGCGCTTCCCGAACAGCGCATCGGCTTCGTCAAAAAACAGGATGGCTCCGCCATCTTCTGCTGCATCAAAAAGCCGCCGAAGATTCTTTTCAGTCTCGCCGATGTATTTGCTTACCACTGCCGAAAGATCAATGCGATAGAGGTTCAGGCGAAGATCATTGGCAATGACTTCGGCCGCCATGGTTTTGCCCGTGCCGCTTTCTCCCGCGAATAATGCGCTGATCCCAAGGCCCCGATTCATGCGGCGGCCAAATCCCCAGTCGTTGTATACCTTGCTTCGCTGGTTCACCTGCGCTGCAACTTGATGCAGCAACATCATCTCTTCCTCAGGCAACACAATGTCATCCCATGTTGCCTTGGGATCCAGCCGCAGGGCCAATGCATCGAGGTGCGGACGCACGCGCACTCGACAGGCATCCCAAAGTTTCTGTGAATAGGATGTATCCGTCGAGTCCGTCTCGGAGACAGCCATCTGTCCAATTTGAGAGATGTCGGAAAGATTGAGGCTGAACTGACCGGATAGCGCTCCCGGAATCTTACTGCCCTTGGGACCAATCACACTCTCCCACGCACACTTCTGTTCTTCCTGCGTGGGCTTGGAAACCTCGATGGTCCACGAAGCGCGGCCCGGGCGAGGCAGAGTCTCACGAACTGCCAGAAGCAGGAAACCATCACAACGTGCCAGCAGCCTGCGCATGGCCGTCGCCTGCGGCTCAGAGTCCATCTCCTGCGCGTCCAGGTAAAGTGCAAGAGGCAGAAGTAGATTCTCTCTTCTCCAAAGACGCGCGAACGCCTCCAGGTCTGTCGGTTGGGTCGGCACTGCTTCGCAGGAAATTCGATAGAGACGAAGTCTCGCGTCTGCGGCCGCATGCAAGGCCACTGTTTGTTTGCTTAAGGCGTCGGGCCCAGACAGTTGCACAATCGGTCGCGCCCCCATTTCCAGTGGACGCATCCAGCTTTGCACGATCTGTTCCACAACCTGTCTCTGCGAAGGCGCGAGATCTGAGGCGGGACCTGCATATCCGGCAGGGGTTAGATAGGGGGCCAGACGGTCATCAAGATAGTTCAGACCTTTGAGATACCCGACAACGCGCTCATCTGCGCGCAAAGCACACATTGTCAAAGGTTCCGCACCGGGCTGGTTGATCTCAATCAGCTTCCAATAGCGCAAGGGACGCTCGGGTGAAAAGGAATCCCATGCAGGTTCATCAAAGATTGAAAGCGCCAGCGCGAATGTGGGATGGGGCAGCCCGAAGTTCGACTTGGACTTTGCACAGAGCGCCGAGATGCCCGGATCGAACTCCGCTGCCGCGCACAAGAGCAGCACATTCTTTTCAAAGCTTGAGAGGCCCAGGTTCTCGCACAAAATCGTTAGAGACGGGAAGAACGTCTCACCTGGCTCGATTGATACCTCCTGCTCTACGAAATGATCCAGGGTTTCGACTGGTTCATTCGGCAAATCATCGGGGGTTTTCCGATTTTCACGACTCCCTCTCGCCGCGGAATCATCCTTCTGAATATTGTTCAACCGCAGACGCAGCCACTCCAAAGCTGCCGACAAATAGCGCGCGTTGGCGTCTTCCCATGCTCTAGCATCCATCATGGAATCGTGACCTTTTGCGACGCATCAAATTCTGGAATTGCGGTCGTACGATCCACCAGCTGACTATCCACTCCATCCACGCGCAGGCGGATAAAGTAAGTTCCCGGATCCACGCCAGTTATGACGAAACTGAGCTGGCTCGTCTGATTCGCCACCGGCGAAGATTGAATCTCCTGGCTTCCCACCATCAGAGCCACCCGCTGCTCTGGACGCACTTCAGGGGAGCACGTAAGACTGCACGTGACCACGCCGTTCTTGGCACGCTTGGCCTTCATTGGAAGCTTAGTCGTGATTGCCGGAGACAACGCGAGCGGCATCGCATTGCTCGTTTGATCGATTTGCCCCTTGTTGCTGATCACCACGCTTACCATGTAAGCGCCCGCGGGCCAGATAGCTGGATCATTCGGCGCAGGCGCGCCAGCTTGTACATCGCTGCGAAGGAGAACCGTAATTTCTGTGTCCGTTGCTGTCGAAGCACTCACTGTAAGCGGCGTGGTTAAGAGCGGGTGTGAAAACTGAACGCTGATCTGGTTGCCGCTCAACTTGTAGCCTGTGAGCGTCAGTGTATCTCCAAGCTGCGCCGTAGTCTGGTTCGGTGGCAAAACAATTTGCTCGAGCGTAGGAAATGGCGAGAGCAGATTTGTTTGTGATTGAATGCCGCTATCGCCCTGTCCCCGTTGCAGTACCGGCAAAGCAGCCACCACCGCGCGCGAGCTCTCAATCAGCACCACTGCCGCCTCGTATGCAACGGACAATCGATATTGTGTCTGGAAGCCCGTCCATAGTTTGGCAATCTCCTCCACCGAAAAGGGCTGCAAGGTAAATCGGACCCGTTCGAGTTGAAGCCAAAGATCGTTATTGGCAAGGGCCGTCTTAATCTCGTCGGAACTCAGCAACGGATGATCATTTAAACAGGCCATCGCCCTTCCCATCAGTTGATGGCTAAAGGGGCGCTGGGTATCGTTGTCCCGTCCAAACGCTGTAATCAGGTAATAAAGATTCAATCCTAATGGAGGCTGCGCTATTTCTCCCGGTTTTACGCGACCAGGCATGTCCATATTCCGCCACGCGCCGCTGGGCAAAACATGATAGAGAAAGATGTTTACCTGGTTCGCAGTGTTTCCATTCACGCGGGCTCGGTCCAACGGCTGCATCGTGACAACGGTATCCGCCAGATCTGGGTCAGCCGTCACTCCCGCCGTCAGCAGATTGCGCAGCGTGGCCGTGACCGCGGCGATGGCGAGCGGATTACTCATGGCGACTCTTCCCCGAACGTCTTCGCAGATATTCTTCCAGAGAAGGCACAGCTGAAGACGTTGGACCAGGCTGCCTGTGTTCCGCAACCGCTGCGGCGCGTACCTCGATCCTGCCGATGGTCACCTCAATCACCGGTTCGCGTGCTGGTTGCCGCTGTTCATGAAAACCGGCACGCGTCTCACGCGGCTCAAGTTGTCGCAAAGAAGGAATCGGTACGAGAGTTACTGCCTCTATATCGCGTCTCAAATAATTCTCACCCTCCTCAGAAGACGGCCGATTTACGACCGGAACTTGAGGAGTATCTTCATGCGGAGGGGGTGACGCTGGAGTCGCAGTCATCGCGGACCTTCCCACCTCCTTTCCCGAAATACCGCGCGGCGACGGAACATTATTTCCAGAGATTATTTGCCTCTCCTCTTCGTGTCGCGCGGGCTGATCTAGCTGCGACGCCTCCTTTACTCTCCCCGACATGGTTTCCACGACGCGCTCAAGCCTTGTGGCCACATTTACCACTGGCACTTCATCCTTCAGCGGTGAAGGTACCCGGTGCAGTATCGTCTTCTCAGCCAGCTCCGCTTTCGCTTCTGACGAGACATGGGGCGGGATTCGTTTCTGCCCGGCTGCCGGAGCTTCGCGCTCCCGCACCCAAGAGTCATTACGTGTCGCGACACCTTCCGCGCTCACCGGCAAATCTTGTCCATCAAGCGGTGTTCTCTCCGACACGTGCGGCGCAGACAAGGCTTCGCCAACGGGTTTTGATGGAACCGACACTTCTCGCCTTGCCACGGGAGGCATCACTTGGCTGGCCAGTTTCACCGGCAGAGTATCTGCAGCCGCCATTTGCACATTCTCCGAGGATGGGGGCGGTTCAGCGCGGATCGAGTCTGTTCTTGAATTCTCCTGCCCAAGCTGCAACGGCGTCTCCCTGGCATGACTCTCTAGTTCCGTCATCGAAGTTGGAGTCCACCCCGGCTCCGCCGACGCGGGTCCGAAAATCGAGACAGTGTGAGGCTGCAGCGCTGCCTGGTGCTGAAAGGTCCGGGACAACAGATTGGAAAGATAGCCGCTCATTCGCTCATCATCTCCAGGTAACGCTGACGACGCCATGAACTCATAGCCAGAATGTCGGCCTCGTGCCAACCATAAGCCCGCGCAAGACAATGGATTTCCCGCATCAAGCGAATCGCCCAGGCATGAATTTCTGTCCAGAGAAATGAAACGATATCAAAAGATGTCTGCCACTCCTCATTGCATGCCCCGCAAACTAGATTTAGCCTGACGTCACCGAGCGGGTCGACTTCCCCCAGCCGTTCGTCCAATGCGGCTACTATCCTTTGCGGCAACTCGGTGGCGGCCACCGCATTTCCTTCAAAAAGCGCCGAATCGACCACACGCTCCCGGAGCAGTCTGATTCTGTCGTCGAAGCCGTCCAACTCCTGAACCGCCGCTAAATCCAGGCTCGTAGGAACATGGAAGGCGACCTCGTATCCATCCCGGCGCAAGATCTCCGGCTCAACAGTGTTCCCCTCATGAATCGGTGGGACGGCGATATCCGTCACGCTGAATTCAAATTCCATTCTCGATTCACATCCGGGACACACAGCCAACCCCGTCAGCCGCTTCCCGAAAACCTGCTCGCGCAATGCCAGCAACCGGCGATCGCGCTCTCCGATTTGCAACTGCGCAAGCGCTGCTCTGGAGGCATCGGGATAAGCCGCCGCAAGAAGGGCCAATGCCCTTGCTGTAAGGTTGGGCTCCGCCATGCCTGATTCCCAGGCGGAGAGCAGGCCTCGGGAAGTGAACGCCTGCATAAGCTACTGTGCCGGCAACGTAAACGAGGGCTCGGTTGGCTCGGGTACGGCATCGTCCCGTTCCCAACCTTCGTTCTCGAGCTTGATGTGCTGGATCGCAACCGCATTCGCGTTCGCGTCCAGATCCGGCAACGCCTGATATTCCGAAACCCAGCATCGGTAAATCTTGTAAGCAATCGCGAGTTGACCCGCCTCGTTATAAAACTCGAGGAGTAGATCCTTGCGAAAATCCTTCAAAGAAACTTCCTTGCCGAGACCGGATCCATAATCCCATACCTTATTCGCCCACTTCTCGAACTCGGTATCGTGGGTGACACCACGCTCCAAGGTAATCGCATCGTATTCCGTGCGTCCGGGAGACTTGCGGCTGCTGCTGGGATCGCCGCCCTCGCGATGCTTTACCACTTCGGTCGATCGCTTGAGACCCGATACCTTGCTTATGCCCGCAACATATTTTCCATCCCACTTTACGCGGAACTTGAAGTTCTTGTAGGGGTCGAATCGATAGGAATTCACTGTGAATTGGGCCATGGACTCACTCCTTGCAAGTTAGGTCGCGATGGTTCCCGCGATTTGCTGAATCTGAAGCACCACGAACTCCGCCGGTTTCAACGGGGCAAACCCCACAATGATATTCACCACCCCAAGGTTGATATCATTCTGGGTCGTTGTACTGTCATCGCACTTCACAAAGTAGGCATCGGTAGGCGTCTGCCCTTGAAAGGCGCCTTGCACAAAAAGGTTTTGCATGAAGGCACCCACATTCAGACGAATTGCCGACCAGAGTGGAGCAGCATTAGGCTCAAATACGACCCACTGAGTTCCGCGATACAAGCTCTCTTCAAGGAATAGCGTGAATCGACGCACTGGAACGTACTTGTAATCATCTTCCAGTTGATCGGCTCCACGCAGCGTGCGCGCACCCCAGACCACGCTTCCCGCCTCTTTGAAAGTGCGCAAGCAATTAATTCCCAGTGGATTAAGCTGACCATTTTCATCGTTGGTCAAATTCACATCGAGCCCCACAATACCACTCAAGCCTGCATCAAGACCCGCCGGAGCCTTCCACACTCCGCGTTGTGCGTCCGTCGATGCCATGATGCCCGCAATCATTCCGCATGGCACATAGGTGTTCTGCTGTCCCTGGCTCAATATGTCCGATTCGATTACCCGCGGAAAATAGAGCGCTGCATTGCGCGCACGATCTCCCGTAAGATTCAGGGCGGCTAATCCATTCATCGCTCGATCGGCAGCGCCAATCGGGTTTTCACTCCATATACTTGGTGAATCTACGATCAGCATCGCTCGGCGCTTCTGGTAACAATAATCCAGCGCCGCCGAATACACATTGAGTGAGGTGTCCCCACCGGGCACATCAGGCGGAATGCACAACAGGTTGAAAAGATCAGCTCCCTCCAGCGCATAGAGTCCCGTCTTACTCGCCTGGCCATTGGTCGGTATGTAGTCTGTGTCTTGCAGCGCAGCGCCGTCAGATCCGCCTAGTGCTAAAACAGGGGCAGGCGGGGCAGCGGGAGCGGCCGGAGCAGGTCCTGCGGGCGCAGCGGGAGCGGCCGGAGCAACAGGTGCAGGGCCAGCCGCAGGCCCGGCAGGCGCAGCCGGGGCGGCAGGCGGCGGGGCAGGATTCGTTGCTGGCAGGTCCGGAACTCCAGGCGACTTCATCGGTACGACTACAAGCTCCGAACTCTGCGCCAGAACGCGATCCACACGCCGCGCCCTGGCTGCCGCAGATAAACCTGTATCCGGCTTGACCGTAACGTTCAGGTATCTTTCCTGCATCGCCACTTGTCCGTTAGACATTTCAATAACGGTCAAATTGAACAGATCGCCTACTTGCAATCCGTATCTACTCGCTACATCCGCTGTAATGAGATTGGCATCGACGCTCGCTGTCAGGCCATTCATTACAGTTGCCCCGACGGCTTGACCATTCGCCCACGTACCCGGACTTGACGCGTTCAGCTTCAAACCAGAGACAGTCAGCTGTGCTGTCGCCTTGCTGGGATCCCCTCCGAAAATCCGGACGATGATGGCTTGGCCGCCGCCGTTCTGATAAAAATCGTTGACCGCGTAGCTCATCGGGTAATCGACAGCAAGCCCGCCAAACAGCTGCTCGAAATCCCCGAAGTTATTGATCGTCGTAGCTCCGTTCAACGGCCCGCTCAGCGCACGACCAAGAAACGCTGTGATTGAGGTCGCGACACCTGTGATGGTGCGCACGCCGCTTGGGATTTCTTCGATGTAGACGCCCGGATAACTCGTCGAAACTGGCATGCAAACGCACTCCTCTGAATAGAGATGAGCGACACAGACTCAAGCGCCGAATTCTGTTGTGGAGGTAGCGCGAACCGAACCGATGAGTGGGCTACGGACCTGCGTGGGGATGTCCGGCTTTGCTGACCGTTAGTAAGAGTTACTATGAACACCGCAACGTGTCAAGCGAAAAAGACAATTACTTCACGAAAATCCTATGTTCGATTCGTAAAGCGACGATCATTTCCATGAAACGGTGCGGCAGACCCCTGATTCCATAACGCTTGGCATCGTGGCTGTATATGAACTTACTTCAGGCGATCAAGAAGGATACTTCGCGACCCGCCGCAATGGCGACGACCTCGAGTCTGGCCGAACGGCATTGCGCCTGTGCGGCTTCGGCTTCCCCTTCACAAGATCCAGGATCTCACGACCATTTCTCCAATGCGGCATTTGTACATTGAATATTTCCCATCCCCATCAGCGTCAATTCATGCCAACTTTTCAGTTCATGAGTAAGTTCTCTAAATCGGCTGATTAAATAGATAAGAAACACATGGAGTCACGCACAGACCTGTTCGGGGATGCGAAAACACTCGTGCTTTCAATTTATAGAAACGTTCTGATGAAATCGATGTAACATCCGAAAATAAACCTGGAGGCGATCTGATGCTGAATTCCACAACGCTTGAAGTTGCGATTGGAATGGCCCTGATATATCTGCTGCTCAGTCTCTTTTGCACCGCTATCAACGAGGCGATAGCCGGCATACTCGGTTCGCGAGCAAAGAACCTTGAGAAAGGAATTCAGAGCCTCTTTTCCGGCGGCGCGTTGAAACTGGCTGACAAGGGTCCTGCTCAGACCTACGCGCAGGCAATCTATGACCATGGCCTGGTGCAAAGTCTTTACAGAACTGACAAAGCAACAGGCGTGGCGCAGTGGATTCGAGGCGGGAGCCAACTTCCGTCCTACATCCCGTCGCGAACGTTTGCAATTGCCTTGTTCGACATTCTTTTCCAGCGCGACAAAACCTCGAAGTTTGCAGACGCTGCCAGACCCGCCGGCGAACAGCCAGCGCCACTCGACCTTGGGACCATGCTGAAGATGCTCCGCGATCTTCCCGACAGCAAAGCAAAGGAGGCCTTTACCGCGCTGGTACGCCAGTCTGGCGGAGACATCGCGAAAACGAGGCAGGCATTCGAGCAATGGTTCGACGACGGTATGGATCGTTGCGCCGGATGGTATAAGCGGAGGACTCAGTTCGCGCTATTTATACTCGGCCTTATTGTGGCTCTGACCTTGAATGTGGACTCCATCGCTGTTTCGCGCGCTCTATGGACCAGCCCCGCGCTGCGCTCCTATGCCGTGACAGTGGGAGAGCAATACGGCAAAACACAACCCGCGGCTGGGGAAATCACGAAGAATCTCGCCGATTTGCAGTCCCTCGCGCTACCAGTCGGCTGGAACGGCAGGCACTACACATTCCTCAGCACGGACGGTGAAAGCGACAGCCTGCTGTTCGCGATTGCGGGATGGCTGCTTACTGCGATCGCCATGACACTAGGCGCGCCATTCTGGTTCGATCTGCTGAATCAATTCATGGTCGTCCGCTCAACGATCAAGCCGAGAGAAAAGAGTGAGGTAGAGGGATCAAAGGATTCGCAACCGAGTTAGCTGCAGTTTGGATGACGACAATGTTACTCGGCCACGGGATTAGTTATTTGTGCCCTGGCAATAGGGGAACCGCTGTTTGCGGCTCACGCTCTCTTCAAGACAGTGCATGAGCCCACGTCCACACACCGCCAGAACTATTCTGGTGTTTTGGGTCCGTGATGATACATATGCTTGCTCAGATTGATGTGTTCGATACGAGAATAGTTCTCTTTCATGTTGCTTACGCAAAGCGCGTCACGTCCATCGTTTGAGATCGCTACCCGGGCGTCAGTGATTCCTTTGACATCTGCCTCACCAGCCAGAACCTGTTCCGAGTGAACAGGAATGTGTCCGGTTTTGCGATTCGAGATCAGCCATAGCGATTCGAAGTTGATGCTGTGCTATACTCCCCGTGCGGTCGGCATTCGTCCATCCGATTAAGGCTGAGAAGCGCGAGGTGAGGCAGTGTTTGAGAAGCCCCTCTCAAAGCCGACTTCATTGAGCCCCCATACTGGGGTAGCTCCTAGATTGCTCGCGCTGCGCCCGCTTGTCAGTAGTGAGAAGACCACGTCCGCAGGAGTCGTTTCAAGCCGCGATCTATACAGCAATCGAGACATGAGCCGCGTTCGGCTGTCCGGCGCCGATTCATCCGCTGAAACAGCAGTCTTCAAATCGCACCCATCCTTCGCTCAGCCGAGAATTCAGGCGAAGCTTCGTGTCAGTGAGCCTGGCGATCCCCAAGAGAAGGAGGCAAACGCACTGGCTGAGAGAGTCGCGGACGTGAGCGACGTGACATTATTCAGATCACCGCGCGGGGCATCTTCCGATGACGGCATGGGCGGCACTAGCGAATCGGGTACTGGTTCAGGCTGGTGGGCTGAGGTGCATCGTTCAGCGGCCGGGAACCAGGCACCGCAGGTGGATGCTGGACTGCCAGGTCGCTTACATTCCCGCCTTGGCCGCGGCATCATGCTTCCCGCGCAGGTACTCTCACATATGGAGTCGGGTCTGGGCGGAAACTTCGCCAACGTGCGAGTGCATACTGACACGCAAGCCTCAAGCCTGAGCGACGATCTCGGCGCGCATGCCTTCACCTATGGGCGCGACATCTTTTTTGCGACTGGCCAGTTTCAGCCTTCGAGCCCATTCGGACAACGGTTACTTGCTCACGAGTTGACGCACGTGATGCAGCAGCAGCGCGGGCCCAGCGGACGAGTCGATCGGAAGCCAAAAGAAGTAAAAACGGTGGGAGTAACCGTCAGTGTCACGGTCCACGAAGAGATGTCACCACAGGAGTTCAAGATCCGTGCAGTGATGCAGTTTCTTCAATGCGATCGTGCCGAAGCTGAACGCAGGGCCACGGCTTGGAATTATCCCGAGAAGAGCGATATCGGCCAAAACGGAATCACCTCCAGAACCGTGAACAAGCCGATACAAGTGATATTCCACTCGGCTGACATGTCTGCTGGTGAGAAGGCCGCCGAAGGCAAGCGGACTGCCGCGATCAATGCTCTTCCACCCGATCAGCGACGGGAAATGAATGACGAAGTCGATCGCCGTTTCTGGAACCATTACCAGTACAAACCCGGCTCGCCTCTCGGCAAGGGTCAGTCGGAAGAGGGCATGCGCCAGGCGTGGCTACGCACCCGTGATAGTGTTCTGCAGGACCAGGAGAATGTAGCTAAACTCGATCCGAAGATACTGGGCTTCCTGACGGCAGATGGAAAACGCCGAATTACACCGGTGGAGTATAAGACCGCACTGCGTATTGCGGGGAAGCTCAAGGAGTTCAGCAGCGAAGACTGGGAGCTATACAAACGGCGCATCAATGCCTCGACCGACAATTTTGAGGTACTTGAGCGTGCGATCGACACTTTCAGAGCGAGGCAAGCCACCGAGAAGGCGGTCCGCGATCGCATCAGCGGCAAAGAGAATCTATACCAGCAAGTCAAAGCCTTCGAGAGCCTCGAATCGCGCATGATGAGGGTGAATCCTCGGAACGACACAGCCGAGATCGATAAGCCAGGAAACCTGGCCCGGTACGTCGAGGCCAGCAAGGCACTGGACGCCTCCCTACAGGCCGCTGGCTTTGCCAGCGTGCAGGATTTCAAGGCTGCCAACGAGGCATTCCTCGAGGTCTTCCGCAAACGTGCAGTCGAACTTACCATGCTCGTCCTGCAGGCAAGTGAGCGTACGGTTGCGAGCGAACGCAAGCGCTACGAAGATCCAAAGGTACTGGCCGATTTGTTTGCGAAATTGGCACCCGTGCGGACGTCCGTCAAAGAGTCTCAAGAAGCTGCATCAGCGTCGATGCTTACGCCGATGCAACTCAAGAGTGACTCTCCCCTCAATCGATCACAAGAAGCGGCTCTGGGCCGCATGATTGAAGCAGATAATCGAACGAAAGAGGCGCGCGAGGGGCTGGCTAACCAGCACCCAATGCTCAAAGACCCTGAACTCAGCAGCTATTCGCTGAGTGTCGATAGCCCCGCCAAACTCGGAGAGGCACTTCGCAGAAACGCCGACAATAGGCAGGCTTCGATCGTCAAGACTCGCGTGGCGATTCTGGACGAGCCGGAAAAAGTCTTCAAGCTCGACCAGATTGTCGCGCTCACCAGCAAGGAGTTGCAGATTAGTTCTGACTCCATCTATGCGATGGTCGTCGAGGATCACAAGAAGGAAGTTCCAATCACAGACGTTCTGAAGGCGTTGGCCATCGGCGCGCTGGCGCTCGGTCTCGGCGTCGTCTCATTCGGAACGGGCACTGTGGCTGTACTTGCGGGCGCCGGCGCTCTCGCAATCGGCGTGGCTGGTGCTGTGGAGGAATACGGGAAATACGAAGAAGGCGTGGCCGCAGCGCACACCGACTTTGATACGGCGCTGAGCGTAAGCAGCGAGGAGCCAAGTGCGGTCTGGCTGGCGATCGCATTGATGAGTATTGGCCTTGACGGGGTGCAGTTGGCAAGTGCCTTTAAAGCTGCGCTTCCCGCGGCTCGCGCGCTTAAGAGCGCAGGGGATGCCGCGAAATTTGAACTTGAATTGGCGAAGGCGACCGAACTGACTGAGGGCATGCGCAAAGCTCTCAGTCGCGCCAAGGATACTCATATCGATTATCTCAATGCGCTCGAAGAACTGGCCGAGGCCGAGCGTACCGCACCTGGCCGGCTACTTGCGATAGGCGATAGCGAGAAAGCCAATGCCAGGATCAAGGTTGCGTATTACGCAATAAAGGGAAAGATCAATGACTTCGAAGTATTCATGCGCGAATTGAAGCTCGGCAAGCTGGCCAAGCGATTCGACGTCAGTTCTCTAACAGAAGAAGAGTTGGCCGCATGGAAAGCCGCCTTCAAGACTGCCCAAGAAAGAGTGGCAGAGGATGCCACCAAATTCAGCGTCAAGGTTCCTTTTAAGAGGGCGGGAGACCGGCTGGTCACATTTGACGAAAGCGGCAAGATGCTGCTCGACGGCAAGCCGGTCACAGAGGAACAATATAAGAGCATCTACAGGAATCTCGGCCTCCAGCATGTGATCAAGGGGCACGCCCCGGAGAAGCCTTTGATCGACGTGATGAACGAAGCGGCGAATGTCACGATAAACAAAAACGGCAAAGTGATCGGCGGCCTTTCGGGACGTTTCCGTACCGACGAGGTGCTGCTGCGATCGGTTGAGCGCGCCAAAGCCGCCTGGAAGGCCAATCCTCAAGAGCAGATATTTCTCGACGCTTTGCCCAGCGACGGCCGCAGCTTCGCCAAGGCCGACATGATACCACAAGGTGCACAGACGATGCTGCCTTTCGATGCGCCGCCGGGCGTAGTCGAGATCCAGGTTAAGCGCATCCTCGCAGTCTTTGAGCCGGATGGTACGTTAAAGACGATTTATCCAATAGGATACTGATGAGCGATATCTTTCAGATTGACTATCGAAATCCACACCTCGCCGTTCCACAGCCAGACCTGTATGAAGACTACGATGTCGTCTCGGCCTATTACGACTATGAACCGGCAGGTCCCGCTGTCACACTCCGAATCTGCGACTACAATCTCGACCTTAATGGACGGCTGCTCATCGACTGGATGTGCTCGTCGCTGAAGTTAGCTGAACGCATGATGGCTGGCGCTCCCGACGACTGGCCCAGTTTGCGCGAAACGTTTCCCAAGTCACCGCCGAATGCACGCCTTTACTCCTGGATTGCTTCAGACATCGCATATCAGCCACCCGCTCTGGTGTTTGTTGTCGACGGTGAACGTGTCATGGTTTATACGCGGAGCAGCGCCAGTGTGAGCGGCCCAAAGCTGGTGCTGCTTGAGGGAGACCGCGAAGCGCCTTGTATTGTCGACTTGGCAACGGTGCTGACGGCCATTGCGACCTGCCTCTCTCTTTACCTTGACGACTTGGTCGCGGCCTTTCCTTTCCTGCTTGAGGACGAGGTCTACAAATCGCAACGAAACAGGATCGCCGCCCTTTCCGGCCTGACGTTGAACTGATGGCGACCATCGCCGCCTGGTTGAGCCGGGTCTTCGTAGACAAGGGACTTTCGAAGATTGTCTGCCGCGAAGATTCCCTCCGCAGAAGACCAAACGGACGGGTTCCAGCCTGCATTGCGTCGAATTGAACAGGGTTGACTTAGTCTTCTTACTCGAGCCAGATGTTTTCGAGGCCAAGTCAAAAGCTAGTGAATGGTCATGAGTTTGCCTGCTCTTTGGGGCCAGTTTGCTTTCACGGACTTCACGACCAGGCGCGACTATTCGAGCGCGTTTGCTCATGACGATTAAGCCCGCTGCCATCGCCGCCGCCCAATTGCCGTCGTGCCAAATCAGTGTCAGAAATTCACATGGCTGGATTTCTCTCAGTGAAGCTTGCCAACATCGTTATGGATCGTGTCGCTCGGCTCATCATCGGGCGTGTCAACGCTTAGCGAGCAAGAGGCGCTGCCGCTGCTAGCTAACGGTCTATTAAACAAACAAGTTGCATTTGAGTTGAGGATCACCGAGTACATCGTTCAATTACATCGCGGACACATTATGCGAAAAATGGAAGCGGGCTCTCTTGCAGCCTTAGTCAGGATCGCCGACACGCTCAGCCCTTATAACCGGGAGCACCAACAGATACAATAGGCCACCTGAACCAGACCAAAGCTTTCTTCATTGCGCTTCTTCTCGCTCCAGCGTGAAGAACGCTGCCTGGAAATCGCCGCGCAGCGAGATGCTAACTCCGTGGTGCATCCAATAGTCCCCGCTGGCTCTCTGTACAGCGCCGTCAGCTAGCTTGCCTTCGTGCGCATGAAGGCTGTACACCGCATTTGGATCAAGCCCGCGCAAATAGAGCTGCGGATAAGGTTGGCCCTTTTGGCTTGAATGCAGGAAAGCGAAGATGGCCGCTTGATGGCCATCGCGTGCTACTGATTCGGTCACCGAATACTCGCTTTCTCCAACGGGAGAGATCAACCGGTATAGAGCGCCGTCCTGTACAGTGGTCCGGACCGCCTTATATTCGCCAACCAGCCTCTTTGCTGCCGCAAAATCCTCGGTCGTCCACTTATTCAGGTTTGCGCCAATGCCAAGACCGCCCTGCATCGAGGAAAGAAACCGATATACAAGCGAGGTCGACCGGCCGTTCATCCCGCTCGGAGAATCAGTCACCCAAGCCATCATTACGCCAGGGGCGTAAGCGTACGTAAAACCGTCCTGGATGCCGAGGCGATCGAATGGATCGGTGTTGTCGGACGGCCAGGCCTCATCGGTCAAGCGCAGGATTCCCAGATCAACGCGCGCTCCACCACCAGAACAGGACTCAATTTCCACGTGCTGATGCTTCTCCCGCAGGTCGGCGAGAATACTGTAAAGATTGTGCACATACTTTACGTAGACCTCCTTCTGCTTCTCAACCGGTGCCGCCGGCCACCCTGGCTCGGACCAGTTACGGTTGTAGTCCCACTTTAGAAAGGAAATGTCATTCTCGCTGAGCAGCTTATCGAGAAAGCCATAGACATAAGCCCTGACGTCATCGCGAGCAAGGTTCAGGACAAGCTGATGGCGGCCCTCGGTTCGTGGGCGATCGGCAAAATTCAAAACCCAGTCCGGATGCTTCCGATACAGATCGCTGTTCGGATTGACCATCTCCGGCTCGACCCACAGCCCGAAGTCCATGCCGAGCGAGTGCACTTTATCGATCAAAGGCTTCAATCCCTGCGGAAACTTCTGTGGATTCACATACCAGTCGCCGAGTCCCGCGTGATCGTCTTTCCGCTCACCAAACCAACCGTCGTCCATCACGAAGCGCTCGACTCCGATACTGGCAGCCTTTTCCGCCAGGGCCTCTTGCCCGGCCTCGTTGACGTCGAAGCCTGTTGCCTCCCAGGAGTTATATAGGACGGGCCGCAAACGACGATGTGGAGCTCCGGGGACGATGGAATCAAGCTCGAATCGGTGTAAGAGACGTGACGCGCCGCCGATCCCCGTATTCGAATATCCGCCATAAAACCTGGGCGTCTCCAGGGACTGACCAGGAGCGAGGACATATGAGAAATCAAAGGGAGTATTTCCGCCCGTTATGCGAACCCGGTTTTGCCAGTCTGTTTCAACGTTGATCTGCCAGGAACCGCTCCACCCAAGCGCGCCAAACCAAACATCGCCGACGTCCTGATCCGGCTGACTGGAGCGCTCGATGGCGAACCAAGGGTTTACCTCGTCGCCGGTAGAGCCGCGACGGCTCTCGAGGACGACCTTCCCGGGATGCAATGCTGTCTGTTGCAGATTCCATTCTCCCGCCCAACGCCCAGTGAGGTAGCGCAGCTGGTAGTCATTGCTAGGACCCAGGTTCCAGGTCGCTGCAAAGACATCTTCAATGGTAAAAGGCAGCTGGGTTCGATTCTCGATACGAGCTGAGCGCGCAAGAATATCTGTTTCCTCGTCCATCTTATAGGTCAGGTCGACCGCCACATCGCGGCTGATGTCTTTGAGCGTGATGGTCAAGGTATTGTTCTGAATCGTGTGCGATACGTAATGCAGCACCAAATCGCGATTGCCATCCGGAAATGTGATCTTCAGATTGGGCACAACCACCAGGCCTCCGCCCCAGCCGGCGAACTCCTGTGGAGTGGCGTTCACCGGCAGATCAAACGCTGAGGTGCCTCCATCCGCGCGCGCTGGCGGCATGGGATCGGCAGGGCGCAGGCGCTTTCCCCAATAGAGCGACTGCAGCTCTCCATTCTGATTGACACCGAAGACATACGAAACGCCCGCGCCATCCATGCGGAAGGTGTGTGTTGTGTCATCGTACTGAATCCGCTCCGATTCAGTGCTAGCGGATTGGCCCAGCGCTGGACATCTGGGCGCGATCACGGGAACGCAGAATGCGACCGCCAGGAAAATACCTAATCGCCGATGTTGTGGCGGCCCAAAGACTCCAGATTGGAAGAAACTTCTTTCACGCATCTGATTCCTCGCTGAGTGCTCGTACCGTCATCCGGCTTCGCGCTCTCCAAATATTGCAACAGGAATTGGGTGTTCCATTTTCGCTGGCAAGTGGATCTTAGTGGTCCGCGATTGATATCGGACCGTCAGATCCGCCTCCCGGTCAGCCATCACAATGGCGGAAGACAAGTGGCCGTTCTGCCAGAAGATTGAGACAGTGAAGCCCCCCCGTGCTCGGAGTCCGCGCACGGAGCCGGTAGGCCACTTGGACGGCAAAGCGGGGAGCAGATGGAGCACACCGCTGTGCGATTGCAGCAGCATCTCGGCAATGCCTGCGGCTCCTGCGGTGTTGCCGTCGATTGCAAAGATATTGCTTTCTGCCCCAGCCACTCCGCCTCGCGAATACGTTAGCAGCGAATCATCCGCGGCATGAGCAATGAGCCCGCGCAGATGAAGATGCGCCGCGTCTCCATCTCGAAGGCGCGCGTAATAGTTGACGAGGTTGGCGCGACTCCACTCCGTGTCCTCCCAGTTTGGTTGGTGAATGCGTCGTTCGAGGGTGACACGCGCTGCGGCTGCCAGAACCGGGGTTTTGTCGGGTGAGATCTGATCTTCGGGGTAGAGCGCGATTAGATGGGAAGTATGCCTATGGTTGGGTTCGGCCTCGTCAAAGTCCTCGAGCCACTCCTGCAGTTGGCCATATTTGCCGATCTGCAATGGTGGCAGGCGATCTCGGGCATTGACCATCTCAGCTCGCAATTTCTCATCAATGCCAAGCGATTCGGAAGCCTGAATGCAGGCTGAGAGCAGCGAATATACCAGGACGCGGTCGCAGGTTGGTCCCATCGAGTCCGAGCACGGTTTTCCTGTGTCGGGAGCCACAAACCAGTTTTCCGGAGAGTTGGATGGGCCAGTCACCAGCCATTTCTTCGTAGGATGCTCAACCATATACGACAGGAAGAACCTGGACGCGTCGCGCAGGACTGGATAGGCCTTATCGCGAAGGAACGCCTGATCGCCAGTGAAGCGGAAATGCTTCCAGAGTTGCAGAGCGATCCAGACGCCGCCCGTCACGAACATTCCCCAGCCAAGGCCCCATCCGGGCGCCGAGTATCCCCAGGCGTTTGTAACTACATGAGCGACCCAACCCTCCGCGTCATACATTTGCCGTGCCGTCTGGGTACCGCTGACGTGCAGCCCCTCCACCAGTTTTGCGAGTGGAGCATGGCATTCGCTGAGATTGCCCACCTCGCATAGCCAGTAATTCTGTTGCGTGTTAATGTCGAGGTGAAAATCGTCGGTCCATCCCATTCCGGCGGCGAGTCCATCGTTCCAAATGCCCTGCAGGGCGAGTGGTAAGGGAGAATCTTCGCGCGAGCCTGCAATGGTTAGATAGCGGCCATACTGAAAGAAGAGCGCACAGAGTTCTGGATCGTCGCCGCTCGCCACGAGCCGTTTTCGCCGCTCGTCGATGGGTAGCGTCGAGATTCCTCCACTCCGGCCCAGATCAATCGACACGCGATGATATAGAGCGCCATAATCCGCAATATGCGTTTCCCGTAGGGATTGGTAAGACCGCCCGCTAGCAGCATCTATGGTTTTGACGCATTCCTGCTCGGGCCTTCCTCCACGAAAGTCGCTTGCGACAGCTATCAACAGCGTGATGGCATTGGCAGCCTGAACCGTGATTTTCCCATTGGCGCTATGAATATCCCCGGATTCAGGGATGACCCGAACCTGACATTCGAACTGTGTTCCGTGTCTCCCATCACTATGCAAACTTTCCCAGGCATTTCCCTTGAGGGCCAAACTTCCAGCGCCGACAGTAATCTCTCCCGGCAACCATGGCTCTCCAAATGCGATGTTGCAGGAAAGCCCGCCAGGTTTGGTCGAAGTCATTCGGACGACGATGACTCCCGCCGGGTGTGAGGCAAATACCTCGCGATGGAAGATCACGTCGCCAGTAGCAAATTCGACCCGCGCGATGGCTTCATCAAGATCAAGAGAGCGACGATACCGTGAGATCTCACCTGCGAATATTGTTTCGATCTCCAGGAATACCATCGGTACAGCAGTACCGAATTGGCCCTCACTGCCCAACAGGTTTTTCCGGCAGAGTTCTTCTGCTTCCGTGTAACGCCCTGCGAAGAAGAGGCTGCGAATGTCGGATATGGACTCTCGCGCTGCGGGATTTACGTCGTGGACACCGGGTGTCCCCGACCACAAAGTACTCTCAGTCAGGTGCAACCGCTCACGATTCGTACCTCCAAAGACCATGGCCCCAAGCCTGCCGTTTCCCACCGGCAATGCCTGCAGCCACCGATCCGCTGGACGCTGAAACCATATCGGCGTCTCCCTGATTTCCGGTACGGCCAAGCCGCGGTTGAGTGCGGCGGTGGCCATTGCGCCAAGCAAGAAATCCCGTCGACTTGGTTTCACACGAACTTCCCTTCCACCGGTTGATCAATAGGTTGAGGTACAGGTTCACTCTACAGCGAGATCGGTATGAACGCGTGTACGTTCACGCACATTCCAAACTTACACACCGCTTCCCTAGCCTGTCAAAATCCATCCTTCACGGTTTTTAAGCGATCCGATGTGCGAAACTGTGAGCGACGCCAGACATGAAATCAACAAACAAACACGGCAAAGCGGCTGGTATTCGTGATATCGCGGAGGCTTTGGGAACATCGATCGGCACGGTAGATCGCGCCCTCCATGGACGTAGCGGTGTAAGCGCCCGTACCAAGGCCAAGGTGTTGCGCATGGCCGAACAACTCGGATACAAGCCCAACATCGCAGCCAGATCGCTCAAGCTCAACCGGAATGTTCGTATTGCTGCCGTATTCCCCCGCGAAATAGCAGCCTTCTTCGATCCTCTGCGTGGGGGCATTCAAGCTGCAGCGGACGAAGCTGTCGGAATGCAGCTTACGCTGGATTTCATCGACTATCCCCGCCTTGGTTCAGGCGATGTCGCTGCCCTGGAAAGTGCGGCGTCGAAGAAATATGACGGGATTCTCTTCACGCCCGGACGCCCTCGCGAATTGGCCGGTGTTATTCGCCGTATCGTTGGACAAGGCACTCCGATGCTCTGCGTCGCCAGCGACGCACCTGACAGCGGCCGCATCTCTTCCGTCACGGTGGATGCCTACATCAGTGGCGCGCTTGCAGCGGAGCTTCTATCGCACAAGCTCCAAGCTCCGTCTCGTGTCGCAACCATCACCGGCGATTTGGCCACCTTTGACCACGCGGAGAAACTTCGTGGATTTGCCGCAACCCTCGCAATGCTTGCTCCCCATTTGACCCTTCTCCCAGTGGTTGAGTCTCACGAAAGCCCGGAAGATGCCTATCGGCAATCCATTGCACTGTTAAAGGTCAAAACGCGCCCCGACGCAATTTACATCAGCACAGCAAATAGCCTTCCAGTGCTACGGGCGCTTGAGGAGCTGAAACTTCTCGGCCGCGTGCAGGTAATTGCAACTGATCTTTTTCCGGAGCTCGTACCGCTTTTGGAGTCCGGAAAAGTGTTGGCGACGCTCTATCAGCGCCCGGAAGCGCAGGGCAAGACCGCATTCGAGACGCTTATCGCTCACCTTACGGATAAGGACAAGCCAATCAAGGTGCACCGCTTCGCCCCGCACATCATTCTGCGCAGCAATCTTCCGCTTTTTGTCGGCAGGCTCACCAACGTAGCGGGTTCTTAGCCAGTTAGCCGCTTATCAGTTAGCCGGCACAAATCGAATGGCGCAACCGCCGCCACTCGCCAAGTGTAAGACGAGGGTATCGCTGCTTCGCACGCTCTGCTGGCGTATGGAAATATGTTTAGGATTCTGGCCGGCGTCTGCGGCATCTTCATAAAGCTCCGCCTTGTACGTGCCTTTTCCGAGAAATTGCAGAGGGACGCGCAGGTCGCGTGACGTCCAGTTCGTGAGACTCCCAAGATACCATTCGTCGCCGTGACGTCGTGCGATGGTCACAAATTCACCTGGCTCACCATTCAACACCCGGATAGCATCCCATGTCGTGGGCACGTCCTTAATGAAGCGAAAGTCTGGCTGATTCGCGTACGCCGATGGTGCGTCGGAGACCATGGCAAGCGGCTCGTCGAATACCACATAAAGCGCAAGTTGCTGCGCACGCGTCCCCATGACCATCGGGTTCTTGTCACGTGCAACGAAATCCTCGCGCGTCACATTCTCAAAGCCGCCAGGGGTGTAGTCCATCGGACCGCTCAACATGCGGGTGAACGGAAACGTTGTTCGGTTGACTGGGCCATCGCGACGGCCCGCCTTGTTGTTTTCGAGACCAAGCACTGCTTCGTAATCGAGAACGTTCGGATACGTTCTCTGAATGCCCCAGGGCTGTGTCGCACCGTGAAAATCCACCATCAGATGGTGTTCGGCAGCAAGCTTTGCTACGTCGTAATACCACTGGATTCCCTCCTGATCGTTGCGAAGGACAAAGTCGATCTTCACACCCGCAACTCCCCACTTTTCATAGAGAGGGAACGCCTGTTGCATTTGTTCTGCGACGGCCTTGGAATACAGCCATATCCAGATCTTCACGTGCTTCTTTGCAGCGTACTGCACCAGTTCAGGCACATCGACATTACCGCGCATCTTTGTGATGTCGCGATCTGACCAGCCAGCATCGAGCATCATGTACGGAAACCCGGATTCTGCTGCGAAATCGACGTAGTATTCCATGTTTTTCGTGGTGTATGCGGATTGGCCATCCGGTCCCAGATCGCCATTCCACCAGTTCCAGGAAGCCTTCCCCGGGTGAATCCAACTTGTGTCCTCTATGCGGTTTGGAGGGTTGAGATCGGTGATGATGTTGGACTCCACGAGTTCGCCTGGAGTGTCGCCGATCAGGATTACGCGCCATGCGCTATTGTGGGGCAGAGTCGCATCGACGGCTGGCCCTTTTCCGTCCAATGTTGGGGATATCTTGCTGACGAGATAGTGGCCGGTCCAGTTGCCCGTTGGGTTTTCCAGATACATCGCGGCGTTGCCTTCCAGATCTGCTTCCCCCACTGCAGCCCATGCCAGGCCAGGCATGTGCAGCAACATTGGCGCGCCGTTGAGGATGTAGCTTGAAACGCCGCCCTGATTGCTGAGGGCGCTGAGAACCTGTGGCACATATTCACTTTCATAAGCACTCTCATAGTTCGGCAGGCGCAGTGCCCAGGCATTTGCATCCATTACAGGCCGAAACTCGGTATCCTCCTGCGTCAGCCGATACCGTGATAGTCCGGATTGTTCTGGGACGTGATACCGAAACGCCAGACCACTGTTGTAGACTCTCGCCTCGATCTCGAATGTGCGGCCCGAGCCGACGCTTTCCCGAACGTGGATTGTGAGACTGTTGTACGGATCATGAACCTTAGAAGTCTTACCAGCGAGCAGGCTGTAATCGTCCGCGTCAGAACCGGTGGCGGCACTCGTGATGTGTACATTGGCGCCTAACGGCGCTTGATTCTCCAGTTCGAGGCGCAACGCTGAGTCTTCAAACACTTGCTTTCCATGGAATGTAACTGCGTAAACGAGTTGGCCATCTGTTGCCCCTGCCTGCTGACCGCTGCCAGTTTGCACGCTGAAATGTACAGCGATCTGATGGTTTGGCGAACTCACTTCGACCGGGCTCGACTGAGCAAGAACTAACATCGAGCCAGAAACTGAGAAAAGTGAAATCAGGCAAAACGCAGAAGACCAGAACTGCAACATAAGTTTCTCCCTTGGGAAAGAATAAAGGTCGATCACGCGGCCAACATATACACAAGAACGGCTTCCCGTAAAGAGAAGCCGTTTCGTTGATTGTTCTGAATCGTTAGAACACGTACTTCAATGCCAATTGGAAGAACCGCGCATCCGGTGTGTTGTTCTGGAAGAACTTCGGCCCTGAAATCAGACCGCCGTTCGCGTTCATGGAACCATTCGGGGTTCCGAGCGTTGGGTGGTTCAGTACGTTAAAACCGTCCGCCCTGAATTGCAGTTTCTCTTCGCGCCACACTGGAAAGTCTTTGAACAACGACATGTTGACCTGGTAATAGCCAGGGCCATACACGTTGTTTTGCGGGCTTCCGAGGAGCGCGATCGCAGTTGCTCTGTCGGTCACTGGCGCCTGGAACTTGACCGGAACGCCGTCCGGATTCACCGATCCGACCGGATGTGTTGCATCCGAGATCATTTCACCGGGCAGGGGGTTACGGAATGCGCAAGGGTTGATGTAATTCAGCTTGGTCTTAACCTTCGCGGGGCATGAGGTAAGGCTTGGATTGCTAGGATCAGGCGCTCCGCCTCCGCCATATGGACTGCGCACAGGGAATGCGCGCGCGCCGCCTCCAGATGCAGTACTGATGTTGGGAGATACAGTGAATGGAGTACCGGTTTGCGCAGCGTAGGTCAGGCTGGAAGACCATCCGCCTGCAATTTCGTCGAGCCAACGAGAAGAATTGCCCAGAAAGGCCCGACCGTGTCCAAACGGCAGCTCATAATTCCCGTTGATCGTAAAGCGATTCCGAATGTCAAAGACTGAGTTGGTGAATTCATCAATATAGGGAATCAGAGCCTGCTGACGATCGCCGATAGCGCTGAAGAGACCGCCTGCATCGCTTGCATCATCCAGCGCATGCGACCACGTATATGTCGCGAGGAAGGTTAGACCGTGCGAGTAGCGCTTCTCTACCTTTGTCTGGAGGGAGTTATAGGTGCTCACGCCTCCGAAATGCACCTCGCCGACGCCACCTAGATCCGGGAAGGGGTTAAACGGATTCGTATTGGTGCCGGGTCGCCACAGGCCCGGCGCAGTGTTGGGAGCACCATACATTTCAAGATGGCGAGAGAGGTTGCCGACGTAGGTCATCGTGAACGACATGCTGGGTGAGATCTGCTGCTGCACACCGAAGCTGTAGTTCATGGTGTATGGGGGTTTGACCTTCGGATCGATCGAGTGGAAGCCGGGTTGAGAAATGAAAGTTTGCAGTTGACCGTTGTTTGTAGCTGGTAGCAAACCGGCCTGCAGCGAGACCCCCTGGGAAGCGACCGACGGACAGTTGCCCTGTACGCACGTAGGGGCGTAGAAACTCGCCTGGTTCGAATACGGGAAGTTCGCTCCAAGGTTTCCATTGCCTTCTGACTGAAGACCACCGAAGAAGAGGCCAAAGCCCGCGCGGACAACTGTCTTGTCCATCGGGGAATACGCAAATCCGATTCGGGGAGCAAAATCGGTCTTCTGCGACGCCACCAGACGATCATTGTCCACAAACTGTACGGTCACATTGTCCTTGGCCAGTGCATTTAGAAAAGGTGCGCCCAAAACAATGTTCTGCTGGCTCCTGGGGAATTGAACCACACCAGAACCCGTCCCAATGCCTAGCGGCCCAGTAACTACGAAGTTCGCCTGCTGTCCGCCATTCTCTTTGTAGGGTTGGAAGAAGTCATATCGAATACCCAGATTCAAGGTAAGTTTCCGCGTCAGCTTCCAGTCGTCCTGTACATAACCCGCGTCGTACCATTGCGCGTCGTTCACGTTGGGAGAGACGGAGATGGCCGCGTAATTTTCCTGATCAACAAGCATGTCGGCTACTGCCGATCCAGTATTAGCGACACCGACAAGACCTGTGAACTGCCCGTTCCAGTGGTATTGCCCAAGATCCGCGGGTGCGTAAATGTAGTAGAAGCGTATCGCCTGGAATGAGGCTCCAAACTTTACAGAGTGGTTCCCCCAGATCTTAGTCACGTTGTCGAGAATCTGGTAGACATTCTGTGATTCACGACTAATGCCAGTCGACCCCCACTGCTGGATGGTTCCGTTGACATAGCCCGATGGAAGACCGTACTGTCCGGGCTTCAGGTACGACGGTTGAGGCCCAAGTCCCAGAGAACTATTCAGCGTGGGATTGTCAGCATTCGGCTGCTGAAAGTTAAAGACGCCCCAGTTGTAACCGAAGCGGAACTCATTGGTCAAAGTTGGCGTGAAGATGTGAGTTTCGCTGCCCATGAAGTTCATGGCCAGGTTGGTGTCATACTCTCCGCCGTAGCCACTGCCGTCAAGCACGGGTCCGAGCGGCAAGCCGTTCGTCTTGATCTCGTGCAGGTAGCTATACCGTGCGTAGCTCTGGTCCCTGGCACTGATATTCCAATCCAAACGCTGGTCCCACTGGATTGTGTTGTCGCTATTGCCCACGTTCACAAGATAGTTGTTATACAGCTTGCCGTTGTTGGCATTAGGAGCGGGGTAAAGACTGAGAATATTCTGGGCAACGGAATTGATCTGATTCGCGCAAAAGACGTTCTGCTGACCATTGCAGACCACGGGTTGATTTGGATCGGCTGTGTTCGGCTCATACAACTTGGTGGGCGCTCCAACGCCTGTAAGATCGCCGTTCAGCAGCTCAGAAAAATTCCCCTGACGCTCGAGCGCTGAAGGGACGTTGATCGGCGTCGGGTTACTGATCGAGATACGGTTTACTTCCATATCGCCGAAGTAGAAGAGCTTGTTTTTCCAAATGGGCAATCCGAGCGTCGCTCCGAATTGATTCTGGTGATAGGGCGGAGCCACCGCATCGGGACCTGCATTCCAGTTGATTGCATCAAGATTCGTATTACGAAAATATTCCCAGACATCCCCGTGGATTTGATTCGTACCGGACTTGATGTTCGCCTGCAGGACCGCGCCAGCAGAGTGGCCAAACTCCGCGCTGAAGTTGCTTGTTTGCAAGCTGAACTCGGACAGGGCATCTGGCGGGGGCCTCATAATGTAGCTCGACCCGTTCAGGAAGTCGACCAGGTTGGTGTTGTTGTCGACGCCGTCGAGAATAAAGTTATTTTGCTCGGCACGCTGACCATTTGCGACGAAGTCGCCGCTGCCCGATCCGCGCGTGTTGCCGAAGGGCGGTGCAACGCCATCAGTCAACTGAGCCATGTATACCCAGTTCCGACCGTTCAGGGGCGTGTCGTTGATCTCCTTGGTGCTGATCACCTGGCCGACCGCGGCGTCCTGCGTCTGGAGAATCACCGCTTCGGCGTCGACTTTCACCGTCTCGGTAACAGCGCCTGTTGGCAGCTTGAAGTTCAGGTTAAGCCGTTGCTGAATGTCGAGATGCACGTTTTCGTTGCTTACTGTCTGAAACCCCTTCGAAGACGCGGACACCGTATAGTTGCCGATCTTCAGAGGGGAAAAAACAAAGACACCGCTGTTGTTGGATTCGGTCTCCAGAGCCAAACCGGTATCGATGTTCGTGGCAGTGACTTGAGCGTTCGCAATTACCGCGCCGGTGGAGTCCTGCACCACGCCCGTAATGGAGCCCTGATCGGTTTGAGCTAAGGAATAAGCGGAAGCCAGCAGCAGCAACGCTGCTACTGCGGACGCCAGAAAGCTAGGTCTCTTCGAAATACTAGGCCTCAAGAGTCGATTCACCATCGGTCTACCTCTCCAGTGTTGGGCAGGATTTTGTCTGCCCCTGCCTCGTTACTGAATCTTCTTAATGTGTACGTACACGGAATGCGGGAAAATGTTCCTGTGTACGTTACCGCAAAAATGTAATCTCAAAATGAAAGACTTGTCAAGAAGGCATTTTGAGAGGCACGCTCGCGCCGAAAGGCGTCTCGCACCATCTGCCTCGCCCAGCCCTCTATCCCATTTGGAATCTGTGGGGAAAACGACAATACAGCTGCAGTTTCTCGGACGGCCCCGTTATCGTTACCTTTTTAGATCTGATTGGTTCATTAAATTGAGAATTGACAGTACTGGAGATTAAGTTCAACATTGAACGGTATTGTGTACGTTACCGTACAAGGTCGCCAGGATTGGATCATTCTTTTCGCACCTTGAGCGTCGGACCAATCCTGCCCATGAGTTTGGAGGAGGCGGAGAGTGCAAGTTGAGACTGCAGCAGAATCGTTAGATCCTCTATCGTCAGATTGCGGGTACGATCAGCAATACTTTGCCCCCGGTCGGGTCAACCTCATCGGTGAACATACCGACTACACGGGCGGCCTGGTTTTGCCGATGGCGATCCCATTTCAAAGTACCGCCTCCATCGCTACGAATTGCAATTCCGCGTATGAATTCACAAGTAACCACTTTTCCACGCAACGCCGCCTGCATCTCGATGAAGAGGTTAACGCGATCGGCGATTGGAGTGATTACTGTGTAGGAGTACTCCAACAACTGAGGAATCGCGGCATCGAGATCGCGCCGTTTCGCCTTCACATCGGAGGCAACGTTCCTATAGGGGCCGGGTTGAGCTCATCCGCCTCGATTGAGGTGGCTACCATCATGGCGCTTCTGGCGCATGCCAAGGCGACAATGGCGGTCGAAGAGATGGCCATCCTTTGCCGTCGAGCGGAGAATGAGTTTGTGGGATCGCCATGCGGGATCATGGACCAGTTTGTCATCCTTGCCGCGCATTCTGCTCATGCGCTCTTGTTGCATACCAGCAGTCTTCGTAATGAGCATCTGTCGCTACAGAGCAAACATCTTTCTGAAACCCGGATCATCGTCGTGAACTCCATGGTGAAGCACTCCATCGCTGCCGGCGATTATGGTGTGCGGCGGCGTGAAGTTGAGTCGGGCCAACAAATTCTGCGAGAACACTTTCCGGAGCTTGCCGATCTTGGCCAGGCGTCCTTGGGACAGCTGGAGACTCGCAGGGCGTCAATGTCTCCGGAAAGCTATCGTCGTTGCCGCCACATCATTTCTGAAAACGATCGCGTGCGAGGCGCAAGGGCAGCGATCCTGGCCGATGACCCAGGTCTGCTTGGCGATTTGATGACGCGTTCCCACGTAAGTCAACGGGACGATTTCGCTTGCTCATGCGAAGAAATCGACTTTCTAGTCGATTGTGCGCTCAGGCAACCCGGCTGTTTTGGTGCGAGGCTAACCGGAGGAGGATTCGGCGGATGCACGGTCAATCTTGTAGCTGCTGATCACGCAGAAGCGTTTGTTGCCGCCGTGACCCGCGACTACAAAGGCGCCTTCAAGATAGACGCCGCCTCCTACGTCTGCGAAGCTGCGGCTGGCGCCGTGGCTCAAAACTCATCAAGCGACTGCTTGTGAAGGGGACTTCTCCTCAATTATGCGAGAGAACAAAACTGTAAAGAATCGCGGAATCCTCATAAGCTCGCTCTCTCGATGGAGGCCCGCGTCATATATTCCTGTTCCCAGACTTCACATCCAAACCAATATCCTCGCGAAGTCAGCCCGTTACTTGACAATCGCAAAGCGCGGCTCCTACAGTGACGGTAACGTACACGGTCGGCAGAATCGCGTATGACTCATCCGGGTCGTGTACGCACTCAACTTCGGCCGTGAGGGGGATCCCATGTGGCAGGATGCGGTGGACGCAATGAACCCAGACAATCAGACGCCGGCCGATTTACCTAAATTGGAACTGCCGCCTGCGCCCGCAGCGGAACAAGGGCCCGTCAAGGCCTGGCACGCACCGGTCTCCATGCTCACCTACATGCCGGCAGACCCCGACCCCAATCCTCTTTTTCTCGAGAAGCGCGTCTACCAGGGCAGCAGCGGTCGTGTCTATCCACTGCCGGTAATTGATTACATTGAACGAAACCCGCATCCTCACTCCTGGGACGCCGTACACATCGAAAACGAATTCCTGCGTCTCATGATCTTGCCCGCTATCGGCGGCCGCATCCATGTTGGCGTCGATAAGCGCACCGGCTATGACTTCTTCTATCGCCAGAACGTCATCAAGCCTGCCCTCGTCGGCCTCGCCGGCCCTTGGATCTCAGGAGGCGTAGAATTCAACTGGCCTCAGCATCATCGCCCCGCCACATTTATGCCCGTGGAAATCGCCATCGAGCGCGATCCTGACGGTTCGGTCACAATCTGGTGCAGCGACCACGATCCCATGGCCCGCATGAAAGGCATGCACGGCGTCTGCCTCTATCCCGGCAAGGCGTACGTCGAGCTCAAAGTTCGCCTTTACAACCGTACTCTCCAAACCCAGACCTTTCTGTGGTGGGCCAACGTTGCCACCCACGTCCACGAGCACTACCAGTCGTTCTTTCCGAAAGATGTGCGCTACGCTGCCGATCATGCCAAGCGTGCCGTCACCGAATACCCCTTCAGCCATGGCCTTTATTACGGCATCGACTATGGCGAGCGCGCCCGCACTGGCGTTCCTTCCGAAGAATTGCCCAGCCAGTTCGTCCCCGATGGCTCCTACCCACCAAACGACCTGGGCTGGTACGCCAACATCCCCGTTCCCACCAGCTATATGATCATGGGCTCCCGTGGAGACTTCTTCGGCGGCTATGACCATCGCAGGCGCGCCGGCACTGTCGCGTACGCAAACCGCCACATCGCTCCCGGCAAAAAACAGTGGACCTGGGGCAACCACGACTTCGGCTACGCCTGGGACCGGAGCCTCACCGACAGTGACGGCCCTTACGTCGAGCTCATGTCCGGCGTCTACACCGACAATCAGCCGGACTTCTCGTTCCTCGCGCCTGGCGAAACTAAGACTTTCAGCCAATATTGGTACCCCATCGGCGACATCGGCGTCCCCGACCTCGCCAATTTGCACGCCGCTCTCCGCGTCGAGAAATCCAACGGATTCGTCACCCTCCACCTTCAGGTCACCGAAAATCTTCTTGAAGCGGGTCTCAACGTCCGCATCGGCAAATCGGAAATTGCGCGCTGGACCGGCAATCTTACGATCGCCGATCCGCTGCATCTGCAGCTCCCCACCAACGGGTCCTCCGGTTCTCTCGAAGTCATACTCACAGAGGGTGCTCGCCGCGTACTCCGCTATGCGCCGGACGAAATTGTGCCCGTGCCGTCTCCGACCGTCGCCACCGAGCCGCCCTTACCCGAAGGAGTGGCCAGCAACGACGAGCTTTTTCTGAACGGCCTCCACCTTGAGCAATATCGCCACCCTACCCGCGCGCCAGAGATCTACTGGCGCGAGGCCATTAAGCGCGACCCCGGCGACAGCCGCTGCAATCTTGCGCTGGGCCGTTGGTACCTGAATCGCGGCGAATTCGACCAGGCCGAGAAACATCTCCTTGCCTCCATCGCCCGCCTCACTATGCGCAACCCCAATCCGCCAGACGGCGAGCCACACTACACCCTTGGCCTGGCCCTCTCTTATCAGGAACGTCCAGATGAAGCTTACGACGCCTTCTATAAGAGCACGTGGAACGCCGCCTGGCGCGCTCCCGCTTATCACCGCCTTGCTGAGATCGACTGCACTCGCGCCGACTGGACAGCCGCGCTCGATCATCTCGACCGATCCCTCCGCGCGGAAACCGACAACCTTAATGCCCGCAATCTCCGCACGCTCGTGCTACGCCGTCTCGGCCGCATCGCAGATGCTGCAGCCTTCCTTGCGGATACCCGCGCCCTCGATCCTCTTGACATCTTCAGTCGCTGGCTGGCGACGGATGTGCCTCCTCAGGACGGCCAACTTCTGCTTGACCTCGCCCTCGACCTCGTGCGTGCAGGCTTCCTCGGCGAAGCGCTGTCGATGCTAACCGCCGCAACCCCAGGCACAACCGCCGGCGTCGAGCCGGTGCTGCTGTATTTGCAGGCCGACATTCTCCATCGCATCGGGCGTCTCCGCGAAGGCGCTGCCGTTCGCGAGCGCGCTCGCCACGCTGATCCGGCCTACGTCTTTCCCAGCCGCCTTGAAGAACTTTTCCTGCTTAGCAAAGCGGTGCAGGAAAATCCAGGCGATCCGCATGCACCCTACTATCTCGGCAATCTCCTGTTTGACCGCCGCCGCTACTCCGAAGCCATCGTGATGTGGGAGCGCGCCGTTGCACTTGAAACCTCCTTCGCCACTCCCTGGCGCAATCTCGGCATCGGGTACTTCAATGCGCTCCACGATCCCGTTCGCGCTCTGCAGGCATTCGCGAAAGCCCGCTCCGCCGCGCCATCCGATGCTCGCATCCTGTATGAATATGACCAGCTCCTGAAGCGCACTGGCCATGCTCTCACTGAGCGATTGGCCGGTCTCGAAGCTAATGCAGCGATTGTTCAAGAACGCGATGACCTCTCGGTCGAACTCACTGCGCTCTACAACAACCTCGATCAGCCCCATCGTGCTCTCGATCTTCTCCTCAGCCATGAATTTCAGCCATGGGAGGGAGGCGAGGGTCTTGTGCTGTCTCAGTATGTTCGTGCCAATGTGCTGCTGGCGCATCGTTCTCTGCATTGTGGAGAGCCTGCGGCGGCCATCGCCAACCTGCTTGCCGCATCCAACCCGCCCGGGAATCTCAGTGAAGCCAAACACCTGCTGATGAACCACAGCATGATTGACTACTGGCTCGGCATGGCGCACCACGATGCAGGCAATCGCTGCGAAGCCGAACATCACTGGACCCGCGCCGCTCGCCAGAAAGGCGACTTTCAGCAGATGCAGGTACAAGCCGTCTCGGAAAACACCTACTGGAGCGCCTTGGCCCTGCGTCGGCTCGGCTGCGAGCAGGATGCTTTCCGCGCCTTTCGAGCAATCCTCGACTACTCCGTTCGTCTTCAAAGCCAGACGCCGAAGATCGACTACTTCGCCACTTCCCTGCCCGCCATGCTTCTCTTCGAGGAAGACCTTGCCCGGCGCCAGACCATTACGGCTCGCTTCCTTGAAGCGCAAGCGCGACTCGGGCTCGGCGAGCAGGCAGACGGTCTCGGCCTGCTCGAAGAAGTACTCGCCATGGACAACGCCCATACAGGCGCGATCGATCTGCTCCGGTTCCACAGGAGATAGCGATGCACGGTCCCTCACTACCCGCCGCTCCTCATTCCTCCTCGGTCACGCCGCGGCGTAGCCTCTACATCTGGGGCATCGCCCTGATTGCTGCATTGGGTGGTCTGCTCTTCGGCTATGACTGGGTCGTCATCGGAGGCGCCCGGCAGTTTTACGAGGTCTACTTCCACCTCACCTCCGCCTCTCTGATCGGATGGGCGAACAGTTGCGCCCTGGTCGGATGCCTGCTCGGTTCTCTTGCCGCAGGAACCCTCGCCGACCGCTATGGGCGTCGCCGCATTCTCTTCGCCGCAGCCGTACTCTTCGCTGTCTCCTCTGTACTGACTGGCTGGGCTTGGTCCTTTCACGCCTTCATCTTCTGGCGCATCCTCGGCGGCACCGCCATCGGTCTCAGCTCCAATGTCTCGCCCCTCTACATTGCCGAGATCAGCCCTGCAGCCCATCGCGGACGCCTGGTCAGCCTCAACCAGTTCGCCATCGTCGTTGGTATCCTTCTCGCTCAGATCGTCAATTGGCGCCTAGCCCGCCCAGTGCCCACTGGCCTGCCGGCCCACTTGCTGCTCCAGACCTGGAACGTGCAGTACGGATGGCGCTGGATGTTCACCGCAGTCGCCGCGCCTGCGGTCGTCTTCACCCTCGCTTCGCTTTTCATCCCAGAGAGCCCCCGCTGGCTCTGCGGCATCGGCCGCGCCCGCCAAGCCCATGCGATCCTCGAGCGCATTGGTGGCCCCGACTACGCCCGCGCCGAAATAGCCGGCATCGAATCCGCGCAGCGCTCCGACGCCGCGTTGCCACAATCTTCCTGGCGCGAGCTTCTTTTCCCCGCGTTTCGCAAAATCCTCCTCGTGGGCATCGCGCTCGCTGCGCTCCAGCAGTGGACCGGCATCAACATCCTCTTCAACTACGCGGCCGAGGTCTATCGAAGCGCAGGCTACGGAGCCAACGACATATTCCTCAATATCGTCATCACCGGCACCATTAACCTTGTCTTCACTGTGCTCGCCATGGTCCTCGTCGACCGCCTTGGCCGCCGCCTCATGATGCTCGCCGGCTGCATTGGCATCGGAGTCTCCCATCTTTTCTGCGCCTGGGCCTACCACGCCCAATGGCGCGGCACAGCGGTCCTCCTGCTCACCCTGAGCGCGATTGCCTGCTATGCCCTCACCCTGGCGCCCGTCACCTGGGTCCTGATCGCCGAGATATTTCCCCGCCGCATCCGCTCGCAAGGCGTCTCCACTGCCGTCAGTGCCCTGTGGATCGCCTCCTTCCTTCTCACCTATACTTTTCCCCTCCTGATGCAGCTTGAGGGCACAGCCGGCATCTTCCTCACTTACGGCGTCATCTGTCTGGTTGGCTTTGTTTTCGTCGCTGCCTTAGTTCCTGAGACCAAAGGACGCACCCTCGAGCAGATCGGCGCTGACGTCACCCAAGCCTGAGGGTCTGCTCCATCGTGCCGCCATCCTGTCATCACTATCGTCATTCGAGATACGTGTACGTACACTTTACTGTTATTTTCTATAGCGCACTCTATTCGCTATTAATTCCGATATTGACAAATCGTGTTCGTACACGTTTATATATTTTGGCGCCGGATTTTGCTCCCCTCCGGCGCTGAGAATAGTTGGCCCTTCGGCTGCTGTTTTCACCTCGAACCTGCGCCGGTCTGGCGCGGTATCGTCGACGCTCCCCAACAGCGAGCCCACCCCTCTGCGGACCCCGGCTCGCGAGGTCACGCCATGCGAACCTTTCTTTCTGTCGCAACCGCCGGTCTCCTCCTTAGCTCCCTCCTCGCGCCCGCCAGCGCCCAGGTTAACGGCGTCGGCCACAAACCCTATCTTGGCTGGAGCACATTCAGCGAGCAGACGATTAACGGAAGCTTTCTTACCCAAGCCAATATCCAGACCCAGTCCGACGCCCTCAAGGCTTCCGGAATCGAGGAGCACGGCTTCCGCTACATCAACATCGACTCTGGATGGCAGGGCAGCTTCGACGGCAATGGCAGGCCGATCCCCAACCCCACTACCTTTCCTGACATGAAATCCCTCGTCGACCACATCCACGCCAACGGCCAGAAAGCGGGCATCTACTGGATCCCCGGCATCGAGCAGCCAGCTGTCGACGGCAACTATCCCATTCTCGGCACCGGCTACCACACCCAGGACATCGTGGTCATGCCACTCGCCCAGGGCAACGCGTTCGCAGGACCGTTGCCCAATCCCTACCACGACAAAATCGACTTCACCAAACCCGGCGCGCAGGAATACATCAACTCCGTTGTCGATCTATTCGCTTCCTGGGGCATCGACTTCATCAAGCTCGACGCAGTGACACCCGGCTCTTATTCCAACAACCTCTCCATCGACAATCGCGCCGACGTACAAGCCTGGTCGCAGGCCATTGCCCAAAGCCGCCGTCCTATCTGGCTCACTGTCTCCTGGCAGCTTGATCAGGACTACCTTGACGTCTGGCAGCAATTCTCCAACGCTCGCCGCATCGACGACGACGTCGAGTGTGAAGGCGGCTGCGGAGGCTATCTCACCAACTGGCCCCGCATCGTCCTGCGCGAATACGATGACGTTGGCTGGGAAAACGCCGCCGGCCCGACCCTCGGCTGGAACGACCTGGATACACTGGACGTAGGCAACGGAAGCGCCGACGGCCTCACCGACACCGAAAAACAGACCGCCATCACCATCTGGGCCATGGCCAACGCGCCGCTCTACCTCGGCGGCGATCTCACCCAGCTCGATACCCTGCCAAGTCCGCCTTCACCAACGATGAGCTGCTCGCTGTCGATCAGTCCGGACATCCAGCGATCCAGAAAACCGGCGGCTTCCATCCCGTTTGGATTGCCGATGCCGGCGACGGCGACTACTACGTCGCTCTCTACAACTTCACCGCCTTCCCCGACCGCGTGGATGTGCGCTGGAGCGATCTGGGCTTCAAAAACGCCATTGCCGTGCGCGACATCTGGAATCACACCGAACTGGGCGCATTTCCGGGCGAATTCAGCACCATGGTTCTCGGCCACGGCGCGCGCCTTCTCAAGGTCACTCCCTTCGGCGAAATCGAGCATCTACCAGCTGGCGTCTCCTATGAGGCAGAGGCAGCTACGCTCACCGGCTCTGCAGCACCCGCTCCCTGCCCCGCCTGCTCCGGAGGCGTCAAAGTCGGCAATATCGGCGGCGCCAGCCAGGTCATCTTCAACAATGTTTCCGTGCGCAAGAGCGGCATTTACCGCATGCAGATTGATGCCATGACACAGGGCCCGCGTACCCTTGAGTACTCAGTCAATGGCGCCGCGGCTGAATCCCTCAACATGGGTGGCGGGAGCTACCTGCTGCCGCAAAGCTCCACAGTCCCCGTCGCGCTCAACTCCGGCAACAACACCATCACGTTTCTGAATCCCTCCGGCTACGGCGCCGACCTCGACCGCATTGTCATCTCCGGCGACGGCAAGGAACCCGCGCCCACCTTCACCACCTACGAGGCCGAAGGCGCGCAGCTCGCCGGCACCGCAGGCTTCAATTACAGCACCCGCGCCTCCGGAGGCGCCTATGTCGGCAGCTTCGGCGCCGGCTCCGCCAACACCATTAGCTTTAACAACGTCACCGCTGCAGCCACCGGTACGTATCAACTCGAAATTGACTATGTTACCGATGGCCCACGCACCGTCTATGTATCCATCAACGGCGCGACACCGCTGCAGCTCACCTTCAACGGCAACAACTGGTACGACCCTGTGCCTTACGTTTTGCCCGTGCAACTGCTCGCCGGCACCAATACCATCGTCTTCTCCAACCCCAATCCCACCGGCTACGCTCCCGGCATCGACGTCATCATCGTCTCCGCCGGAGCCGACACCGCTCCGCAAATCGCTTCTGATTCCGCACGCTGCCGCCGCACCGCAACACTATCGGATACGACGCCCGGAGCCATCCTCTACTACACCACCGACGGAACCACGCCCACGCAGAACTCCACCGTCTACACCAGCCCCATCCTTGTACCGAAAGGCGCCACTCTGCGCGCTATCGCCCTCGCTCCCGCCTACCCGCCGAGCGGCGTGGCTGTAGCCGCCTTCCCGTCCACCGACGATGACACTTCCGGTACGTGCGAATAGCACCCGCCGCATGATCGCAAACAGCAAGGTCGGCCCATCCGAGGCCGTCCTTGCTGTTCCAGTCTGGAAGTTACCACCGGTCTGGACCATCTCGGGGCGCAGTTCGCGGACTGCGTGGAATTTCCCCTTCCTAGGCAAATCCCAGGCAAATTTTGCTCAAAACGCACCACCTCTATTTAAGCGGGTTCGTCATACACACCGATCTCAGCAATATGAGGCCTCTCCTTGGGCTTTCCAACAGTAGACGGACCCTCTGCGATGAGACGCACGGAGTACGATGAATTGTCGTTGACGCTGGGTTTCGCCATCTGCCAGAGGAACCCAATTCTCGCCAATCCAGTGTTGAAAATGGCAGCCGCGGACGTGACTTTGCGGATAGTCATCCCCATCTGCCGACGGGTTCCACGAGCGAGACGACATTGAAGCTCTCCCGCCTTCTTAGATTTACTTCTAACCAGCCCGAGGTTTACCCCTCATCCAAATACCACTCGAATGGCTTGCGAGCATATCTGCGGCACAATCACTCGCAGCGCAGTGCGACCATGGGGTCGACGGCGAGGGCTCTGCGCGCGGGAAGCATGCAGGCGAGTGCAGCCACCAGAATGAGCAGCCCGGACGCGGCCAAAACCAAGATCGGATCGCGCGTTCCACTCTCGATCCAGCGGGCAATTAGACGATCCAGACTGAAGCTAAGTGCAAGACCGATGACTATTCCCAAGCCCACGCTGGTTCCGGCCGAGAATGCGACCAGGTACAGCACGTCGCGGCGCCGTGCTCCGAGGGCGACGCGAACGCCGAGCTCACTGGTGCGCTGCAGGACCGTGTAGGAAACTACGCTGTACAGGCCCACCGCAGCCAGAGTCAGCGCCAGAATGGAGAACGAGCCAAAGAGCATGGAGATGAGACGCGCCCTCGCATACTCCGGCTCACGCTGAATCCAGCCTTCGAGGTCCCGCACATCGCTGAAAATCTGCTGATCCGGATCAAGCGAGGCGATCTGCTGGCGGACGCTGTGCAGCATGGCAAGAGGCTCGCCCTGGGTGCGCACCAGGACCTGGGTAAATGGCAATGTCATCAGTGTGTAGGGTGCGTAGACCGCGGGCGCCGTGGGTTTCTCCAGCCCGTCATCCAGCGAATCGGCGACAACTCCAATGATCGGCAGCCATCCGTCGCTTCCGGTTGCGGTCAACCGGCTGGGAGGAGTGTTTGTGATTTGCGATATACGGACCGAATGCCCGATCGCATCTCCGCCTGAGAGATAGTGGCGGACGAATGCCTGATTCACAAGGACCAATGTGGCTCCGCGCACGATCTCGCTTTGCGCCCAGGAGCGCCCACTAAGCAGCGGAATCTGCAGCGTTGTGAAGTATTCAGGGCTGACGAATTCTACGTGCGCCTCTTGCATCTGGGAGGCCGCTTTTCCCAGGATTTCGACAGGAAGGAGCCAACCGCTATCCGGCGGAGTGGCATTGGTCGATATTCCGGCCCCAACCACGCCGGGCATTTCTGCGACTTTCTCACGAAGCTGCTCAAAAAAATGGGTGCGGTCGGCCCATGTAGTGTGCACATTTTCGCGCAGCGGAATGATGACCGACATCACGTGCTTCGGCTCATACCCCAGCGGCACGATATTCATGCGAATGAATGCCTGAATGGCAGCGCCTGCCGCCGTCATAAGCAACAGAGTCAGCGCGATTTGTCCTGCAATCAGGGCTGCGTGCAGGCGTCTGCCTTTCACGCTGCCCGTCAGCCGCCGTGTCCCGGCCTGCATCACCTCGCTGATTTCCGGCCGCGCCAACTGCAAGGCAGGAAAGAGGCCAAAGACGATTCCGCTCAGCAATGCCAGGCCTACGCTGAAAAACAGGACGGCGAAATTGATGTGGAAGTCAGCTTCATATGGGTAGGAGTGGTCCGGCAGGCGAGGGATGATAAATCCAATGGATTGGTAAGCGACAAAGATGCCCAGCCCCGCTCCTGTTACGGACAAGAGCAGAGATTCGGTGAGGAGTTGGCGTATGATGCGAAACCCGCTGGCTCCTACCGCCGAGCGGATCGCAAATTCGTGTTGGCGCGCCGCGCCCCGTGCCAGGAGCAGAATCGAGACGTTTCCGCAGCCGATGGCGAGCAGCAGCGCGACGGCCCCAAAGAGCAGGATCATCGTCTTCTTCAGGTCTCGGGTGTATGTCTCCGCGAGACCGCGCACGCTGATTTTGAATTGCTTGGGGAAGACATTCGGTGTCTGGTGGTCGAACTGCTGGTAGAGCGGCCGGAATTCGCCCTCCGCGGCGGCCATGCCGATGCCTGACCTCAACTTGATCTTGGTTCCATACCGATGGGTCTGATCGGATTCCAGCTTCAAGGGAAGATAGAGATCGCCGTCCATCCAAGTGAAGCGCGGCGGCATCACTCCTAGAATCGCATAGGTCTTGTGCGCGAGTTGGATAGTCTTTCCGACGACGGCAGGATCGCCGCGATAGTGCCGTTGCCAGAACTTGTAACTCAGCACTGCCACGGACTGAGGATCCTGTGCGTCAGGGGCGTCGGATGAGAAAATGTACCGGCCCAACAGGGGCGTCAGGCCGAGGAACTGGAAAGCGGTCCCGGACACCATGATCGCGTTGACGTCTTCGGGCACATCACCGCCGGTGACCGTCTGGCTCGTAAAGTCGAAGGCAGCTATGTCCTCGATGGCATGTGTCTGCCGAAGCTGACGAATCTGCGGACCAGTCAGCCCCCAGGTTCTATCATGGCCAGCGTTGTCCGTCATCCAGACGTCGCAGATCCGATCGATTCCCGCGTAAGGCCAGGGGTGAAGCACCGCGTCATAAAGGATGCTATAGACGGCGACGGTGGCGCCTATTCCGAGCGTGAGTGACAGGACCGCGGTGAGGGAGAATCCCGGGTTGCGAAAAATTTGCCTGAGGGCAAAGCGGAGATCCTGCAGCAGTATTGGCATCGAAGCCTCCTGCGCGAAAAGGACACGAAAGCTACCGGTCTATTGGATCGTGAGCACTTGGACTGCCACTTCTTTGACCGCTAACTATTCTGCGCCTGAAGATCCGCACATGTGCAAGTGTTCGCAGAGAGCACCGGACCGCTACCAAGAGATACCATACTTTCAATAAGTTGAGTTTTCCTGTCTGGCCGGGGAGAAGGAACTTTCGAGGCCGATCTTTCGACTTACGTCTGATCGCTTTCGCATGCAGAGTATCCGATTCCGGACGAGACTGTCCATAAACGAACAAATCTGTTGAGCCATTGACCGTCTTCCATTTGGCGGCCAATCCTCTGATTCGCTCCTGCACCTTCCCGGAGGAAAGCTGCAAAGATCGTGTGCGGAGTTGGGTGCAGGCACATTCGCGTGTTAATCTCCGGCGTGATTCCGACGCTGACAACGGAACGTCTGATTTTGCGGCAATGGCGCGACTCGGATCGCGAGCCGTTCCGCCGAATAAATGCGGACGCAGCGGTGATGGAATTTATGCCCAGACGGCTGACCGCAGAGGAATCCGATATGCTGGCAGACCGCATTCAGAGGCGGCTGGCGGAGCGTGGCTTCGGTCTTTTCGCAGCCGAACTTCGCGAGACGGGCAGTTTTATCGGCTTCATCGGGCTTTCGGCTCCAGCGTTCGAGGCTCACTTCACTCCATGTGTTGAGATCGGCTGGCGATTAGCGCGCGAGTTCTGGGGATCGGGATACGCGACCGAGGCTGCGTACGCAGTGCTCCGATTGGCCTTCCTGTCGCTAGAATTGCCAGAAGTTGTGTCCTTCACAGCAGCTTTGAACGTGCGCTCGCAAAGGGTGATGGAGCGGCTGGGAATGGTACGAAACACAAAGGATGATTTCGATCACCCGCTCCTTTCAGCGGGTGATCCGCTGCGTCCGCATGTGCTTTATCGTTTGGCGTGGGTAGACTGATTGCCGGATGGAAAGGCTGTATCCGAGCGGGGCTGAAGTGCTGGCTACAAGGATTGTGTTCGCCCCAAATGCCTGCTAAGTCGCCTTTAAGGCAACTTTCATTCTCGGTTGACAAAAACGGGCCAACCCATAATTTCAGCCCTTCATCGACCTGGAAACGTGCTCAGTCGATTTCTCTCCAACTGAGAAGAAATAATTGGCAGTATCCGGAGTTCCGACGAGATGTTCGGAGTTCCGGTGACGCTCACTTACGCCTCCAGCCACTGCAACCGTCGGGGTTTCCAACCTAGAACCCGCTTCGCCTTCGCATTCGAGGCCCCGCTAAGCTTCGTCGCGTAATACACCACATCTTCCCCTGCGATTGCGGTCACTTCTGTCTCGCTCCTATGCGGCGGCTTCGGAGCACCCACAAACTTCGCAAACGCAGGCAGCCATACGGCCTGCGGCGAAGGGTCATCATCTACAAGGTTGTATACTCCCGGCTCGGCCGTCAGCGCCGCGACCGTTGCAACCGCCGCATCGTTGATATGCACAAACGACGAAACGCCCTCGCCTCTACCCACTACCGGATTCTGTTGCCGCATGACCATGTTCGCCGCCGCCTCGCCGGGGTAGTACCACGTCTTCGGGCCATAGAAGAATCCATACCGCAGAGCCACACCCTCAATTGCACTAGAACTGAAAAGCCGTGTTTCCAATTCCGTATATGTCCGCGCACTCGCCGCCACACTGGGACTTGCATTTATATCCAATGGAGACGACTCGTCCGCCAGTGTCCCCTCCGCCGCCTTCAAAAAGAATCCGCTCGACTGCTGTAGATACCGCCGCGCACCACTTGCGATAGCCGCTCGAAACAAATTTCCTCCTCCCTCAATCCTTAGCCTCCTGTCGCCCGCTGCATACTTCGGCATATCACTCTGTTCCTTTGGCAGCGACGTCAATTCATCGATTACTACTTCCGCCTTTGCCTGCCGCAGCGCCGCCTCCACCTCCGCTCCATGAAACGCGTCCACAATAAGTGCCTCGGCTCCCTGGCTCTCCAAAATCTTCGTCCGCGCCTCGCTCGTTGTCATTCCTACTACGGAGTGTCCATTCTTCAACAACTCCGCAATTAACGGTTCGCCGATCGCTCCGCTTGCACCCGCAACGAATACACGCATCGCCCTCTCCTCTCAACCCCATCGCCCAACGATCAAAGGTTGGTATGAACATGATATGAGCATAAGCAACACACCAAGTTAGCCCGCAACGCGGAATAACCGATCTATAGAATTCCCTGACGATGAGCGCGGTACTGACTTCATTGGCGACGCCGCTGTATGCCGTTGTAGATGCACAGGGTTATTTTGTCTGATGAACATTCCCGATGGCGACTACGACTTGCACGTATGGGTCGAGGGGCAGAAGCAGAGTTCCCTGGATCGGCTTACCCACAGCGTTCATGTTGCGGGAGCGGTCGCGAATCTCGGCGAGATCCGTTCTGCCTGCCCTGAACCGCAGCAACATCTCGATAAACTGAGCCGCCCTGCGAACCGAATGCTCCACCTTATGTATTGACTCGAGGACAACTGCAATGCCTATGCAAGCTGTGTTCGCTGCCCTCCGCGCCACTATGGATTGAGGAAGCGAAGTAGAGCTTCCTCGTCATGCTGGCTAAGCGATGCGCGAACGCGCATGTGGCGAACAATGGTGCCAGAGATTCGCGGCGAAAAACCTTCCGGTGCTGCGTGGCGACGCGAACAGTTCTGCTGAAATACCTGCTCACCCTCATCTTGAGGATAATTGGTGGATTTTGCAGGAGTCGTTTGTTTCGCCGGAGCCGTTGCGCTGTTCTGCTGTGCCGTAAACCCATTCAACGAAACAGAAGCAAGAACCCCAATGCCAATGAGAACGCGCTTTACATTCATTCCTGCTTTCCTTTCCAGGCCGGAAACAGGAACCGGTAGACCAGTCCCGTCTCCCAGATATTTGTATTGCCGGTAGCGGAGAACTGTCGCGAGTAGCTGGTGAGAATCCGAGTGTTATGGGGTAAGTTGTAATCAAGACCGAAGTCTGCCCTCTGCGTATTGGCTGAAGGCAATCCATCGCTCACAACCGTGTCCCTGCGAAACGTCTGCTGCATGCGAAAGATTGGCTCGATGCGACCAACCCAACTGTTTAGCCCTCCGAAGGCCTGGGTGCGGTAGTCGGCTTCTACCCAGTATCCCTGGGCATGGTGACCACGTGAAAACTCTGAGCGTAATCGAAAGGCAGTGCCCTTGGGCTCCCACCAAGCATGGGCACCGTAGAAGTTTTCATGCGTCCCCTGCAAAAGGCGATCATAGGAGAGCCCGACTTCAAGGCGCTGATTCGGAAGGTAACGGCTGGCGCGTCCGCCCGAACCCCGGACGGCCTGAAACTGTTCATTTTTTTGTGCGAGTGGAGTAGAAGTAGGCGTAGTCGATCGAGTACTTGTTGCGTCGAATGGCGTTGCCACGAAGCATGCCGCCCAGTCCCTCACCAATCGAAAAAACGCCTAAGGGCGAGATGAGCGGGCCATCCTGAAAGTTGCTGATCCAGATCGGCGAGAGCCGCTCATTGTAGGTGTTGAAAGGGATCAGATAGTCACCGGCTACAACTGTGAGATGAGACGAGACTAGGAAATCCCCTCTGCAAATATGTGAGACCGACGAAGTGTGAGTGATCGTAGCCCGGCTGACCACCGCCGTTTGGCGAGAAGCTCTCGAGAAGGGCTGCACGCGACTCCACGAGAAGGCGCGAGCCCATTGGTGCGGCGATCAACGGCTCAATGATAGGCAGGTATGACGTGTTACCACCATTCGTGCTGGAAAAGAATCCAACTCCTCCCGAGAGCAGAGGAGTGTCCTGCGCGGAACCAGAATGCACAGCAGCGAGAATAGCCCACGCGACTCCCATCATTCGAATTCTACGTAGGGCGCGACCAGTCTCCACGTATCGAGTCGGTCGGAACATATTGCCTAACTTAGCCGAACGCTCAGGATCACGTGTCACGTGAAAGTCTGGCGATTGTCACTTGATTGTCACTCCACGCAACACTTCGCGAATAAGTGTAATTTCGCCTTTAGGAAATCACGGGCAGGCGCGGCGATTCACAACTATGTCTTAATTCCCTGACAAATGCGAGACGCAACAATCCGGTGACAATCCCCTTACAGCGGCATGACAACCACGTGACGACACTTGATTAAAGTCCGATTCAGTTCCTTGTATTCCCTTTCACTTGCGACTGCGAACGGTATATGGCGCGAATTGAGGTGGGAGGCGCAAGCCGGGCGGCAAGAGGAGCCGCACCTAAGCATTCTGTGAGGATAATCTACTTGAAACCACGATTCACAGCACCAGTCATTCTCGCTCTTTTGCCAGTCATGGAGCTCACCTCTGCGCAGACTACTCATTCGCAGTCTGCGCCACATCGTATCGAAGTGACCTCCAAGCGATTTTACTTCACGCCGGGTGAGATCACCTTGAAGAAGGGCGAGCCTTTCGTAACAGTGCTGAAAAGCGCAGATGTTCCACATGGGATTCGCTTCGGAGTAGAAGTCAAAGCAGGTATGGGCCCGATCAGCGAAGTTGCGTTCACACCCAACAGCACCCACACCTTCGTTGGTCATTGCTCTGTATTTTGCGGCTCTGGCGACGGCAGCGTGGCGTGGGCCCAGCATGTTACGGAGTAAACGCATGTGGGGAAAGGTCTTTCTCATCCTCGGTTGTATCTTCTGTGGACTGTTGCTCTTTATTGGAATGGTTTTAGCCTTGGTCGACTTCAAAGCTGATCCTCCGAGAAAGAGCGAAACGCTGGTCATGGATTGGGCCAAGCACACAATTTTAGTACGCGGTAAGTCTGAGAGTAATCCGCTCAAAGATACTTCTGCGGGAGTCGCTGACGGGAAGGAAGCGTTTTCGCATTACTGTGTTGCATGTCATGGAAAGGATGGTCAGAATACGGGCGTGCCTTTTGCCGACCGAATGTCTCCACCGGTTCCTTCGTTGGCCGGCAAAGAAGTGCAGTCGTACTCCGACGGACAGTTGAAGTGGATCATCGACTACGGGATCTGGCCATCGGGAATGCCTGGATCGAAGAACACACTGAGCGATGAGGAGATCTGGTCAATTGTCATTTATCTACGCCACTTACCGCCGGCGGGAAGCCTGGGGGAACCGGAGATGTACACACAGTAACGCCATGGGTTCCCTTCCCTCAGCCTGCCGATAGCCCTGCGATGTGAATTTACTGTTCCGCTTTCACGCCACTGATACGCTTCGATAGCTTTCGATTCACTCCTGGAGTGGCGAAACAAGATTGGACCTCTTTGATGATCGCTTCATCTAACTCGCTCCTACGAACACTGCTACGGCTTAGCCTTAACGGCGCGATGATTGCCGCAGCCTTGTGTCCTCAATTACATGCACAGACACCACAAGGGCTTTCCCAAAGCGCTGACCCGTTCTCGGGTCCTCAGTTGCCTGCCGGCAGCCCCGACTCTGGCACTGGGGCGAAAACCGACCCTATAACTGGACTAAACGTTCGACCGAACATCGGAGTCGACGGCGCTTCGGCGAGTGACAATTCGACTGAAAACGATGAAACTCAACCTCTCAGTTCCACGGTGTCCCTTTCAACCGATCAGATCATGGCCGTTCTACAAGAACAACCAGACGCGCTCGTGGAATTGAAATCGTTAGTGGCCGACCTCGCAACACAGCAAGGCACGCCTGTTCAGCCTGACTCAATCAGTGACGAGATGCTCTATAGCAAGATTGCATCCAGTCCACAACTACGCGCCAACATTACAACGTTTCTCCGTGCACGCGGGTACCTCTCCGATGCCGACTTGCAAAGCTTTGCTGCAAGCGACTTCGAAGGTGATGGCATTTCAATGCCAATAAATAACCAGGGGGCGAGGCTAGATACCCATGGGACGAGCCTCGCTTTCGGGTCACCAGCGAACCCATTTGGTCAACAGGGGCTTGGAACAAGCAATTCGAACGGAAACAATACCAGCTCTAGAGACGTGTCCGGCAATGCGAACCATGGCACAACCAGCCAGCCCCAAGTGCTGCACTTGCCGACACCTTACAACCTGCTTTCGTTGCATGACTTGTATACGCAGTTACCGCAGGCGGACAGCTCCCTGAAGAGATTTGGCTCTGACGTCTTTCTTCGACGTAACGGAATGGCGGCTAATCAGATTGCACCCAGTGGGCGTGAGATACCGTTGGATGTTCCAGCTGGACCAAGTTACGTTGTTGGCCCCGGGGACAGCCTGTCTATCGATTTATGGGGCGGCATCTCGCAGAACATCACGCGGACGATCGATCGCGAGGGTCGCCTTGCACTGCCGGAGTCGGGTGCTGTTCAGGTCGCCGGTCTCACTCTAGAACATGTGCAGAGTGTCGTTTCGGACACGCTGAAGCAGCAGTATCGGAATGTTCAGGTCGCAGTGACGGTTGCTCATCTTCGTAGCATCCGCGTTTACGTAGTGGGTGATGTTCAGAGGCCTGGAGCCTATGACATCAGTTCCCTTTCAACTGCACTGAATGCCCTATACGCAGCGGGCGGCCCAACACGTGTGGGATCGCTGCGTATGCTGCGACATTATCGCGGCAAGCAGTTGGTGGGGGAAATCGATCTATACGACTTCCTGCTGCATGGTGTGCAAAGCGAGGATCGTCTGCAGGCCGGAGATACAGTCTTGGTACCCCCGGCAGGCCCGCAGATCGCTGTCTATGGCGCTGTAAAGCGGCCTGCGATCTATGAGTTCAAGAGCGGGGCCACACTGGCGGCTATACTTGACGATGCCGGCGGCGCTACGGTTGCCGCTGAGCTCGGCCATATCGAGATCGATCGCATTGACGCGAATAAGCAGCGTGAGACAGTCAGTCTGGACTTGCCTGCGGAGAGTGGCGTGGACAAAGCACGAGCAGCTATTGCCGCCTTTCCAGTCTTTGACGGCGATCGCGTTCATGTTTCCCCTATCCAGCCTTACAGCCAGCAGGTCGTTTATGTGCAGGGGCATGTGCTTCGGCCAGGCCGAATGTCGTATCACGAGGGCATGCATATCAACGATGTGCTGCATAGTTACCAGGACATGCTTCCAGAGCCCGCAGACAAAGGGGAAATCATACGCCTCATGGCGCCGGATCTTCATCCAGAGACGATCCAATTCAATGTTCCTGAGGTCTTGATCGGCGACAACAACCTTACCTTGCATCCCTTCGACACGATCCGAATCTATGGCCGTTATGAGGCGGACGCTCCGAAGGTAACGGTGGGCGGCGAGGTGCTGCGGCCTGGAACTTACTCGTTGGCAAAGGGCATGACCGCAGGCGAGCTCGTCCGCATGGCCGGCGGATTCAAGCGAGATGCCTTATTGGACAGTGCCGATCTAACGAGTTATCGCATTGAGAGTGGCAGGAAGGTTATTAGCGAGCACACGTCTGTCAGCATTGGCGACGCGGTCAATCATCATCAAGCCGCTACGGATGTGCCGCTCAAGCCAGGGGACGTTCTTACCATTCATCAGATTGCGGGATGGAGCGATATTGGTTCGTCGATCACCATCGAAGGCGAGGTATCACATCCAGGCAGCTATGGTATTCAACAAGGTGAGCGGCTCAGCTCGATCCTTCGACGTGCAGGTGGATTTCGAGAGACGAGCTACCCCGCAGGAGCAGTGCTGCTACGGGAGGAAGTACGACGGCTTGAGGAGAAGAGCCGCGATGAACTGATCCGGCAGATCGAGACTAGCTCGACTGCAGCCCGCATCAGCCCCAATCTAGGCTCGAGCGATCAATCGGCAACGCTTCAACTAATTGCTCAACAACAAGATCAAGTGCTTGCCCGATTGAGGAGTCAGCCACCCGCGGGTCGGCTGGTGATCCATATCACGAACGATATCGCTAGCTGGGAGAACACGGCGGCAGATATCGAAGTACGTTCGGGAGACGTGCTCCGCATTCCCAAGCGACCGGGCTTTGTGTTGGTGAGCGGACAGGTCTATAACAGCACAGCAATCACGTTTTCCCCAGACAAGACTGCGGCCTGGTATCTGCGCCGCGCTGGTGGAGCGACAGAGATCGCCAACAAGGGCCATATCTTCATCATCCGCGCCAATGGCTCTGTGGTAGGTCGCGGCTCCTCCGGATCCTGGTTTGACCACGACGTACTCGCGACGCGACTCGACCCGGGAGACGTGGTCGTGGTACCGCAAAAAATCATCGGTGCTTCCCTCTTCTGGCGCAACCTGCTGACCATCGCACAGTTCTCGTCGTCGATCGCAATCACCGCAGCCGTGGCAGGTTTGCTATGAGTCCGATATATCCATCGCAACTTATAGCACCCGAAGCGGAAGACCAAACTACGGATGTTCGGAGCGCCGAAGTCACTGCGCACGCTCCGAACTGGGTCAGCAATGCCTCCCTCTTGTGGAGGAAGCGGCGGGTATTGGCACGCACTGCGGGAGTGTCCTTGGTTCTCGCGCTTGTAATTGCTTTCACGCTGCCTAAGCAATATGAGTCGGGGGCACGCATTATGCCTCCGAGCAACTCCATGGGCGGAGCTGCCGTACTGGCAGCACTTGCGGGGCGAGCAGGCGGAAGCCTCGGTAGTCTTGGCGCCCTAGCAAGCGGGTTTCTGGGTGGTGGGGGCAACACAGCACTTTTCATCGACTTGTTGCGAAGCGGTACCGTAAGCGGGCATCTGATCGATCGCTTCGATCTTCAGCGTATCTATCACAAGCGATATCGGATCGACACAGCGAAATATCTGGCACATCATACAAAGATTGTCGACGACAAGAAGAGTGGTGTGATTACGCTGACCGTGACTGACACAGATCCTGCTCGAGCACGCGATATCGCACAAGGCTATCTGGATGAGCTAAACCGGTTGGTGAATAGCACCAACACCTCATCCGCGCACCAAGAACGACTCTTCATTGAGAAGCGGCTGCATGGTGTTCAAGAGGATCTGCAGAAGGCGCAACAGCAGTTAAGCCAGTTCTCAAGCACACATGCAACTATCGACATCAAAGAGCAAGGTCGCGCAATGGTAGATGCTGCCGCACGGCTGCAGGCGCAGTTGATTGTAGAGCAGTCTGGGCTCGACTCACTACGGCAGACATACGGCGATGGAAATGTGCGCATTCGCTCTGCGCAAGCGCGCATCTCTGAGTTGCAAGCGCAGATCGCAAAAATGGGAGGATCATCGAAAGCGATTCCTGCCGATGACAGCGCTACTGTTGACGATACCGCTACAGCAAGCCGCAGTGAAGACCTCTATCCTCCGCTGCGCCAGCTACCGCGTCTGGCGGTGCCATATGCGAATCTCTATCGCGGAGTGCAGGTGCAGGAGGCGGTATACGAGTTGCTCACGCAACAATATGAGTTGGCTCGCATCCAGGAAGCAAAGGATGTTCCCGTAGTTAGCGTGATCGATGCGCCCGGTATTCCGGAGAAGAAATCATTTCCTCCGAGACTGCTTCTCGCACTTCTGATCACTGCGATTTCGGTGGTCATTGCTTCGGCCTTCATCCTCTTCAGAGATCAGTGGATGCACGTACCCGCCGATGATCCACGAAAGGCACTTGCACTAGAGATCTGCGATAGCATCCATCGACGGCTGGCGGCGTCAATGCAATGGAGGAAGGCGACGCCGTGAGGTCACATCTTTCCAATGCAGCCTACGGGATCCTCGATTACGCAGCTTATCCAATTGGAATGCTGATCGTTGCGCCCGTGGTGTTGCGCAACCTGGGTGTTGAACTGTATGGGGTGTGGACACTCGCAACCGCCGCTGCGAGTGTAGGCGGAATCATAGCCTCTGGTTTCGGAGATGCCAACATTCAACACGTGGCCAGGCAAAGAGGCGCGCGTAACAAAGCGGCCGTCGTCCTAGCAGTGCGCAGTATGATGGGAATCAACCTTGCACTGGGAATTGTGTTTTCCGCTATTGGATGGATGATCTCTCCTCTTGCTGCTGCGCACATGACCCTTGGTGATACCCAGTTACAGCAATCGTGCATTTGGTCGCTTCGAATTGCAAGCCTGCTGATGGCAATACGCGCAGTTGAAAGTGTGTGCATCAGCACACAGCGCGCATTTGAGCGCTACGGAGCTGCGATTCGTATCAGCATCGCAGCGAGACTGTTGGCGCTAGCTGCGGCGGCAGGATCGACTTTCCTATTTCATAGCGTGATCGCGATGATTGTGGCTACGGGATGTCTAACGGTGGTAGGCTTGTGGCTGCAGCTCGCCCATCTTAAGCGCTTGTTGTGGGCGAAGTCCCTGACGCCTGTGTTTGATCATGGAACTGTTCGATCCCTGTTTGGTTTTGGCATCTTCAGTTGGTTGCAGGCCGTTGCTGGAGCCATTTTCAGTCAAGTAGACAGATTGATTCTCGGTGTATCTTTAGGGGCTGGAGTTGTCGCCTCATACGCATTAAGCGCGCAGATGGCGCTACCGATCTTCGGTTTTGCGGCATCAGGATTGCACTTTCTCTTTCCGTATCTTTCGCATCGACTCTCCTCGTCACATTCAGCTTCCCTTAAGAGCCCTCTAGTCGTAGCCTTCGCATGCAATGTGATCTTCGTTGGCGTCAGCACAACCTTTTTGCTGTTGTTCGGCGAACACATTCTCCGTGCATGGGCGGGATCCGCGATCGCGCAAGATTCTGCTCCAATATTGTCCATGATTATATGGAGCTCCGCACTGTTGGGATTGAACGTAACCGCGACCTACGCTCTACTGGCCCTGGGCCGCGTTCAGATTGTCACCTGGTTTAATCTGGCAGGTGGCGCCGTCATGTTGTTATTGATGCTTCTGCTTACGCCACGTATGGGCATCAGAGGTGTAGCCATCGCCCGATTGAGCTACCCATTCATTCCGCTATTACTGTACATTCCATTGGTTCGTCACCTTCTAAGCAAACCGCCTGCACATGAAAACAGTCCCTCACTGGAAGAATTCTCTGAGCCTGTGGAGGTGGCTTCATGAATGTGTTGATTGCCCTTGCTTCGAGTTCGGGTCAGCTCTCCGGCGTGCAGCGCCACGCCATCAATCTTGCACGCTGCCTGCTTTCGCGCGATGAGATTACTGCAGTTCACCTCGTGGCGGCGCCGTGGCAACGCGACTTTATTCAGGACTCGACGCCGTCCATGGACATGCGACTGCATGTCCATGGCGCGCCCATCGGCAACAACGCGTTTAGTAGAAATCTTTGGTACCTGTCCCAACTGCCATCGTTGGCAAGGCAGCTTGGGGTTGACATTGTTCATCTCGCATATCCGGTGCCGGTCCGGCGTGGGGCCTACCATTGCCCGACAGTTGTTACCCTTCACGATCTGTACCCACATGACATTCCGGACAATTTCGGTTTTCCCAAGGTTCTCTTCAATCGTCTTGCGCTACGCCGATGCCTCACCGCCGTCAATGCTATTGCGTGTGTATCTCAGTGCACATTGTTTCGCCTTGAAACGATTTATCCCAAACTCGCATCGGCAAAGTCTCTGGTTGTCAACAACTCTGTCGAGCTACCAACACTCCCTCTATCAAATACTTCTCGTCCGCGATGGGGAGACGAGCCTTTCCTGCTTTGCGTCGCGCAGCATCGCCGGAATAAAAACGTCGCGCTCGCTCTGCGAGTCTTTGAACGGCTCCTGCGTACCAACCGGCTTGGCCCACAAACGAGATTGGTTATTGTAGGAATACCAGGCCCGGAGACATCGACGATCCAACAGTTCGTCGCAAGTGCTGGCCTCAGGCAAAACGTCGTCTTCCTCAATGGAATCTCCGATGCACTGTTGCAATGGTGCTATCGCAAATGCCTATTGCTACTGGCTCCCTCCACGATCGAGGGCTTCGGCCTTCCCATTGCAGAGGCGCTACAGGCCGGTTGCCCAATCGTCTGCTCCGATATTCCGGCCTTCCGTGAGTTAGGTGAAGATCACTGCCACTATGTACCACTCGGTTTCCAAGAGGTCGAGGCGTTTTCGGATGCTGTATGTGCAGCAGCTGGCCGACAATCCCGAGAGCCGCTTGCAATGCCCCACCTTTCCGCCGAGGTGATTGCCGCTCAATACTTGCAACTTTACAGTGCGCTGCTATCCGCACCCGGCGCAGAGCTGGGCGTACAAGATGCGCAATATTTGTCCTCATCAGAAAGACACTTTCGCACATGACCTCCAAAGCACGACGTAAGACAGCAAACTTCCTTGACATCCCGGTTGAGCCACTCGCTATGGAGAGCGCAATGGCGCATTCAAGAGGAGTGTAAGCTACGGGACCATCAACCATGCTAAGCCGATGTATCGTATCGCACCCGGCAAATGAGCCGCAACGTAGCCACGTGCGTCTGGCTTATGGATCTGAACGCGCTCGAACGGTCATGGTTGCTTCACAACGCAATATTGTTTGCCGACGTATCCCGACGTTGGCGCCTGCTCCAGATAGACAAGGTTGCCATTAAAATCGCTGGCCGCCGTGTTTGTGTATCGGATGTCAACGATCTTGGCAGACCCAAGCGCAGAGCGAACAGCACGCTCGGGAAGACAATGCATTTGCATGTTGCCTGCGCTGAGTCCCATAGCTGCTTTGACTCTGGAGCGGACGCGAACAATTTGGCGGGTTCGCATCAGCAAAGATGCGAGGAAGCCCGTCGAAAAGGAGTCTTGTACCCCGAATACTAGTACCCCGCCTGGTGCAAGCACCCTGACAAATTCTCGCAGGTATAGCTCTGACATATATTGCGGTATGTGTTGGAGGACGATATTGCTGTAGATAAAAGAAAAACTGTCGCCTGTGAAAGGAAGTCTTGTATCAGAACTAGCGACGTAACGGCAATGAGCAAACCTGTTGAGGGTCTCCGCCTGATCAATCATCTGTTGTGAGATATCGACGCCGACACAGGAGGCGAAACGCCGGGCAAGAGCCTGTGTCAATCGGCCAACGCCACATCCAAAATCCAACGCCGAACCTTTGCAATCAGGAAGACAGCCAATCGAAGCCAGATAAGTCATGACAGTGTTGATTTCAGACTCGCCAGTGGCCATGAACTCGGCGACGTCCCATTTACGCCCTGCTTTTGTGCTATCAGTGAGAATGGCCCACAGAGCATCGCGCTCGGCTAAGTGTTCCCAATCATTCCTAAGCTTATCGAGGGTTATCATAGGCCTCTTTTTTCTGACTGAATGCTTCGTTGTCCAGCTCTGACAGTGCAGTGAGCGTCTCGAATGAGGCCGATGGCATGATCGAGTTATTCGTGCGGAACTCCGCGATAATTGCGGAGAACATTGCGATGGCCCACAAAGGTAACGATAGGTCGAACGCCTCGGTATCAGCAAGTCCGCGCACAACGACAAAGACCAGCAATCCGAGAAGGAGTGCGCGCAATGGAGACTTGGACAATCTCTTGATCTGCCGAAAAAAGCTGCCATAGAGTGCGATAAGCAAAAATATGCCGACGACGCCGTAAGCATAGAACTGCTGCAGCAACTCGTTGTGTGCGTGGCGAGCTTCAAACTGATCGCTCCCGAAAGGAGGGATCACCTTCCAGACCGAGTGAAATCCATGGCCTATCCAGGGTTGTTCCAGTGATTTGTCTAGAATGAACGCCCAGATACCGAGTCGTCCCGTTAGAGTTTCTGCCTGGTTTCCTGCGTTGGTATAGACATCGTAATAGGATGTAAGCAGCCCCCAGAAGATGACGAAGACGAGAACTGTGCCCAGCAGCAGCGCGATCTTAGTCTTTCGACTTATCGACTTATCCCACATGAAGATGACCGCTTCGCCCGCCACAAATGCGAAGATCGTTGTCTTGGACAGGCTGCGAAGAAGAGTTATTGCCAGAAATGCCGTCGGCAGCTTCCACCGACCTCGCTCTGCACGCATCAGGTATTGAGCGAAGAAGACGGCGAAGGCGCAAGCGTAGCCAATTTGATTTGGACCAAGAAACTCGTCGTCACCCAGCCGGAGATCTGATTGTGCGGGCATTATCCAAGCAATAAGCGCGATGCAACACGCTCCGTATACATACCCCTTCATGATGCTGGAGGATATATCAACGGCGGCATCTGTTCGGAGTAACAGAATCACCATCGCCAAATCGGCGGCCATCGCACACCAGAAGGCTACGGCTGCAGGCACCGACGAGGTTGCACTCCAGATCAGACTGACTCCGGAGAAGCCGAGAAAGCACAATACCCAGCGGTAACATGGCAGGCGCGTGATGGAGGCCAGTGTTCTCGGGGCATTGCCGATGGAGTGAAAGACGACGATTGCCAAGAGAATGTAGTTGAGCCCGAGGCTGAGCATCACCCCTGTCTGAGGGTCCGCGTTCAGGACGTGTGTGGTAAGGAGTACGAAGAAGAGACGGAAGGAGAAGAAGAACCCAATGACCGCTGGCAAAAGCTTGACCGCTCTTGCTGGGACGTTGCGTGGGTTCAGGTCCTCAACCACTATCTTCCTATTTCTCCATGCTTGCCCGGGAGCGAAGTTTCGTTCGTCTCAGCAGCTGATTCAACGGTGTTTCAGACTTTACTGCGAATCGCTACACAACTCTTCGTCACTGGCGCCTGCACGCCCCAATCCGATTTGATCTCATTCAGAAGCATAGCCGCATGAAGCTCTGCAATTGTCAGGGAACTGTCACTCATTTGACACAACATTTTAACTCGACCTTACGTAAGAAGAGCAAACAGGCTGTGGACGATAGTTCTTCCATCTTGTCTTGCATACGACCATCAGCGAGTGCGCAATTCAGCGGCAAATAAAACATCGCAACGGTGGTCGGTGACCTACAAGAAGCACCATTTCTACCAGCTCGACCGTGCCAAGCAAGAGACTTGGCCAGCGGAGCCTAAAGCTGTCATTAAGCAGTCAGTCCCTTGTAATGCTCGGTTCGTTGTTCGCATCATCAACAGGCGCTGGGTTGCGCCACCGTGGATTCAATATTATAGAGAAATAGGAGCGATCGACCGGCACCCTCTGCACAATCAGTCGCAGATTCCTGAAGCGTCGCAGGCACAAGGAACGTATGTACTATGGCATCGATCCATCTTTCGTCATGGACGCCACATAATCAGACTCTTCGATTAACCGTCCCTCACGAAGCAGCAAGACGCGATCAGCGAAGCCTACGGCGTGAAGGCGATGCGATACAAGGAGCACAGTAATTTCCGAGGACTTCAGATTCCCGAGCAACTCCCGCTCATTTTCGTAATCCAGCGCAGATGTCGACTCATCCAGGAGCAGGAGAGTGACGCCTCGAAGGATCGCCCGGGCAAGACCTAACCTCTGGCGTTCTCCGCCCGAGAATAGAACTCCGTTGTCGCCAACGCGGGTCTCCAGGCCCTGAGGCTGCTCGGATACAAATTCGCTAAGTCTGGCTACCGCAAGCGCATTCATCAGCTCATCATCGCTTTTTTTCGGTAACCCGAAGAGCAGATTGTTTCGTATTGAATCATCCAAAAGAGCGATTTCCTGGGGAACATAGGCAACGCTTTTGCGATCAACCCGCACGGTGCCAGACGCGGGCTGAAGGATGCCAGCAATGATATTCAGGAGAGTGCTCTTGCCGCTTCCTGAAACTCCGCGAACCACAATCCTCTCTCCATGGCGAAGGTAAAGAGTCACGTCCCGCAGAATCTGCTCGCCCTCATCGAAAAAGAAGCTGACTTGAACCAACTCGACTACCACACCTATGGATGGCAGTCGTATCTCTGGAGTCAACTTACGATGCAATAGGCAATCACTGAGTTCTCGGTTGATGGCCTGAAGGCTATCATAAGAACCTTCCGTGAGACCTGCCATGAGCGCGATCTGGCCGATCAGCGGGAGAAGGCGTCGAGACAATACAAAGTAAAACACGAGCAGTGAGAGCAGTTGACGTACATCACCATGGCCCAATTGAACGACTATGACAACAAACAGAAAGAGCAGCACTACTCCTTGGTCTGCGAGGATTCGCGATATCTGGGGGAGAAGTGCAAGGCGCAGATTGCTTGCGCGCAGACGGCCAACCTCCTCTCCGATCCGGTCGTGGAAGAAAGACTGATTTCCGTATGTGCGTATCTCTTTTCCACTCGAGAACATGTCCGACAAATTTCTCTGAAGTAAACGCAATGACTGTTCACGATTGGAGGCGGCCAGTCTGAGCTTGTTGCGAAGAAGGTAACGATGTACTCCGTAGAGCAGAACCACTGCGGTCCCGAGGCCGCATGCTGCTTCGGGATTCTGATAGACAACAGCAACGGTCATGAGCGCAACGACCGTGACCGCGGCTGTCATTTCAATATAAAGATGGTAGAAATTGGCAGCATCCATCGCTGTGACTGAGGCGTACTTCAGCAGCTCGCTGCGATTGCGCATGACGAACCGACTCCACAGCATTTCACTGTAGCCATAGGTAAGTCGAAGAAGGATATCTGAATAAAGACTTTGAATGTAACCAACGACCGCACGTGTTGAAAGGAGGTCCAGGACGACACGCAGAACGACGAGAGCCGAGGTGGTTAAAGCAGCGACAAGAACCGTTTTGGGCATCCACCAGTGATGATGGGCAGACACTCCGCCCTGCAATAGCAGGAAGAAAAGATACATCGCACCGGCGAGAAGCAGATCGCAGAGCCCCACTGCGATCCTCTCTGCGATGAGCATTGCAAAGACAATGCGTTGCCGAGCTCCAAGCAGCTGAAGCGCCGAATGCAATCGTTCGCCAAAGCGAATGGGGAGGTCCTTATCTGCTGCGACGAAAGGCTGAGTCACGGTTGGGTTTCTCTATCCCACATCCTGCAACACATTGGCTTGCTGGACCACCACTGGTCTGAAGCGAAAGTCAGATCGTGCTCTCCTCGCTGAGCCAGTCCGGTTGTGCGGTCAAGGGTATTGGACGATCGAACTGGGCACGCGGACGATGGGTCGCTCATGAGCTGAATTTACTAAGCCGCAGATCCAGGAGTGTCAGCGGCCTGTCGTCACAATGTCATCAATTTGTAACCGATTCAGTCCAAGGGCAGCGAAAGAGTGCACGAGAAAGCCTATGCAACATTTCATTGTCCTGGAATTCGATTGCATGAAGGTGGCACATACATTCAATGGAAGATCCGTCGCCTACAGAGCGCTGTCAAGCAAAGTCCTCGCCCGCAATCGCTGGCATAGATCAGGGACTGCGAATCTGAGGACCAGGAAGGCTCGATAGAGTTGCACGCCGCTTGCGTGAATTTGTGCGTTTGTCCGTTCTTCATGTCTCGTAACCGAAGGTTCCAGTTTCCGCCGTCAAGTTCGCTATATGCCAGCCACCGGCCATCGGGAGAGACGGAAGGGTACCTTGCATCCGTCATACCAAGAGATTGGATCTTTCCCGCTTGATCCGTCGTGAATAAACCTGGCGGACCTTCGGATGCGCCTGAGAATACGAGTTCTCCGTTTGGCAAGAAGGACATTTCAAGCACATTGAGTTCTGGAGGAGTTACAGGTCTGTCCGCCTCGACCGGGTGACTCAAATCACGAACCCAGATTCCCGCTCGACCATGATTCTCACGGAGAAAGGCTAACCACCTCCCATCAAAAGATGCGACCGGCGACTCAGCCTGCCTGATGCCTTCACTCCACTTTGCCGAGGAGACGATTGTCGTTTCATGGCCCGTCTGCTCTATCCAACGTTCGCCGTTTGCAGTAGTCATCGTGAGATAGTCATCACGGTTTATGTCGCTGAATTGGACCGTGCCGAGACGGTCGACCGCTAAATGATATCCATCCGAAAGCAATGCTATGAACAGAACCGAATCTTCTTGAATCGCTGGATTGGCCGCCATCAGTACGGGTTTCGGCAAAGGGATTCTCCACTGATAATCCGCATAAAGACCCTTCTGATGGCGAAGGTTCAAAACAATACCGATCGCCAGGAGTAGTGAAAGGGCAACTGCCCACGCCCGGTTTACGGACCATTCCACTTCACGCTGCCGCTCGCGGAACAAAAGTGCATACGCGAAAACGCAGAGCAGTACGAGCATGTAGAGTCTTGGCACTCGCAACAATGCGAACCATCCATCCCTTCCCTCGTCTATTCCTCTGACAAATCCCGCCGCTGCGTATAGAGGTAGAATAATCGCCACCCAAAGGGCGGACTTCTTCCCCTGAAGCGACCCCAGAATCAGAGAGATGGGAAGAATCAGAAGCGTGAAGAGGTAGGATGCTGGCGAAGTCGAGATTGCAAGGCTGGCCAGGGTAATGGCTGCCCACTCGAGACGAATCTGCGACGGACGACTCTCGTTCGGGACTGCAAGGAGCAATGACGGGGCCATGATCATCATCTGTAATAGGGGATGCAGAACCGCAAAGAGCCACGGCGCATTCATTGCAGGATGCTGATTCAACTGCGGCTCGTATACAAACAACCGATGCAGGAGGGATCCGAGAGAAGAGAGTTGCAGGTTGTATGGATCAAGCCCCTCGCCGCGGAGAACCGACGGCAGCACCTGGACCAGATAAGTCCGATTTAACTCCCAGCCGAATGCAAGGACGGACACGATTGCCGTGCACAACGAGCCTGCAACTCCGCCGGCAAAGGCTCTGCCGTTTCCCTTTCGTAGGAAGTACAGCAGGTAGAGCACAGGAAAAATCTTCAGGCCTGCGGCGATTCCAACGACTATACCCGCCAGGAATCGCCGCTGACGAACGTCCAACCAACACGACAGCGTCAACAGGAAGAGTAGTAAAACGTAGTACTGTCCGAAGGCGAAATTTATCGTCAAAGGGAGGCTCAACGTGAATACCAGAGAGATCCGGCGCCACGGAAGATACGTTAGAGCATGCAGAAGACTTAGGGTCGCGAAGAGCAGTCCAAGATTAAGGATGAGCCAGCAACGCTTGGCCGCTAAAGCAGGCATTGAGGCGAGTGGATACACGGCGAGGGTGGAAAAAGGCGTGATGGGCACCATGCCGACGGTCCGCTGCGCGATGTCGCGGTGATCTTTCTGGCGCTGCAACCATACCCACTCAAATACACGCGACGTATCATAATGCTCTGAGAGAAGACGCGCGGTCAGATAGTAATTCGGAAAATCGGTGTTCAGCGTATACCATGCCCGCGGCAGGATGCGCGTGCCGAGATTTGCTGCAAGCAACGCGACCAGCATCCACTCTCCAATGCGAAACCATTGACGAGACTTCGAACGATGGTCGGATTCGGAGAGTGCCGGGCTTTCCTTTGATGCGTGTTTCCACAGATTAGTCAAAGTCATCGTACGTCTCGAATGTTCTTGCCGACGACTGGTGAATTTGTGAGTTCGCGCAAGAGAAATCGCGACAGTCTAACGCCGCGTCCAGTTTCCCTGCACAAGCAGTTACCGATTGGCCACCGACTGAGCACGCACGGAGAATCCAGGGTCCACCTCGGTTTGCGGATATTCGCGCAAACCAGTGAGTTGCAGCATGATGTGCCAAAGAAAGGAAGAGTTATTGCGAAGATAGCGCCAAAACAGGTGACGTGGGTCTTGAATGAGCCGGTGCAGCCATTGCAGTCCCGCACTTTTCACCCACTGCGGAGCATCCTTGATGCGGCCTGTGTGAAAATCAAAGGCTGCCCCTACGCCGAACATCACGGTGGAATCTAACAGGGGTAGAAACCTCATCATAAAACGCTCTTGCTTCGGGGTGCTAATACCGACCCAGATCAGGTCTGGTTTCAAGTCGCGGATTCGGCCAGCAAGAGAATCTTCCTCTTCCTGATTCAAATCTCGATAGGGCGGTGTATGAGTACCGATGATACGAACCCATGGATAGCTTCGAACTAGCCGGTCACGCAGGTCCTCTGCCACCCCCTCCTTGCCACCGTATAAGAAGTGCGTGAAGTGGGCGAACTCCTTGCGACGGAAGATTTCCAGCATCAAGTCCGGGCCTGCGACTCGCTGCATACTCGAGAACCCCTGCCAGCGGCCCATCCATACCGTTGGAGTACCATCAGGTACCATAAGCGTGGCGCGGACATACACCTGGGCGAGACCTGGGTCCCGCTGTGCCTCCATAATGCCATGCACACCGATGAGACAGACGTAGCCTTTGCGGTGTGCCTGCAGTTCTTCTGCGATGCGCCCCAGTGCGCTCTCCATGTCGAGCGGGTCAACGGGAATTCCAAGAACCTTTACGGATTTGGATATTGTTTCGGTCTTCATATGAGATGCTATCTCTCTCCTAGGGATAAAAATGACGCGGGACGCAATGTGGCATGGGCGAGCCAATCTTCGTCCGCATCGCCGCCGGTAAACGAGATATCTGCGTCTGCAAGTGAAGAGTCAGGATCGTTGCCAGCAAGACAACGCGCGATGGAACGTCGCAGCGCTCGAATAGATGAATGGGGAAAGAGGCTCATGGGGAGAGCTCATTCCTGTACTGTCGCCAGAGAATTGACTCGCAAAGATAACGAATCCCCTCGAAAAAGTGAAAACGAAACCTGAACGAGATATAGCGAAGTTCTCGCAAGTAACGATGGATGCGTGCCAAAAGTGTCTCGCCTGCAACAGGATGGGTGATTGCCGGCGGCAGTCGACGGGGCAGTAGAGCCTGGTACGGGGAACGCTTCGCGGGCACTCCGGCTGCCTCAAGCTCTTTTTGCAGCAGGAGATACAACTTACTTCCGGGAAAACTCGCCAGAACCGTACGCCGCCCATACATATCCACCCAAAGTCTCGCTGCTGCGGGAAGGCGATCCACAGTCCAGCAGGTCAATGCCTCCGGCGCAAATGCTCCCGTCAGGCAGGAGATGAGATGGACAACTAACCCCAACCGCGCACATGTTCCCTGCTCATCTGCAACTTGCTGCCTCAATCTGTTCCAGAAGGCATTGTCGTGGCGACGCGCGACCACATGACGGCGAAACTCGATTACATGTGCAGTGCGCGAAAACTCGCTGCATAAGTGCTTGTAGAGGTGAAGTCCCTGCCCAAGGAACAAATCTACAGGCGAGAGGACCGGCATGGACACTCCGTGAAAGGAAATCCTCCGCGAGCGGGACAGAAGGGATGCACCTATCTCTTGGACCGTCTCAAGATGCAATTCCGCCGATCGGCTCATTCCGGTTTTGTACAGGCCCTTCATCCCAGATGGTCGGTCTTCTTTTCCTTTGAACTCCCAGCTTCTACCACTGATAGCATTGAGCCGATAGCCTGTGTCCTCAAGGATTCGCCGCGCTTCTTGAGCGCTCTCTTCCGACACGAGAAAGTCCAGATCGAGTTGCGACCGCAAATGCAGCTTCGGTACAGAGATCGGCGACAGCGAGAAACCTTTGAGCACTGCGTATGAAACATGCGCCCATTGAAATCGACGTTGAATCCCTACTGATTCCGCGATCATTGCATTGATTCGCTCTGTGTTGTCTGCCAGATTCTCCTTAAGGCGTGCAAGGACAGGCGACGGGAGGACTTCCAAGAGATCCAGCTCACTCAAACGGTCTAAAAAATAAAGCGCGAGCCCGCTGGTGTCCAGCCAATGCAACAAGTCTTGCCATTCTTTGCGAGACAGACCTAGAAGCCGCACATATTCCGTCGGTAAAGTCTCACAGAGAACGAGCAGCACGGCCTCACGCAGTTGCTGCGCCCGATTTAGAGAGCGTTTCCTCGAAGCTAGATGGAATGAAAGCATAGTGTTAATGCGTGTACATCTCCGGTTCTCCGAGGCTTCCCGACTACGGCAAGTGGCGCAACTAAAACAGAATCGACCAGATCTCGTCGTCGCTCCGGGTGTTCTAGCCCGACGTTACCGAAGCCCAGATGCGGTAGATAATCCACTTCAATCGGCCGACTGTGCAGACTGCGCAAGTTTCTTGCCCAGCGGCGGCACATGCGGTAACATGCGATCTGCAGAGGGTACGCCAATGTCCTGTTCGCCCCAATCGTGACTGACGACGCAGTAGCGGGAGAATGCCTCGTTACGATTGGCAATCCGATGGTAGCGTCGTGGAGCAGATTCTTCAGAGACCCGCGATGCATCGGGAATTGGTCCATGGCCCAGTTCATCGCGAAAGTCTCTCCTGCGGGGCGAATCGGCTTAGAGTTGGCGAACAGTATGAGGAGCACGAACGTGACAACGATAGAAGGACAGTTCACCTCATGCGCTTACTCCACAACGTGCAGGGTCAGCTTCATAGACCCGTGGCCAGAGCCACAGAAGACGGAACAGTGACCGACAAAGGTACCAGTCTTGCTCGGCGTAAAAGTAACCTCGCTGGTCTTTCCTTTCCCAGCTTTGACTTCGACGCCAAGTTCTTTGAACCGGATGCCGTGTGGGACATCGGCGCTAGTCAGCACCAATACGACCGCTTCCCCTTTTTTCACAGTGATATCTCCGGGCGTAAAGTCGAACCGCTTCGCGGTCACTTCGATCCGGCGTGGTGCAGACTGAGCACTGCTTGGTTGAACAAGCATCAGGGCCGCTGCTAACATTGCGGCAAATACGATCGACAAATTGATCTTAGGTTTCAAGTAGATCTCCTCGATTTGAGCTTTAGATGGCACCGCTCCATGTCCTCTCCCTCATGCCCCGCGGTCTTTTCTCATGCCAGGTCTGGTGCGCCCTCGCAAGCAGAAAGCGAGGGCCGGGAGTTGTCTTGACTCTAATCAGGTCGCGCCAGCCGGTTGTCATGTCTCTGTAAGCCAATTGTCACCGCATTGTTGCGTCCCATACTTGCGTAGAGGCTGACACATAGAAGCCGCGAAGCGTGGTGGACGCGTCAATTGCGGGGATCGACGAAGCCGGTTTGAGCCATTTCAAACGAAATGACAATCAACAGACGGTCCAGCGACACATGGCACCCTAAGATCCGCCAGATTTAATGGGATGTTTCGATCGAATCACGACGCAAAATCTCGCGCGATTGAACGCGACAACCAACAGCCTGTACTAGAAGGTTTTGTCCGCCTGGGAAAAGCTCATTGCCATCGGTCTTCTGCAAGTTCGCGGCTTGATCGGTAATTTTCTGCGATTATGCGCGGCAATCAGGATATCTAGACTTGACAGTACTACCAACAGTGCGGTTTCTTTGTCGCAAGCTGAGTGCTGTCGCGCCGGTCACAATCAGTGCCATGGAGATCAACGGCTTTACACACATGCGGATTCGTGCGCGTGCCTCTCTGTTGACCCAGCGCACTTGTGCCTATGGGACAAATTTGTACCCTGCGCCATACACAGTCTGAAAGTACCGCGGATCGGCCGAATCCAGCTCGAGTTTCTGCCGTAGCTTTACAATCTGGTTATCCACGGTTCGCGGAGTTGGATAGGAGTTACATCGCCAGACCTCTGTCAGCACCTCCACGCGGCTTATAACTTTTCCCGCGTTTTCGATAAAGTACTTCAATAGTTTGAACTCCAGAGCTGTAAGTGCGATTTGCTTGCCTGCGCGCCGCGCGCTCATCCTCGCGAAATCGATCTCGCATTCGCCAAAGCTGTAGGAGCATTTTGCTGTCTCTTGACTCCGCGTCCTTCCCAAGATAGTCTGCACTCTCGCCAGCAGTTCGCGGGGACTGAACGGCTTGGTCACATAATCGTCCGCACCCGATTGCAGCAAAAGGACTTTGGCGGCTACATCGCTTATTGCGCTGACTACAAAAACCGGCACGCCTGGCTGTTCTGCTTTCATGATCTTGCAGAGGTCGCGACCAATTATGTTTGGCAGGCCCAGGTCCAACATGACCGCTGCCGGCCTCGCAGAGTGGAACGCGTCTAGCCCTGACAGGCCATCACCGCAGACGATGACGCCGTAGCCCTGTTCACGGAAAAGTCTTCGCAGTACCTTTTGCATCTGCGGGTCGTCTTCAATAACCAGAATCTGCTCATCGCGGGTCCGCGTGTCGAGCACACCAGAATCTGTCGATGCCTTTTCGGTTGGGGACATATCTCTATTGTTGCTCCACCGCTATCTTTCCAAGATGGAAGGTAATGGAAAATGACAATGTTCTTACAATGGCTTGACAGATTACAGAGCCTGGTTTGGTCTTTAGATAAATCAACCAAATCCAACTTAGGAGATGCCATACGACCTCGCGTCTGAGTTTGGTCATTGAGAGATTACAGAACCGGGTGAAGACTTTGAATCTTGTCAATCGCCCAGTCGATCAGTCTCGCATCCGCAGAATCCGTCTTTCGCACATCCCGGAGAGTTGCAAGAGACTCGGTGTCGCCCTGCCATGCAACAATCCTTATCGCTCGATTCCTGAGATCTTTATTCTCATTGCGGAGAGCTTTCCGTACATCCGGCAGCACGTTCGGACCGCCCTGCACCAGCATCCATTCCGCCCGGTTCTGGACCTGAACGTCGTTCGATCCCAAGGCCTGCACCGCGGGAAGCGCGTTCAGGCCAATCCGATCCCACAACTGGAATGCCGCCACGATGCTGTCAAACTCTGCAGAATCCTCACCTGGACGAAACGCTAGTTCCTCCAGAGCCTCCATTGCCCGTGCCCCTTTCAGCATTGACATCGCCTGCACCATCTTCATCTGGCACCGGAAGTACCCCATGATCTCGTCAGTTTCCGCTTGCGTCAGTTTAGGCTTTCCGCGTCGGACGTAGTCGTCGCCAAGCCTGACGGCTGCGATCATCTCCAGCCTAAGCTGCTTCGGAATGGCTTTGAGGGCCACATCCGGCTGATGCCGCGCCAACGCCAGAGCTGCCTCACCACGAACCGTCACATCTCCATCAGACAGAATGGGCAACAACGCCTCCGCCTCAACGTCACCCTGTACCCGGCTGATCGCGAGGAGTGCCTGCCGGAGCACCTGTGGGTCCTTGTCCTTCAACAGAGGCAGCAGATTGTTTGCAGGCGCTCCCAATATCCCCAACGCCCACGCGGCATTTGCCCGCGCATCCGCGTGCTCCGACCGCAGTGCTTCGGTAAACACAGAGATGGGTGCATGGGGGCGAGCCGTTACCAACGCGAGCGCGGCCGCCCGCGAGACGTGATCATCAGGATCCAGCAGCCAGCGAGCAAACTCGTCCTGCAATGGAAATCCCCTATATCGCGAGAGCTCCAAGATCGCTTCCGAGCGCGTACTGCTCTCGCCAGCGTTGGCCTTCATCGCCAACGCAGACAGCCTGGATTCAACTGGTCTTCCAACAGCATCCGCACCCAGGCGCGGATAGTCCACATTGATTCCGTCTACTCCGGCGCTCACAGCGGACTTCATCGAAGCCAGATCCATCTCGTGTTCGTTGGCGGAAAAGTTCGCCACGACCGCTTTGCCCTGGTCGTGATATGTCTTCACCTGCTCGCCGGTCACACCCGGCTGAACCCACACCGTTCCGTCGCTCGCGTTGGTCGCACTCGGATGCAACTTCTTCACATCCTCCCATTCACCGTTGAACTGAACGCGCTCCAGCATGCCTTCGCGTTGCAGCAACTCGAGCACGTCGCCCCCGATGCCCTTGGTCTTGATATCCAGGATCAAGCGGATGTCCCGCTGCCGCGCCAGCCGCAGGGCATCTTCAAACAGGGCGATCCGCATTCCGCTGAATCGCTCGCCCATCCACCCACCCGCATCGAGTAGTCGCAGATCGTCGTAATAGGTCTTTTCCGGATCGCCCTCGCCATCCGTAAGCCGCTCCAGGACTCCGTCATGGTTCAGCACGATCTTTCCGTCCAACGTCCGCCGAAGGTCGATCTCCACCACGTTGCAACCCAATAGTGCTGCCTGTTCCAGCGACTCAAGCGTGTTCTCGGGTACATCCTCGTTGGCCGTACGGTGGCACAGCAATTCCGGGTGCATGGGCTGCAATGCTCCTGCCTGGACTGCAGTCGCTGTAATAACCGTGAAAAGTACAGTACTAACTCGTCTCATTACCGATACCCCATATCTATCAAGCGAATTAAGAATCGCAGCCTACAGCTTGACCGGCACGCTTCGATCCATCGGGCCAATGAGCGACCAAAACAGAAGCGCCGCCACAACGGCCAGGACCGCGATCCCGGTCAGCACAGGTGGATATCCGAAGCGCATGAACAGAGCTCCCGCTCCTGCAGTTGAGGCCGCCCCTACCAGCGCATTGCAGAACAGCGCCATCGATGAAGCGTTGCTTTGTTTCTCTTCTGGCACCTTGCTCATCAACAGGTTGTATAACCCCGGAGAACTCATCCATTGCATTCCGAAAAAAATGAGGTAAAGGACTACCGCAATCTCAGCGTTCTGTGTTCCGGCGAGCAAGCCCAGGGCCACTGCCGTCAATAGCTGAGTTACGACAACACCATTGACAGTCCCAAGCGTGCGAAAAACTATTGGCGACAGGAGTGTGACGCAAAACTGCATCACCTGCGCCGCAGAAAAAACTAATCCGATCCGCAATAGAGGAACATGCAAGTCGCGCGAAAGATAGACATTGGCAAACGGTGTGAAGGAAGTGACCACGACCGTCCACAGCGCCATTGCGGGCAGAAATCGTAACAGGAACCGGTCCACTCTCAAGAGTCTGCGCCAGGTGCGGTTTTCCGCCACGTTCGTGACCGGCGTAGTTACCTGAAGCGAAGGCAGCCGCATTACCGCAAACAGGCCAAGCGCGGCAATCCCGGATGAAACGAGGAGAATCAGCCGCTTTACTTCAATCGGCTGCATCCCGAATCCGGCCCTGCTCAACCACTGCGGCAGATAGCCGCACACGACTCCGCCCAGAATACCGGTGCCGACACCTGCGGAGAATATCAGACTGAAAGCTGACGGGCGGTTCGCCTCCGTCGTAGTCCGAGCCACTGCCGGTAGCATGCATACGCCCCACGAGCACATCGCCAAACCTGACAAAAAACCCAAGATGATCTGCCAAGCTTCGCCCGTAGCCGTCGCACGCAAGGCGCACAGTAATGGTGCAATCACAAAGCAGCCGATCAGAACCGGGCGAATCCCAACCCTGCGGGCTAATGAGCCCGCAGGCAGTGTCCCTGCAACCGAGCCCAGCATCGCCGCTCCATTCACCAGCCCGATCGATCGATCATTGAAATGGAGGTCGAGCAGATATAGGTTGAACATAAAAACGTAGATCAACATTCCAAAATCAAAGAAAAACGCAGCCGCAAAGACCACCCAGAAGCCTTGGCCCAACTTCTTTTGTCGAAGCCAGGCGACAGGATTTCCCCAGAATCGATTGACGTTCTTATCGCGCGATGGCGCAGGATTGGACTCCAGCAATCGCTCCACTAACGCCCCTCTCGTACCAGGGTCCGAAGCCGGTCGATGGCCCAGTCCAGATCGGTATAGAGAAGCTCCAGCACGTCGATCGTCAACAGCCGCTCGATTGTCGAATACGAAACGGCGAGTGAATGCGGCGTCCCATACAGTGTTTGTCTCAAGGCGTGGCGGGCCACATCCTTGCGGTAAGGTCGAAGCTCAGGCGGGCCGCCTGCACGCCGATTGAGAAAGACGAGAAAATCCACCCGCGCCGACTGCGCACAAACCATCTTTGGAAAGAACGCCGTCGGCAGCTCGATCGACGGCTTGCCGACTAGTCGCGGCGTAATATCCTGTCCCTGCAACTCAGGAAACAATTCAGCCGCCGTGGGCCTGAAGCGCACCTGATGACAGGCGCCAATCACAGTTCGGTCCGTTCCGGAGTTCAACAGAAAGCTTGCATCGTCGCATACGTATGTCCAACCTGCCCGGGCGCAGGCATACGACAACGTTGATTTACCCGCACCCGAGTCGCCGCATAACATCACCCCGCGCCCGTCCAGTGCCACGCACGCCCCATGCACGGGAGTTATGTGGCGTACTGAGAGATGGGGCCCTGGCGCCGCCGCCAGAAACAAAGACCCCACGAAAAGCTTGTGCCGCATAGCCCCGCTTGTGACCGCTATATGGGTACAGTTATGCTCCAAGTCGGCGATCATGAAGTTGTCCTCATTCGCGAACGTCAGGATCAGCGGCCAGTTGAAACGGTACTTCGGGGGCGGCGGGCACTCAGTTGTCCCGCCTTCTGTCACGTGCACGTAAATGCGCACGGGCTCCGTGGAATGCTCCTTCTCGAACATTCCCCATTGTTCGGAGGCAATCTCAAACACCTCGGGTGAATTCGTGATCACTTCCACGGGGAAACCATGGAGATAGAAGACTTCCTTCAGTTGAAGCTTGGGCTCTTCTCCTGGATGCTCGATAGAATCCAACTGCTGCGAAGACAAGGCGTTACACGCGGACTCGATTTCTTCAATGGTCATCATCGGTTGCCTTCTCCGGAAATTGAAATGTGCTGCGCGGTGCGGGGCTGAACCCGAACACACCGGATCAGTAAATGTATTTCAGTGCGAACTGAATAATGCGCGGGTGTGGCCCGCCTTGTTCACCCGTGATCTCGCCGAAGGAAGAACTCGCGGTTGGATTCAGCAGTGTGGGATCGCTGTAGCCCAGACTGGTGTTCGGATTGCCGAACTGCGGCGTATTCGTGAGGTTGAAGAACTCCGCCCTGAACCGGAAGCTCTTGTTCTCCGTCACTGGAATGATTCGTTCGACCGCCATGTCAAGGTTGTGTTGCCCAGGACCTCTCACAAGTCCAACACTGCTGTTGCCGAAGTTTTGATCTGCCAGGCTTGTCCCGTCTGGAGCTTCAGGTGCACGTGTGAAGGCGTTCGAGTCCAGGTAACGTCCACTTCCAACCACACGCGAGAACAGCGACCCATGCGTCGAAGGATTGCTCCCTGTGGCCTGAGCCCGGTTGTTAAAGTTTCCATAAACCGAGCCGGCGTTTCCGTCAAAGATACTGAGTGCAGCGCCCGATTGAATCAGACCGATGCCAGAGAATTCCCAATGCGAAAGGAGATAGCGCGGCAGCGACGGGGTCGATGCGAACCTCGGCACGACCCAGGTGAAGTTGACCACTGCTCGCTGGTCGCGATCGTCGCCTGCCAAACCATACGACGATTGCCGCAGATGGTGCTGATCGTTGGTCGGAAGCTGGGTCTCGAAGGTATCGTTCCCTCCTTCACCATTTAGCTCGTCCAGGTTCTTCGACCACACATAGGTTCCTTGGAGTTGGAATCCATGCGCCATCCGTTTCGTGATGCTGGTTTGCAGTGAATTGTAGTTGCCGATGAAGACCGATTCTGCGAAGAGCGATCCCTGAGGCACACCCTGGAAGGGCTGTCGCGCAGCGACATTGTTCACCGAGTTCGTCGTCTCCCCATTGATTGGATTTTGCGGACTCGCAAGCAGCGACTGGTTGAACTCGATCTGTCCCGGCCGATGCACCGACCACGTCCCCACATATCCCACCTCCAACAGGTAGTCGTGTCCAGGCGCATACTGCACGTTCAGGTTGTACTCTTCGGTTTTCCCATCCTTGATGTTCGGATCGGCTCCCTGTGTGAACGGAAGAGGTGAGGCGGAGCTTCGCGCCACGAAGATCGGATAACTGGAAGTAGGCAGCACAAGAGGATCGTAAGGACTCTGCAAGGTAGCGGCACCATTGGCAGCTCCCTGTACGATATTTCCTGTCGAATACGGCGGCTGAGATAATCCGGACTCCACAATGCCGGTCGAGTGCTGATCGAAGTAAATTCCATAACCTCCTCTCAATACCAGAACCGGCTTTTCCGTCATCTGCCACACAAATCCCAGTCGCGGCGAAACATCTCCATGCGGGGTCTTCCACAGTCCCGCAAAAGAATTCTGCACTACGCCAGTCGGTATCTTGCTCTGAAAATTCGAGGGCACGGTAAACCCGCTGAATGTTCCCGTGGCAGGAACCGGTCCCTGCACAGCGATGTTCGCGTCGAAGTTCGCCAACCGGCCACCGGTTTCCGTCGGTGCTCCAAAAACCTCATATCGAAGACCGGCATTTATAGTAAGCCGCCGCGTCAGCTTGATATCGTCCTGTGCAAAGCCCGCGAAGTCCGTGAATCGGACGTTCCGACGGAAAATACCCCCTCCCGACTGTGTTGTCCCAACATTGCTGAATCCAAATGGGCTGCCGTTCTGCGCCGCGCTCTGTCCCAGGAGAAAATCATCGAAACTCGGGATTTGCAGCAATCCGTCCGTCTCGTTGGGTGAATTTACGTCTACTTCGTGACGCCTGAACTCCGCTCCGAATCGCATGTTGTGACGACCCGTGGTGCGAGCGATCGTATCCTGATAGATGAACGAGTTTGTCACCTGCCACTCCGACGGGGTGCCCGCGTCGCCGATCGTAAGACCTGCGACCATCAGTCCGGGACCGTTCAACGCAGGCCCCATCGCGCCCGTCGGAGTGCCTATTCCGATCGACTGGGCGGTGAGAGGACTCTGTACCCTCGACAGTCCATCAAACCTGGTGTAGCCAAACCGCGCGATGTTCAGCAGATTCGAGTTGAAGACGTGGGTATCCGCCAGCACGAACATGGTGTTACGGCTCAGATCATTTGTGGGCCAGCCTGGAACATTCGCTGCTCCGTTGGGCGAGAACGCCAGAGTCTCTGGAGCACGCGCATAAAAGAACCGTCCCGCCAGAGTGTTCTTATCGGTAAGTATTTGGTCGATGTCGACCGTGAATTGATCCTCCCGGTAATGTGCCGGAATCGCATATGTCGAGGCCCCTAAAGGCAATTGATCCGAAGCGTCCGAGCCGCTGTTCGGCACTGCAACCTGCGGACTTGGCACTGCAAGATTTCCGTTTGGGAGCTTCGCATTCAGAATTGCCAAAGCTACGGGGTTGATGTTCGACCCGTCGCAGGCAACCTGCGTCCCGCCGGCCACCGTCAGGTAGCCCGATGCCGGCTGCCCCTTACTGTCCAGATGTCCCGCGGGGCAGAACTGCGCTCCAAGTCCCGCTGCGGACCGGTCAGAGGTGAGCAATGGATAAACATCGTTCTGTTCATCGCCCAACCCATTCACTTCGGTCGATCCCTGGTATGCCCCAAAAAAGAACGTCCGATCCCGAATGATCGGGCCGCCAGTCGATGCGCCAAACTGGTTCTGCTTCAGATCTGCCCGCGGCTGGCCATCCAGCTTCGAGAAAAAGTCATTAGCGTTGAAGATATTGTTACGCACAAACTCCCATGCGCTGCCGTGAAACTCGTTCGTTCCGCTCTTGCTGACGAGATCAACGTTCGCTCCCGACCCACGTCCATATGCCGCGTCGAAATTGGCCGTTTGCACACGGAATTCCTGGATCGTATCGGGAGCCGGAATGGCAGTGCCAACGATCGAGCTTTCTGCGTTCGAAGCCGAGTTTTCGTATAGGTTATTGGCGTCGATGCCGTTGAACTGAAGATTGTTGTTGGTCGCTGTCGCTCCGTTGGAAGCAACATTCAGCGTCCCGTTTCCCAGTGCGGTCGCGACCGGGAGATCGACCACGACACCCGGCGCAAGTCCGAGGATTTGCGTGTAGTTGCGACTTGATAGCGGCAACGCCTCGATCGCAACTCTGTCTACCAGACCTCCAATCGTAGAGCTTTCCAGGTCGGCCACCTCGGCGTCTCCGCTTGCCACTTGCACACTCGCGCTGGCCGTTGGAAGAGCCAGAGTCAAATTCAATGAGGCAGTCTCGCTCACGGTCACTTCGATCAACCGCGATGTCTTTTCGGCGAACCCAGGCGCCTTGACCGTGGCCGTATACGTTCCCGGCGGCAGAAGGGGCAGACGAAACAGACCCTCCGACGTCGTCCTTACGGTTCGGGAAAGATGGGTCGCATCATTCACCGCAAGCACCTCCGCATCGGCAATCACTCGACCAGAAGGGTCATACACCACACCGGAGATGGCGCCAGTCCCTGGAGTTTGTCCAAAGGACGTGCCCGTCAAAACGAGCAGAAGCATCATTGATCCAGCAAGTAATCTCCGCATCCAACCCGCGGTCATAGAATTGTCACTCAATTGACTCTCTTTCATGGCTTCTTGTTCCATTGAGGCTGAGTATGAGGAGTTCGTCGCCGCGACTTGTTATCGAATTGTCACTTTTTTGCATCAATCTTTGCTGACGGCCAGAACGTGACGACACGAATCGCAATTCGTCAGGTTCCTCTCAAGGGCGGTTCCGTGACAGAATGACGATCTCTACGGAAGTTGTTGATACCTGAGATTCCCCTCGGAACGTTGAAGTCGGAGGCGCCTCTAAGGAGAAGATCCGTTCTGCGGATCGGCAAACAATCTGGGCGCGGCAAACACTCCTGCACCGAGACCGAATGCCCTCTGAATGAAGATGCGACGATCGCTGATGACATTCCTTGTTTTGAAAATGGATCAGCGGACAGCGGAGCAACGCCTGAAAACACGCACCAAGCCATGCACTGATTCGAGGAGGGATGGACGGAACCGGATACTGAGGGAGGAGCTTGGACGCTGAAAGAGCAGTCTATTGTCGCTAGTTCGACCGAGCGGCATCCGCATCCGCTTGTTCGAGGGCTTAGGCGACCCACGGGACTTCACTGAGATTTTTGTCCTGGACGCCGCTGACTTCCTACACTCCGGCCGGGTGTTCCTGTATCTCCTGCTTTACTCCGATAGGATGCTCTTTCTCAAAGACCACTCATACAGGACAGGCAGAAGCAGCAGCGTCAACAAGGTTGATGTGAAGATACCGCCGATCACCACGGTAGCAAGTGGTCGCTGAACCTCAGCGCCGGTGGATGTCGAGAGCGCCATCGGGATGAAACCGAAGCTCGCAACGCAGGCTGTCATTAGCACTGGGCGAAGCCTGCGTCGTGCCCCAGCTAACACAGCATCGTAAGTTGTCCGGCCAGCTTCACGCGCCTGATTGATCGAGCTGACCAGCACAACTCCATTCAACATGGCTACTCCGAACAAAGCGATGAAGCCGACGGATGCTGAGAGGTTCAGGTTCATGCCGCGCAGCCAGAGCGCCGTAATACCGCCAACCAGAGCGAATGGGATATTGCCGACTACCAGCAACGCCTGCGCGAAGGATTTGAATGTGCAGTAGAGCAAAATATAGATAAGAAGAATAACAATCGGAATGATGATCATCAATCGCCGGGTTGCGCGTTGCTGATTCTCGAACTGTCCACCATATTCGATGGAGTAACCCGCGGGCAGCTTCACCTGACGTGAAACGTTCGCCTGCACCTCTTTAACGAAGCTGCCAAGATCGCGCCCGCGCACGTTAGACATGACGACCATCCGGCGTTGCCCTTCTTCACGATCGATCTCGATGGCTGCGCGTACCACTCGCACCTGTGCCACTTGATCAAGTTTGACCTGCGCGCCTCCAGGTGCTAGCAAGGTGATCTCCTGCATAGACTGGGGATTGACCCGGTACGACTCCGGCAGACGCATAGCAATGTCGTATCGCTTCTGCCCTTCGATGAGCTGCGAAATGACGGCCCCGGAAGCGCCGGCTTCGACCGCCTGCTCTACGTCGGTAACATCCAGGCCATAGCGAGCGAGGGCACCACGGTCTACGCGGATGGTGAGTTCGGGGACGCCTGACGTAAGTTGAATTTGCGCATCGGCAGCCCCGCGCACGCTGGACACGGCGCGGAGAATTTGCACTGAAAGCGAATCGAGTGTATCCAAATCATCTCCGAAGACTTTAATGGCAAGGTCCGCCTTGACTCCCGAGACTGTCTCATCGACGCGCATCGCCATCGGTTGGGTGAAGTCGTAGGCAAGGCCCGAAACCTTTGCAAGTTCCTTGTCGATTGCGTCGATTAGCTCTTCTTTGCTGTGGAAGCGATGCCATTCACTCATCGGGCGCAACAGAAGGTAAGTATCGCCTTCGTTGATGCCCATTGCTTCAGTTGCAAAATCCGGGCGACCGATCTTGATGACCACATCGGCGATCTCAGGAAATGCACGCAGCTTCTGTTCGATATGCTTGCTGATTTCTACTGAATCCGTCAGAGAGATGCCAGGCAACTTGCGCGTTTCAATCAGGATCGAGCCTTCATCAAGTCGCGGCATGAACTCCGTCCCGATGACGGTGAGCGACCACAGAGCCGCAACGAGAATCAGGACTGCAACGGCCACGGTGGCCTTGCGGTGTCGGATGACAGTAGCGAGCAGACACTGGTACCGGTCAGCAAGCCGCTCCAGCCACCCGGTGGAAATTCGTGTGCTCCTGGCAGGCAGACCTTTGCCGAAGGCAAACGTGGTAAATACCGGGATAGCTATGAGCGCCAAAAGCAGCGCTCCGAAGAGCGCAGAGCAGACCGTAAAGGCCATTGGCCGGAACATGCGGCCTTCGAGGCCTTCAAGGAAGAAAATGGGGACATAGACTGCAATGATGATGATGACGCCGAAGGCCATTGGCCGGGCTACATCATGGGCAGCCTCACGAACAGCCGCAAGTCCGGATTCACCCTTCCGGCGCTCTTCCAAACGACGGATGGAGTTTTCCATCATGACCACAGCACCATCCACGATCATTCCGAAGTCAATTGCTCCGAGGCTCATGAGATTGGCGCTGAAACCGAAGAGGCGCATGTTGATGAAACTGACCAACATTGCCAAAGGGATGATGGATGCCGTAATCAATGCTGCGCGCACATTGCCGAGGAAGAGGAAAAGTACGACCGTAACAAGAATGAAGCCCTCGAAAAGGTTTTTCTTGACGGTCTGAATGGTGCCGTCGATTACGCTTGACTGGTCATAGAAAGGAACGATCTTGACTCCTGCTGGAAGGTGTATGTTTTTGATCTTTTCCTTGACAGCGGCGATGACTCGCTTGCCATTCTCACCCTTGAGCATGATGACCATGCCGGAGATTGTTTCTCCGTTGCGCAGCACCGCTCCAAGACGCGGCGCCGGACCGATACCCACCTTTGCGACATCGCTCAGCAGGACCGGAACGCCACGACTCGATAGCAGGACGATGTTGCCGATGTCCTCGACGTTCTGTGCACGACCTTCACCGCGCAGAGTATATTGCTCATCGTTGTGCTCGATATAGCCGCCGCCAAAGTTTGTGTTGTTCTCGTTAACCCGCTGCGCGACATCGTGGAGCGTCAAACCATACTGCGTCAGTAAAGCTGGATCGACAGTGATCTGGTACTGCTTGACTTCGCCACCCCAGTTGTTGATCTCGCTCACACCCGGCACAGTGCGAAGCTGACGCTTGATCTGCCATTCCTGCAGGTCCTTGAGTTCCATCGGAGTCAGGGGACCGCTGAGGGTATATTGGTAAAGTTCCCCAAATGCGGTTGCTGGCAAACCCAACTGCGGCTGAATCCCTTTCGGCAACTGATCTGTCACCTGCTGCAGCCGCTCGTTCACCATCTGCCGCGCGAAGTACATCGATACGGAATCATCGAAGACTACGGTAATGATGGAGAGACCGAGTTTCGACAGAGAGTGGACCTCCTGCTGTTTCGGCATCCCCATCATGGCCTGTTCGATGGGATAGGTAACGAGTTGCTCAACCTCGGTTGGCGGCATGGACGGAGCGTCAGTCACAACTGTCACCTGATTGTTCGTGAGGTCGGGGAACGCCTCGACAGGCATGGTATAGAGCGCGTATCCGCCCGCCGCAACCAGAGCGACAATCAGCATCAGCACGATCCAGCGAGCGGAGAGTGCAGCATCAATGATGCGATTTAACATGCCTAGTCTCCAATCGAGGATTTGAGGAGCTGCGATTTGGCGATGAAGCTGCCGTGAGTGACGACCCGCTCGCCTGGCTTCAATCCCTGGAGGATGCGGACGTTGCCGCGCACGTTTTCGCCTGTCTGTACGGCCCGCACCTGGAATCGATCCGCCGCCAGGCGAACAAAGTCGACATCCTGGCCGTTGACCTGTTGAATCGCCTCCTGCGGCACAAGGATAGTGGGGATGCCGGCCCCTGTGTCGAACTCCGCGCTTGCCAGCATCTCAGGGCGAAGGCGATTGTCGGTGTGCCCGATCTCGATGCGTACCTCGGACTGGATCGAACTCCTGACCAAGGTTTGTAATCCTCCCCGGGTAGGCCGCATCCGGCGCGTCCGGCAGTGTGATGGTGGCGGTCTGCCCGACACGCAACTTGGACAACGTCGCCGCATCGACTGAGGCCAGCATCCACAATCGACTGAGATCACCGATCACAAAGGCGTCCGTGGAAGTAGAGATGGTTGAGCCGGGTGTAACGTTCTTTGCAATATCCGTCCACTTGCGGGGGCTTTGATGGGGATCAAATCGGCGTCGTCCGAATCGCTGGCTGTCGTATCTGCTTTGATCCCGAGAATCTCTTCGATGTGAGCCTGTTCCCGATGTACATTGTTGTCGGACTCGCGGGTCGCACTCTGGGCGTTCACCAGCTCCTGTTTCGCGATCTAGACTTGTGAGACCGATTCAGCTTTGAGAGCGTAGAGCCGTTGACTGCGTTCGTAGTTCTTCTCGGCCAGTGCTTCGGCAGACTGCAGGCGCGTGCGTTCGGCCACGGCATTGGCGTAAGCTGCGCGGGTCTCATGCACATCGTGGCTGTGCATACGGGCGAGCACCTGGCCCTTTTCGACGAAGTCGCCAAGATTGAAGTTGACCTTCTCCACTCGGCCTTCAGCGAGGACGCCCACGCGCCAGATCGCGTTGTCCGGCAGAGCGATATGCCCTTTGGCCCGCCGGCTCACGACGGTGGTGCCCAGTTCGACTGGCGCGGCTTCAATCTTCTGTTCAGTCTGTGCTTGCGCCGATAGCGTCACCTCATCCGACGCGCCTTTGTCCTCGACTGTTGCCGTTGTTTCACTCTTTGTATCCTGTTGTGGACTATGGCATCCACAGAGCAGGCAATACGACATCGCACATATCCATGCGACTCCTCTTTTGATCTTCACTGATCCGCTCCTTCGGCATAGTTCAGTGCGGCAATGCTGAGATGAAAGCCTTCCAGGGCGCGTATGTAGCTGAGCTCCGCGTCCACACGTGCTCGTTCCGCATCGATCAATCGAAGCAGGTCGAGTCCCCCAGCCCGGTATGCGGCCCGGCTGATATCCGAGATTTCGATGGCCTGCTCTCGCAGAGGCTTAAACGTCTGAAGATACTGATCACGGCGCATCTCGTACTCTCGTTGCGCTAATTCGAGCTCGGCCGCCAGCCTGTTGTGCGCCGCTCGATAATCTTCTCGTGCGGCCTCCTCCTCCGCATGAGCCGCCTCGACAGCTCCCTGATTTCGATTGAAGAATGGAAGATCGAACTGAACTCCGGCCACCGGAGAATCGAAATTCGTGTCCCGCTTATAGCCGCCAGTGAAGAGCAGGTCAGGCCTGCCGTTTGCCTTTTGCAGCCGAGTCTTTGCTTCCGCCCCGGCAATCACTTGTTGGGCAAGTTGGCCTTCCACTCGAAGCGACGGAGCGTCTGTTCCGGATGGGAGTGATTTCGGTTCCTCCAGCGTTTCGAAGTCCTCTGAGAGCGCCCAGGAACTGTTCGGGGCGGCATTCATCTCCTGCGCCAGTATCAATAGCGCCTTTTCCGAGTCGAGCCTTGCATTGGCCGCCGCAGCGCAAATCTGCTCTCCTTGCAGGCGGACCCGCAACAGATCCACCTCCGATATCTTGCCCTCACGGAAGCGCGCCTCGTGATACTCGATCACATGCCGAAAGTAGTCCGCATCCTGGGCATACAAAGCAGCGAGTGATTGCGCAGCCTTTGATTTCCAGTAACTTTCGCGTACCGTCAGTTCGATCTGCCGCCGTTCAAGTTCAGCCTGCAGGCGGCTCTGCTCTATACTCTGCTGCGCGACGGCGATGCGGCCTCCGCGCTTACCGGAGGTCTCGAAAAGCTGCTCTCCTTCCCAATCGGTCTGGGAGTTCTCTCCGATGTTGAGGTGATCGGTAAAATCCTCTTTACGAAATAGAAAGCGGGGATTAGGAAGCAGGCTTGCTTGTGAGCGCAGCCGCTCCGACGCCGCAGTGCGATCGTTTGTCGCTCGCAGTTCTGGACGGTGTGAGAGCGCGTAGCTGACCGCATCCTGCACCGAGAGAACTGTCTGTCCATGACAGAAGCTAGCCCACGAGAGCATTCCTATAAATACACACGAGAGAGACCTTCTCATCGGTAGGAGTCCTGTTCTAAATTCGCGAAAGACCGCTGGACGTACTTGCGAATCGAGAAAGCGCCAACAGCAACTTCGCGAATATCTAGTTGAAATATCTTTTGACTACGGACATCAGTTCGTCCGCAGCTTCAATCTGTGAGGGGAGGGGTTTCTGCTCGGGGGAAAGGACATGGAAGCGCAAATGCCCCTCGATCAGTTCGGCCATCAAGCCGTTCAGAGCCCCGCGGCAGGATGCCACAAGTTGCAAGATTTCCTCGCACTCTCCCTCTGCCTCAAGAGCCCGCTCAATGGCTTCGGCTTGTCCCTTAATCCGACGAATGCGGGACAAGAGTTTTTTCTTATCTTTCGAAGTGTGTGACAATGAGCACCTCTCATGCAAATAATATACTCCCTTATAGTATATAAAAATCAAACCCTAAATGAAGTTTGGCGCTGACAGTGATGAAGATGAGCACAACAGAGTCTGTATCCTGAGTTCCAGCTACGCTATGTTCTGCCGTCCTCCCTTCATTCCATTGGCTCACCTGCGCGATGTTGGGACAGCTGGATTCAGGGCCAATCGAGAAGAGCTTCGCGTACTGCGTTAGTGTCTGGCGTAGAACTGGGCAGTAGCAACCGGAAGATCGTGATCTTGCCTTCTCCGACAAACAGATGACAAAAGTTTTACTTTCAGCTGACACCCGCTTCGATTGATAAGGTTAGGGTGTTTGGCCAAGGAGGCTCCTGTATGGATATGTGGAGCAATATGAGAACCGCAGTCAATCGGCGTTCGTTCATGAAGAACGGACTGTCCGCAGCCGGCATCGGACTCCTGGCCAATAGCTCATCTGTTTTTGCAGACGATGATGATCATGAAGAACACGATCGCCGCCTCACTCGCGGAGATGCAGCTCTGCTTCGGTTCGCGGCAGCAGCGGAAATTCTGGAGACGGACTTCTGGGTGCAATATAACGAACTGGCTGGTATTCAAGACAGCGAAGAGCCAAGTGGGAGCGGGAATGCAGCCTTCACCGCTGCTCTCTCGGTGCTGGACTCCGACATGGCCCAGTACGTACACGACAATACCGACGACGAATTCACCCACCAGAACTTTCTCAACGCGTATTTGGCTTCCAAGGGAGCAGAAACAATCGATCTTGAACGGTTTCGCACTCTACCGGGTAGCACAGCGACGGGGTCCAGCGGAAAACTACGAATTACAAACCTGATGCAGCTCACCCTCGATACCAGCTGGTGGACTCGCTACCGCAGCAGTACGAATAATCCTGACCTCGATCCCAACTTCACATTCCCGCAGGCGATCCCAACCCTTGCGAAAGGACAGCATACGGCAATACCTCGGACCGATGCCGACACCGCAGATCCAAACTTCCTCCAGGCCATCGCAAATACTGCGGGTTTTCACTTCCCAACAATCGAACAAGGCGGCAACAGCCTCTATCCCGCAATGGCGCAGAGAGCCACTAGCGTTGAGGTCTTGCGAATTCTGATCAGCATTGGCCCCACCGAAACCATGCATTTTCAGACCTGGTCGGACAAGGCGGGCAACGCGCCTCCCCTCACCGCAAAGGATCCAGTCACAGGGGTATCGGTGACTTTTCCAAATCTGAATGCTCCTCCGTTTGGTGGCGAGACTTTCCAGACAAACCTGATCATGCCGGAGCCATGCCCATTCCTGAGCCGCAAGCTCCCGCCATGCTCGATCATCCGTCCCACAGAAACAAGGGGGATTGCCGGGAACGTAGTCAGCTTCCTTACGGCAATGGGGCTCTTCGTCGGTCAACCGCCAGCGTTTTTCAGGTTATTGCACGATCTGGCGGCGGACGCGGACGCGGCCAGACGGGAACGATAAGCCTGCGTTGCCCATCAAACTTCAGTGACGAAAGCGCCAGCAAGTAACTCCGACGTGGGATGCGTCCGTATCGCATAGAACCACGTCTTTCAGATGGCACGCCCTCAGGCCACATCGGTATTTTGTGGCCGGGGCGTGCTCAACACACTGTGCGAGCACGCAAAGCCAGCTCCTATAATGAATCGCAGGTATTTGATTTATAAAATCCTATTCGGTGTTGCACAGGGCGACAATCAGCGACCGGCTCGAGCGTTGTCTATTTCGGCCTGCAGTTGGCGTGTAAAACCTCCTGACAAAGAACATCGTTATTGCTGCGGTCACAGCCAATTAGAGATATGACAAACCCATGACCTCCTTGTGACATCTTCTCGCGGCCAGAGCAGTACGGTGGGCTTGGGGTGGGTCCATAGCGGCTAACCTACTGCTGAAGACATGAGCTGGCGATGAGCGACAGCCAACGAGCGACAACCGTAGAGTATCGGGCCCCGCACCGGAGACGGCGGCGTAATGTAGAGAGAATTCTGGTCATCTATGACGATCCAGGATCACCGCAGACAGTGCGCAGGATCTTGGAGGGAGCTGGCTACGAAGTTAGTATCGCCGCCTTTGATCCAATCGCAATGGACGACCTCTGCGCCACTGAGCCAGAGCTTATCGTTCTCGATGTTTGTCTGCCAGGGAAGACGACTCAGAACCTCTGTCGTCAGATTAGGGAAAAATCCCAGCATGTTTCAATTCTCGTTTTGAGCGCTATCAGCGATGTTGAGGAAGTGGTTCTACTTCTGAAGATTGGGGCTGACGACTACATGACCAAGCCGTTTAGCGCGTTGGAGTTCCTGGCTCGAATACGAGCGGCTATGCGCCGTCACGGAAACTATTAACACTCTCGCTGAGTGACGGGGAAAGGGCTGGTGCGATGTGAAACGATCTTCATTCGGAGCGCACAAAACCGGAATGTGATCCGAAACGGCATTGTTGTGAAGTAGATTATTTGAGGGCAATTTCGGTTCATACCTTGCTTCCTGGAAGTTATCATTTATTCGAGACAGCCTGTCCTGCATCACGATCAGAGAATCATTACTACGCTGAATTGGAGGACTATGCTTTGCCTATTGAGATTCCATGGATGAATCGGATCTGCTACTACGTCGTCCTCTGCGGACTGCTCTGGGTTACGGCACCGATGGTGTTTATTGTCCACGCGAAGATGGCTGCTTCTATGCAGATGCCCGATACATACTTCGAGCAGCGGCAACCACTAGAGTTGCAGGAAGAAGCTTGGCCCAGGGAATTCCCGTGGCCTGGCCCGTTATCGCGCAAGCCCGGCCCGCTGTTCTCGTTGGCTGCGGGAGATCGTTCAAAGCAGAGCGCCCCTGGTGAATAGGCTGGGGTTGGCCACAAAGCCGAGTTCCACTCGCCGCCGGTTCTGGCTGGCGATGTCGGGCTTCGCCCTAGCACTGGTGTTGGCGCCGTTTTCCTACCGGATTGAAAGCCGGCTGGAGACGGCAGTCCATATCCAAGGCGGAGAAGCTGAAGCGGTCGACCGGAAACTAACCGAGGACTTTCGTTCACCGTACGCTCACCGCGTCGTCGTGGTGGTTCAAGGGCTTCCCGATCCAGACTCGGCGAAGGGGATAGAAGCGCTGGATTTCATGTCGAATGCACTTCGTGCTGAATCGGGGGTTTCGGGTGTTCTGTCAAGAATGGATTTGTCCGATCCGGTCTTTCTAGGAAAAGGCGGCGGAACTTTAATCATCGTCGGGCTCGATCCAGGCAATGGTTCGGTCGAAGCGCTGGTCCCTAAGCTGCGCGCGCAAACTCGCTGGATGGAGAATCAACTGCGGGGACGGTTCCCGGCGATCAAGCTGGAATTGACAGGTGAGACGCCGCTCAATTTCGATCTGCGAAAAGCGAGTGCCGACGACGTGAGCCATGCCGAAGTGAGGGCGTTGCCGGTGACTCTGGTTCTGCTTCTACTGGCGTTTGGAAGCCTGATCGCGGCGCTTCTTCCGTTGGGCGTAGGAGTGCTGGCTATCGCAATGACTATGGGCGCGGCCGCGTTTCTTTCCAGCAGAATGGACCTTTCGATTCTGGTCGAGAATCTGGCTACGATGCTCGGCCTGGGGTTGGGCATCGACTATGCGCTGCTGATGGTCAACCGATTCCGCGAGGCCTTGGCCGAAGGCCATGATGTGGAGAAAGCTGCCGATATCGCGGCAGGACAGGCGGGTCGCACCCTCGTTATTTCGGCTTCCACTGTCGCGATCGGATTCGCGGTCTTGTTGACGGTTCCAATCAGCGAGTTGCGCTCGATAGGGGCTGCGGGATTGCTGGTGGCCGGGATGAGCGTGATGTTATGTACATTCGTTCTGCCCTGGGTGCTGGGCTTGCTGGGCACGCGCGTCAATAGCTGGAGGCTGAATCTCTCATGGCGTCGGAAGGGCAGGCAAGGCGGCATCGTGAGTGGGCAAAATGCGGCCGAGCAAGGTAGGCATTCAGAATCGCTCTGGACACGTTGGGGAAGCCTGGTCACCGGCCGTCCGTGGACAGCGCTGCTGTTGTCCGGATTGCCCTTGCTTTTGCTCGCGTCCCAGGCTCGACGAATCTCTCCCGGGCTTCCGCCAGGTGATTGGCTCCCAGCGACTGCTGAGTCGGTGCAAGCATTTCACTCCCTGGAAGGTATGGAACGGGCTGGAATCGTAACGTCGCTTCGAGTGGTGCTGGAGTTGCCGCCGAACGCTCCCGTTCGCTCGCAAGCCGGCTGGTCGGCCCTGGGCCGGCTGACCGCGACTCTCGCGGCAGATGCGAGGGCGGCAGAAGTGATCTCACTTCAGACTTCGACAGGAATGTCGGAGAGCGCGGAATCGGTGGACTTTGTTACGGAAGACACACGCAGAAGTTTTCTGAGCAGCGACGGATTAGCAACTTTGATGGAAGTGCTGCCGGCGGCCGGAGTCACGTCCAGCGAACAGGTACGATGGGTACGCGAGCTTCGCTCCGCAGATGTGGCGAAGATTACTGGCGTGCCCGGCGCTGTGTTGCGCGTAGGTGGCATTGGCGGCCTCAATGCAGATTACGAAGATGTGGTTCGAAAGCGGCTACCGGCGGTGATTGAAGGAGTCGTAGGGGGCAGTTTTGTTGCTTTACTCTTGGGTCTGCGGTCTTTGTTCGCGGCGGCGAAGGCGGTTTTGTTGAATCTGCTGTCGGTGGGCGCGGCCTTCGGCGCTTTGGTGCTGGTCTTCCAGGATGGACACGGAAGCAAGCTATTCGGTGTCGAAGCCGCCACGGTCAGCGTGTTCCCGATGGTACCGATTCTCACTTTCGCCATCGTCTTTGGACTAAGCATGGACTACGAGGTATTCCTGGTTTCGCGCGTTCTCCAAGAGAGGCGGCGCGGACTGCCGGAGAGATCTGCCGTGATCGAAGGGTTGGCGAGCACGGCAGGGCTGATTACCAGCGCAGCCGCAATTATGATTGCGGTCTTCGCGGCGTTTACCATGGGGAGCTTTCTGGTCATCAAGATGCTTGGTTTCACGCTCGCTGTAGCGGTGTTTATTGACGCAACGGTGGTGCGAATGGTGGTGGGGCCGGCACTGCTCCAACTTGCCGGGGACTGGAACTGGTGGCCCTTTGGATTGCAGGGTTCTGCGGCTGCGCCGGTAGTGGAGCGCGACCGATGACGCACATTGATGAGCGTACAGCGGCCCCCCTCGCAATACCTCCTGATCGTCGCTACTCTCCCCTACCGGATTCGGAAAGAAAAGATGAATCGGGGAAGCTGGTTGTGCTGACCTCGTCGCAGAGATCCGTGACCGCCGGGCTCCCGCGTGATTAGAATGGATGCTTCCATCGCGCGTCTCATCCGCGTCTCGTCAAGGAGAACCGAATGGCCGATAACACCGTCCTCGTCCCCGCAACAGAACTCGCCGCAAAGAACAAAGCGCACTTCCCCGACGAGAGCTCCGAATACCGTCAGGCTCGCAACGAACTCCTGGCCGAGGAGATCGAGCTTCGACGCCATATCGAACGCGTCGCAGCACTCCGCCGCGCCCTGCCCCTCGGAGGCAGGATGCCCGACGACTATACCTTCGAAGGCCGTGACGGCGCGATCCGCATCTCTCAGCTCTTTGGGGACAAGGACACCCTTGTTATCTACAGCATGATGTTCGGCCCGCAACGCGAGCGCGCATGTCCTATGTGCACTGCAATGCTCACATCGTGGGAGGGTACCACCAGAAACCTGCGCGAGCGTGTCGCCCTCGCCGTCACCGCTCGCTCGCCAATCGAACGCCTCCTCGAGTTCAAGAAAGAACGTGGCTGGCAGAACCTGCAGATCTACTCTGACACCAAAGGTGACTACACCCGCGCTTATGTCAGCGCCGACGATGGCGATATCCCCGGCCTCAGTGTCTTTCGGCGCAGCAATGGCGCAATCCACCACTTCTGGAGCGGTGAGATAAGCGGCGAGACGGCCGACCCCGGCCAGGACCCGCGCGGAGCCCCGGACCTCGATCCCTTATGGACGATCCTCGACCTTACACCCACGGGCCGCGACGCCATGTGGTACCCAAAACTCGAATACGTCAGCCTCACGACGATCAAGTAAGGTTGAAGCCATCGTCCGGCGGCCTCTCTGTGCCCATCACCGCAGAGGTCAGCCAGACGATGGGAGCGTCGTCCAGATATATCGGTGGCGATGCTGAATTTGGCGCGCGCTGCCCGGTGCTCTTCTCGATTGGTACGAGCATACGTTGAGACTGGCAGGGCTGTTCACGCGACTACGAGCGGCTCAACACTACCCTCATAAGATTCCAGGAATACATCCACCTTCGCACCGCTCAGTCGCCTCTCACTCCCACCTCCGTGGCGCTTGCCCTGATTTTCGAGCAATTCACCTGCCCAGGCAGATTTTTGTTGAATCCTGTGTCAATTTCAGAAAGGATAAAAGCAGATTCTCCCCGAACGCCTTTACGCGGTAGCGCTTTTTCTAGATATACGACTCGCGATTCATCAACTCTTTGAGTCCGGAAGACGATTGCCATCCCTGCGGACCGAAGTTCAACCAAAGAAATACGCCGTTCTGTTGAAGGGGCCGACAACCCCCTTTACACATTCACCGGGTCAATCCCGCCCGGGCACGATAAGAAGCACAAGTCCAAACCTTTTGGAGACATAGCCGTGAAACGATCCCTATGGGTATCGATGCTTTGTTGCATTCTTACCTTCGCCACCCTTGCATTTGGCCAGAACGCTACCACTTCACTCCGCGGCATCGTAAAAGACTCGAGCGGCGCGCTTGTCTCAGACGCATCCGTCACCCTCGTAGATCAGGCCACCAACAACACCTACCACGCCGTCTCCAACGCTACCGGCTTTTATGTCTTTCCACTCATCCCTCCAGCAAACTACCTCATTACCATCACCTCCACTGGATTCGCCACTCAGACCCGCACCGCCGAACTGCTCGTCGACCAGCCAGCTACCCTCGATGTCATGTTGAGCATCTCCGCCAACACCGTCACCGTTGACGTCAGTTCTTCCGCCGAGACGCTTAATCTGACCGACGCAACCATGGGTAATGCCGTCGGCAATACCACCATTGAAGCCCTCCCGATGGATGGCCGCAATCCTATCTCTCTGCTCAGCCTGCAGCCCGGCGTCCTCTACCTCGGTTCCTCCACCACCGATAGCCGTCAGGGCGCCGTAGCCGGCGGACGCTCCGACCAGGGCAACGTCACCCTGGACGGCCTCGACGATAACGACCAGGTCAACGGCACAGCTTTCACCGGCATTTTGCGCTCCACGCTGGACTCCACCGAGGAATTCCGCGTCACTACCTCCAACGGAACCGCCGCCTCCGGCCGATCCTCCGGCGCACAGATCAACCTGCTAACCAAGAGCGGGACCAATCGCTACCACGGCTCACTCTACGAGTACTACCGCCCCACAAACACCGTCGCCAACAACTTCTTCAACAAGAATGACGAGCTCTCTTCCGGCGAGCCGAATGTCCCGCAGAAATATATCGTGAACACCTTCGGCGGCAGCATCGGCGCTCCTATTCTGAAGGACAAGCTCTTCTACTTCTTCAACTACGAGGGGCAGCGCGTCGGCACGGATGACGTCGTAGGGGCCACCGTGCCCACCACCACGTTCATGCAAGGTGAGCTGAGTTATCCCGACAGCAGCGGCAATACCCAGATCCTATCGACCGCGCAGGTAGCGCAGCTGGACTCTCCATGCACCGGCAACACCTTCAACGGAGCTCCTGTTTGCCCCAACGGTCCCGGTCCCAATGCCGCCGTGCTGGCCTACTACAAAGGCGTACCCACCGCGACCGGCTCCATTCTTGGAGACGGCTACAACTCCGGCTCTTTTTTCTTCGTCTCTCCCGCACCAAGCACGCTCAACACCAGCATTCTCAAGCTCGACTACAACCTGAATAACTCCAACCACATCTTTGTCCGTGGCAACCTTCAGAAGGACACCGCCTCCGGGGCTGAGAACCTTCCCGGACAGCCACCCGCAACCTATACCGACGACAACACCAAAGGTATCTCCGCCGGCTACACAGCGACTCTCCGGTCCACCATGGTTAACGACCTGCGCTACGGCTATATCCGCCAGGGCTATCAGATCAGCGGCGTCGGCTCCGGCGATTATGTCGGCATCTACGGGCTCACGCAGCCCACTGCCCAGACGCGCAACTCCATCCTCCACGTGCCGGTCAACAACATCACGGATACCTTCACCTGGACCAAGGGCGCGCATACGATTCAGTTGGGAGGCAACTGGCGCGGTATCTCCAACGAAAGCATCACCGACGCGAATTCCTTCGACGGCGCCAGCACCAACCCCTATTACGCGAATACCTCGGATCTGCCGCTGCCCGGCAACATCAACACCAGCTACGCCAGCGATTCGTGGATGTTTGCGTGGGCCAATATGATGGGAATTGTTCCCGAGGTCTTCAATGTCTACAACTACCAGATCACCGGACGTACCTCGGGCACGGCCTTGCCCGATGGCACCGCCATTGCGCGCGACTTCCATTCCAACGAGTTTGAGTACTTCGCGATGGACACCTGGCACCCCCGCGCCAACCTCACCGTGACCCTGGGCCTCCGCCACACCATCCTGCAAACCCCCTACGAGACCCACGGCCAGCAAATCTCACCCACGATCGACACCGATGCCTGGTACAAGCAACGCGAATCCGCCGCGCTTCAGGGTCAGATATATGAGCCCACCGTCTCCCTGGCTCCTTCGGGCAAGGCCAACGGAGCTCCGGGATATTGGGCCAAGCAGAAAGCCAACATCGCGCCGCGACTTGGTGTTGTCTACTCTCCCGATCCCAAGACTTCGATCCGGGCCAGCTTCGGCATGTACTACGATCACTTCGGCGAAGCGCTTGCCAATACCTTCAGCCAGGAAGGCTCGATCGGTCTAAGCGCCGGCATCTCCAACGGGGCAGACGAGCTCGGCTTTGAGAACTCACCCCGCTTCACCGGTCCTCACAGCATTCCCGACATTCCGCTGCCGCCTTTTTCCCCCACGATCAGCTTCCCGAATCCACCGCCAGTTGATGGCTTCGGCATCGACTGGGGCATCGACAACCATCTCAAGACCCCCTACGCCGAATCCTTCAACGTCTCGCTGCAGCACGAATTCCCCAAAGGCTTCGTCTTCGAAGAAGCTTACGTCGGACGCCTGGGCCGCCATCTTCTCCAGCAACTCGATCTCGCCGAGAACGCCGATTATGTCGACCCCTCGGGCGGAGGCGACTACTTTGCCAACGCCAGAATCCTCTCTACCGCAGTCGACGCAGCGCCCTTCGGAAATGTCGTTGACTACCGTTCTCAGCTCGGTGAACCTGCAGGCACCTCAAGTTATCAAAAGATGAATGGTAATATCGCAGCCATTCCGTATTTCGAGAACGTTTTTCCCTACATGAAGAACCTAGACTATGCGGGAGAGAGCGCAACCCAAGCCATCTTCAACAACGCCTGGGCTCCTGAGCGCTACTCCAACGGCGAAACCTTTTCACTGGTCATGCTTGATTTCGCGCCCTACGGCTTTTTCCCCAACATTCCCACTCAATCCCGTTTCTTCAGCAATCAGTTCTCCTCGCTCTATGCGTGGGATACGATCGGCACCAGCTCTTACAACGCGTTGCAGTTCACCCTCCGCCATCCCAGTTCTCACGGTCTGACGGTCGATGCCGGTTACACGTTCGCCAAATCCCTTGATCTTGGCTCCGAAACCGAACGCACTAGCCAGCTCGGTAATACCGACAATGCCTATACCAACTTCGCCATACAGAACACCTGGAATCCCAAGCTCAACAAAGGCCCGTCGGACTTTGACACCCACAGCCTGGTTACAGGCGACTGGGTCTATGTACTGCCGGTGGGCCGTGGAAACGCCAATTTCAGCAGCATGAACCGCTTTGTGGACGCCTTTGTGGGCGGATGGCAGTGGGCCGGCCTGATGCGCTGGACCAGCGGTCTGCCCTTCACCCTCGAATCGCCCGCGTACCCTTCCAACTACAACAATCCGGGCTTTGCGTTCAACGTAGGCAACGTCAAAACCCATAGAAACATAACCAATGGCGTTCCTCATGTCTTCGATCAGGCGACCGTCTCAGCCGTCAACTCAGGCATCTACTTCGGGCAGACCATTCGCCTGCCTTACGCCGGCGAAGCAGGTCAGCGTAACAACCTCCGCGGAGATGGATATTTCGACATCGACTCCTCAGTCAACAAGAGCTGGGCGCTCGGCGACTGGGCCAAACTTAAATTTGCCGCCGAGGTCTACAACGTCTCAAACACCGATCGCTTCGACGTCAGTGTTGCTGGCCTCAATGCCCGAACCGCCAGCACTCTCCTCGGTACCTATAGCGGACTTCTAACCCAGTACCGCCGCATGCAATTCGGCCTTCGTCTGGACTTCTAACCCATCCCTTCACAATACGCAGGCTGTGGGGCACTCGCCCCACAGTTCAACTCCCATCAACCAACCTGACTAAAACCCTCCAACGAGCTGCTAGGTTTCCTGATAGAGCCTATAGCTCTCGTTGGTGATTGCGGGATAAGCTTTCATACGGATTTTTCCTTGATCTGTTGCGACTTCCCACTCGCCAGAAGAAGAACTTACGCGCTGTGCCTCAAGCATCTGCTTTTGCGTCATTCTCCGTGTACCCGGCTCAATGCCAAATAGCGCGACCGGACCGTGCAGAAGCGCCACCAGGTTGGCGTGTTGAGCATCGAGTGGGACCAGTCGCAACGGCATGTCGATCGAGAACTCCACGCGATCGCCGTCTTTCCATTCGCGATCCAGCTCTGCCCAGGCGCCAGCCCGGAGTGCCGATGCAGCAGGTTTTCCATTGACGTGAACGACGGTTTGCTTTCCCGCCCATGCAGGCACTCTCAGGGCGATGACGAATCGTTCCGACCGATCCATCTTCAAGCGCAGCGCGGTCTCGCCAATGTTGGGATAACTCGTCTCCTGAGTCAGTGTCACCCGTGCGTTGCCCTGCCGCCATGTTACACGCGACGGAACGTACAGGTTGACGTAGATGCCCTTTGGCGCGCGGAAATACGAACTAATTCCATAGTCGGCCGTCAATTGCGGAAACGTTCCGGAGCAGCAGGGCCACTTCTGTTCGTAGTCTATCTTCTTGGCGTCCATGTTGTAGTCGGCGTAGTAGAAGCTGATGCCATCCGGACGAATCGGTCTCGCCCCGAGGATCGTGTTGTAGAGCACCGCTTCCATGCTGTCGCCGTAGGTACTCTCGCCCGTGACGCGCATGAGATAACGCGCAATCTTAAAGTGACCGTAAGCGCCGCACGGCGTCTCGAAACTGCTGTGTGAGGTATGGAGTGTCTTCGCCAGTTCGTCCGTACCGGGATTACGGAAGCTTTCATCCGGGCCCCATCCGCCTGTGGCGAAACTTTGTTCAACAACAAATCGGAAACCGTTCCGCGCAGCATCGAGATGCTTAACGCTGTTGTCCGTCAGATACGACTGCATAGCGGAACACAGCGCATTGACGTGACTGTAAGCATGTTGACCGGGAAGCACATTGCGATTTTCCGAGAGTGGACCCAAATACGTGTCGTCCTGAAGGAAACGCTGTGCCAACTGCCGATAGCGAGCACCTGCGCCACGCTGATAGCCAAGATAGAAATTCTCGGGCAGCGTGTAGGTTTCATCCCAGGTAAATGCGATGTTCTTATGCGGACGAGCCATCATTTCTTCCCTGTTGAGCGCCTTCTCGGGAAGCCAGGGCAGCACTGCGTCTGTGGCTTTGTTCAGAACTGCGAGCGCCATAGGATCACCCGCAAACTGATGCGCGTCGATCAAGCCGCAGTTTGTCTTGTCGAAGGTGTAAGCAGGAATGCAATAGCCGTCATAGAACTTGGTTGTCACGGTTGGCGCAAAGCCGGCCACGAGTCCATGCACCTTCTCCTGCACCGCCTTATCCCCAGTCACGGCGTAGGCGCGCGCAAGGCCAGAAAGGTACTGCCCAAAACTGTGCCCCGGAATGTAGCCAGTCATGTTACGGGGAGGGTCGAATTCGCCGGATGGGGAATACCAGCCGCCCATGTCTTCGCCCGGAGCAGCCTGACCAGCAAGCTGGCGAAAAGGCTTGAGCAGATTGTCGTCCGGAAGATTCAAGAAGAGAGCCACATTTTGACGGAACTGCTCCAGCATGGGGCCATCGAGAAGCTGCACATCGGCATATTCGAACTGTATGAGCTTTGTCGCCGCCTGAGCAGATTGAGACTGATCAGCAAATGCCGCAGCCACACTACTTCGCATTACGGCGGTCCCCGCCGCCAGTGCTGCACTGGTCTTTAGAAATTGACGCCGATTGCCAATCTTCATCTGTATCTTCCCTGCCTCATTGCAACGCAGAGGCTGCTGAGCGAGTAACCGTTTACTTCAAGGTGTCCATCGAACTGGCTGCGCGTGTACCACTCCGGTTCAAGTGGAGTATACAAGGGTTCCTGGTTTTGTCATAGACACACCTGCCAGCGAACCAGGACGTTTTCGACTGTCTCAATCTACCGCAAACGTTCTCTTGACAACGTAGTTTTTACCTTCGACCATCAGGGCACAGTTACACTCGTTTCAGTTCCGTTATAGCTGATTTCGCGATCAATGCTTGTGGACAAACCACCGCCTGCTCCGTGGCCATCTGTTACGAAGACAACCTGAAAATGGCGTTGATCTATCATGCCGGGGAACGTTCCAACCCGTTCACCAATTGTAAGTCTATGGGCCGCTTCATCCCATCGGAGGGGTATGATTGAGTGCTCGCCTTTCTGGTAATCGTAGCTGTCTCCAGAGTCTTCGTATAAATCAAAACTGCCGTTCGCGCCGCGATACACTCGGAGTTCTATCGGGCCGCCGGGGTTCTGCGTGGCGTATTCAATTTCGGGGCCGAGAGGAAGAATAGAGCCAGCACGAACAAAGAGGGGCATCCGGTTCAGAGGCGCATCGGCTTCAATCTCCTGACCGCCCTTCGTCGATGCTCCGGTCCAGAAGTCATACCAAACGGGCGAATCCGGCAGATACACCGTGCGATGAGTCGCGTTCTGCTTCATTACTGGATTGACCAGGATCGCAGGGCCGAACATGAACTGATCCCCGATATTCCAGGTCTTCTGATCCGTGCGCCAATCCATCACCAGCGGCCTTTGGATGGTGTAGTCCTGGTCTGTCACCTTCCACGCAAGCGAGTAAATGTAAGGCATGAGACGGTAACGCAGCTTGTCGTATTCAATTAGGATCGGTTCGACCTTGTCATAGGTCCACATCTCGTTGTGCGGCCTGTGTCCATGACTGCGAAAGATAGGACAAAAGGCTCCAAACTCGAACCATCGTGCGTAGAGCTCCTGATAGGCAGGCTCTTGAATCGCGCCGTCATACGCAGGCCAGTACCCGCCGATATCGGTGGTCCAATAGGGATATCCGGAAAGTGCAAAATTCAATCCGGCGGCGACCTGATGCTGCAAGCCCCAGTACGTGCTGTAGACATCGCCGGACCACACCGTGGCGCCTACGCGCTGCTGGCCAAGAAAGGCAGACCTGGTAAGTAGAAAGACACGCTTCTGATGCGTAGTGTCAAGCCAATGCTGCTGGATGCCGCCCGTATGCACCAAGGGAAATACATTGGTGTATTCGGCGCCATTGCCAATCGCAAGCTTCTTGTTTCGCAGGATCGCGTCACCCATGTGCGGCCAGTATTCTTCCGGCTCCGCGCTATCCAGCCAGAATGCGTCCCAGCCCTGTGCGAAAAGCTTACCGGCAAGGTTGTTCCAATAAAAATCGCGCGCAGCAGGATTCGTGGCGTCGTATACATGCGCCTTCGGCACGTCGAATTTCTGAGCCGCCAACCCTTTGAAGTTCACCGAAGCCGGATCAAACAGCCCCCAAACTGAGATCATGGCGTGCATGTGCTCCTGATGCAGCGTCTCAAGATCTTTGGGAACATCGTGATAGTTGGTGTTGAAGATCGGATCGCCTTCGGTCTTCCACCAAAACCAGTCCTGAACGATTGCGTCTAGCGGGATATGTTCGCTGCGGTAGCGTTGCGCGATTTCAAGAATCTCATCCAGAGAGACATACCGGTCTTTGGATTGAAAGAAGCCATAGGACCACTTGGGCAGCATCGGAGAGTGTCCCGTCATGTTTCGATACTGATGAATGATGCCGTCCATCTCCGGGCCATAGAGGAAGTAATAGTCCACTGACTTACCAGCTAGCGAGTTGAAGGAGAACTCCAGAGGGAAGCGGTTATCTTCATAGCTCAGAGATGCTGTGTTCCAAAGAAGCGCGTAGCCTTTGCTCGATATAAGGAAGGGGATGGCGACGTCCGTGTTGTTCTGGCCCAGCTCCACCGTGGCTCCGCGATAGTTGAACATCCCGTTCTGGTGTTGCCCTAGGCCGTAGATGCCCTCCGTGGCGTCCGGAGAGAACCTGTCTGTGATGTGATACGTCTGCTCCCCGTTGACTGAGTCCGGCTCATAGGTCCGCGGTACACTGCCTCCTTCGCGCAGCAGGCTCGCTCCTCGAACGCTACTGTACGTTATGTTTCCGTGAACGAGAGACAAGCTAACGACAAGTTCTGCCGTGGTCAGAGTTGCAGCGCTGTCACTCTTCGCGAACTGGAATCTGGCGCCTGGGCAGGATTGCGCAGAGTCGAGCATCCAAGGCCTCGGCGAGTCATTGGATATGGACCCATTGGGAGTTGCGACTACATGAATGACAGAGTCTCGGCATACGGTGATCGTGAGATGTTCTTCTCCCACCGTCACACTCAGGCCGGCGTCAGTCTGGTTGACCGTGATCGTCGGTTGGTCCGGTATGGATTGGCCAGGCATCTGAGCGTGGATGCCGTGGATGGCTCCAAAGACTAAAAAGACTGTGATACCAGGCAACAGCCGCACCTTCATCCGCTGCCAAACTTTCCGATATTTGGCTTTTCGCTTATTCATGTTGCGCATTCACACCTCGAGGCAATCGCAAATCTCAGTGTTTATAAAACAAGCAAGAGATCATGGTCGCTGCACGACATCTATAACCGTGTCATCGCTCCAGGCCTGTGATCCGCTTTGCGTCAGTTTGTGAGCTTTCTCATCCCAATGAATTCGCGTCACCTGGCTCTGGCCTTTCTCATACGCATACGTCAGCCCGTCGTCGTTGTAGAGTGTGAAATCAGCGTCCGCTCCAGGAAAGACTTTTACGTGGGCGATGCTCTGCTTGTCATGAGTACTTTCGACAACGCTCCCAAGCGGCACGATCGAACCCGCTTTCACAAAGAGAGGGATTGTATCGATGGGGGCGTTTACCTGAATCGTCTGGCCCCCGTCGAAGCGTTCACTGGACCAGTAGTTGTACCAGGCTGTGCCTGCCGGCAGATAGACGCTCTTCAAAGTTTGACCTTGAGACGTTACAGGAGCTACCAGGAAAGCTGGTCCAAACATATACTCGTCTCCCATGTCCGCCACCTTCGGGTCATTTGGAAAGTCCATGAACAACGGTCGCATGAAAGGCGCTCCAGTCTCATGCGTGTAATAGCCGAGAGAGTAGATATACGGCATCAATTCGTAGCGCAGCCGGAGATACTTTTCAAGGATCGGCTCAGCCTGCTTGCCATAAGACCATACCTCATTATGGGGCCGTGTGCCATGCGTTCTGAAATTCGGCTGAAAGACGCCGTATTCGTACCAACGCACATATAACTCGGGATAGTCGTCATAGCCACCTACCTCGTCCCGCGCATCGGAAGGGTCGATCAAAGGTTTATTCACGGGTACATGCGTCTTCGGAAGTCCCTGCCAGCCACCAATATCGTTTCCCCAATATGCAATTCCAGAAGCGGCAACATCAAGACCGGTTGGGACTTGCCGCTGCAGCACATCCCAGGTGGGGAAGATATCGGAGGACCAGAAGATAGCTCCGTTGTGCTGCGCGCCGAGATAGGCGTCGCGTGATAGGATCAACGCTCGCGTATCGGGCATGTCCTTGCGTATGCCGTTATAAAACGCAGCGGTATGAAAGAGGGGATAGATATTGAAGTATTCTGTTCCCGGTCCAATCTTGAAGTAGCTGCCGTTCGGAGGCAGGTCAGGTTCTGTCTCGTCTGCCCAGAACGAATCGAAACCCTTGCTTGCGATATCTTGATGGATCACGCTCCAGTACCATTTGGCTGCATCGGGGTTGGTCGAATCGATGTCCGATCCCTGGGCATCATAGGGCATTCCATCTTCTGGCCTACCGTCGGCATGATGCAGAAAATAGCCATTGTTCTTCACGGTTTCGTAGTAGCGTGTGCCCGGCTTGAATCGCGGCCAAACGCTGATCATCGTCTCGATATTCATGGCGTGAAGTTGACGATTCATCTCCGCTGGGTCAGGCCACGCCTCCTTGATGAAGTCCATCTGGCCCATGCCCGTGTAATAGAACCAATCAAGCACTAACATATCGATCGGTAAGTGGCGATCACGATAGCCTTTGGCAACTGCTAGCATCTCCGCCTGCGTCGAATACCTCTGTTTGCACTGGATCAATCCGTAAGCCCACTTCGGCAGCATGGGAGTATCACCTGTCAGCAGCCTGTAGCCGGCATAGATCTCATCCGTTGTCTGGCCCGCTACGACAAAGAACGATACTCGCTGGCCGATCTGCGATATCCACTTAGTCTGCTCATTGAATCCGGGGAGAATTGCGGTCTTCGAAGGATTATCCCAGAGCAGGCCATATCCTTTGTTGGTTACCAGGAAAGGAACGCAGAAATTTGGTCCGCCTGCCGATTGGTAGTCAGCCCAACACTCCACCTTGTGCTGCCGGTGGTCAAGATAGCCTTCCTGATTTTGCCCGAGGCCGTAGTAGTGTTCGTCATCGGGCGAAGCAAACGTAGCGCCCACCCGGTAGAACTGCGGGTCCTGGGAACGGCGGTCGTTGTTGAGCTGACTGTCTCCGTCCTTATCGTTCAGCTCCGCCATCTCCCAACCCTGCATCTTCAATAAGGGCTTTCCATCGGCGGCCGTGATTATCAAATAAGGTTCTCGTCCCACACCGTTGTAATTTTTCTTTGGACCGCGCCAGAACGACCCGTCTGGCCTCTTCTGAGGAGGAGCCGGCGCCGCAAGGAACAATGTCATCCGGGGCGAAGTATAAGTATCTCCGGAGGCCGTCGCTTCATGAGCCCAACCAGCAGCGGCAGGCTTGGCTACAATTCCATAGCCCGGCTCAGCCGTAGCCTGATCCTTGAGCGTGCTCATGGTTACACGCAGGATATTTGGAGCATAAGGTTCAAGGGCCACCGTGGTTCCTTCGCGCTCCAGAACTAACGCGGTATTCTGCGCGCGCAGAATACCGCCCCCTAACATTACAGTCAGAATGAACAGCAGAACTCTACTTCGACTCACGGCAGAAGCCATCTCGGGCAATTCTCCTTTAGATAAGAGTGGGATTTAATTGAGGCCATTGCAGCGAACAGCAACAGGGAAAAATGAGGAAGGAGTGTCATCCGGTGAATGACACGCACCCATTCATCATTTCTCCCTGATGTCTGGCCAGCTCAGAAACTCGCGCGTAAATGCAGTTGCAGACTACGGGGAGGCAACTGATTGGTCGCTTTCCCAAACGAACCGCTGGACAGATCCGAACTCACAGAAACCAGATTGCTGCGGTTGAAGAGATCAAAGACTTCACCCTTTGCCTCGATCTTCAACTTCTCTCCAAAAAACCAGGGAGTGGAGAAGAATTTCTCAAAGGTGAAGTCAAGGTTGTTATATCCCGGCTCGTCGTAAGTATTGCGCCCTAGATTTCCTTCTGTTCCGAGGGTCGGCACAGGAAATGCTGAGGCAGGAAATAGCCCAGTGAGAAATGCCTTCTTGCCCTGACCGCTCAGGTGGTTCCCGAAGGACGGCGCGTTCGGCACATCATAGTTCGATCCGTCCGCGTTATAGTCGCCGCCGGTATTGCCAATCACCTTCCCAGTTGAGTCATAGACCGGATTGAAGGCAGCGCTTGTGTAGACCGTGAAAGGCAAGCCGGTCTGCAGTATCCACACACCGCCGAACTCCCATCCACCGAGAATGTTCCTTTCCAGCGCATTGGGATAATGGCTTGGCACCATCCACGTGCCGTCGGCCGAGAACTGCTGGTGGACATCAAAGTCGGCGCGGCCACGCTGCCTCGCAAAATTGCCGTTCTCGATGATATCCGATGTAATGCCTCCCGTGATGGCTCCGCTATCCAGGGAGCCCGACTGGCTGAGAATATCCAGCGCCTTGCCAACGGTGTAGATACCGCGTAGCGCGAGGCCATGCGCGAGACGGCGTTGCACCAAGGCACTGCCGTATTGGCCAACTGAGTTACCGTTCGAAGTGGCGTAGTTGATTCCGCCAAAGTTTGGATTGAGACGTGTCAGCGTTCCATTGTTGACGATCAGGTCTCCGGAGAAGCGGTTGAGGTCTTGATTGAATATCGGCAGGTGATGGGCGACCGACGCGGAATAGTTGAGTTCAGCGATGATACCTCCACCAAACTCCTGCTGCACGCTGAGAGACCAGTCTTCTACCTGAGTAAGTTTGTAGTTAGGCGAATAACCACCCAGACTTGCCCTCTGACCAACGACTCCGCCACTTGAGTTGAGCACAACATTGCTGGTGTTCACCACCGGGCACGCTTCCGTAAAGCCTGTTGGAGCGCTGCAAAGCTGGAAGACAGGCGTCGTCCCCTGTTGTACGTTAAGAGACGGCGTAAAGAAGTTTGGCAGATTGCCCGCCGTTATGTCTGTGATGTGAATGTAAGGCGGTTGATCGGAGAAGATCCCAAAGCCGCCGCGCACGGCTGTCCTGCCCTTTCCAAAAACATCCCAGGAAAACCCTACGCGTGGATTGATGCCCCAAATACTGTGGTCGAGCACATTATTGCCCTTCGCCAGTCCGGTCACTCCGTCCGCTATCTGAGCATTTGCCGTAGGCCCCTGGCCAAGTGTGAAGTTAGTCAATTGAGGCGAAAGGATGGAAAAGAAATTTGCCATCGAATCGTACCGGACACCTGCGTTGAGCGTAAATGTTCGCATCAACTTCCAGTCATCCTGGATGTAGACTCCGGTATAGAGTGCGCGGTAGCGCCGGTTATAAGGCGCTTCCTGCTGCGTTGTCAGGTTGACAGGAGTAGCCGATTCGCTGATTGCCTCGTCCTGGACAAAGTCGAGAAGATTGTTGAAGTTATAGGTCGGACGATCGAAAGCGCCGTCCTGGGAATCGGCTTCGCGAATATTGAACTGGTCAAAGCCAAACTTGAGAGTATGAGTTTTTACTGTCGCCGTCATCACGTCGCGCCAGCCGAGTGTGGATTGGGTAAAGTTTCCAGGCCCCCAATTAGAAAACCCTTGCAACCCAGTCACGTTGATGTAAGGAATCGCATTGGAAGGTACTGGCAGATTGGAGCCATAGGGACGAATAATATTTGCCCCTCCCTCATTAAGAAGATGCGGGGAGAACGTGTGGGTCCAGTCCACGTTGACAAAGTCGGAACTGTTGGCTTGTGGGATATTCAGCGCAGGCCGGGGCGTCGCGCCTGCTGACGTGTCATAGGTTCGAATCGACGTAACATAAACGCGATCCTTGGCGCTGATATAGTAGTCACCTCGAACACTCCACTGGTATCCGTTCTTGGGAACGGAAAAACTGATGTTAGCGAGACCAACTGCATCCAGAGTCGAAGGGATACCTGCCGGTGGTGCGAAGAATCCGGGATTTTGTGCTTCGAGTTGACTTACGGTAAGAACGCCACTCGTTGGAAAGCTCAGGGGCGGAGCCATTGTAAGAACCTGGTTGGCCACGCTATTTGGGAGGTTAGCCGCGACCCAAGCGTCAAAGTCCTTCGTCTCAACCGTATACTGGCTGGCGCTCGTGGTACTGGAGCGGAGCACGTCAATAGCGCCGAAGACAAACAGCTTGTTCTTGATAATCGGGCCGCCCATTGTGGCACCCATCTCATTGCGCTCGAAACTCGGAACGGAAGTTTCAAACTGAGTAAGAGCGGTTAAGGCATTATTCG